>DATFFC010000018.1:0-17411 GCA_035250505.1 Nitrospiraceae bacterium | reverse complement strand
GCTTTGGAGGGATAACCGGCGGCCGGGCGCGATAGGCGGCTGCTGGGAGAGTCGAACCAGGATTGGTTCACCCGCCACCGTGCAATGCAGGATTTGATCGGCTCCCAGATCCTCGGTGAAATCCACGAGCGCGTCGAGACTAATTGAGAGGTCAACGGCCGGCTCACAGCGTATATCTTCAGGTCTGATCCCGAGCACGACAGTCCCTTCGTGGCGGGCGGTATCGGCTTGAAACGCCGGGATTGGGACGACGAACCCACCGCGACGGAAACACCATCCACCGTCGCATCGCTCCAGCTTGCCCGACCAGAGGTTCATCGGAGGTGTGCCGATAAATCCCGCCACGAACGGGTCCGCCGGGCGGAGATAGGTCTGGTGCGGCGGATCGACTTGTCGAATCCGGCCTGCTTCCATCACGACGATCACATCTCCTAATGTCATCGCTTCGACCTGGTCATGCGTCACATACACCATCGTTGCCCCCAGACGCTGTTGCAGCTTCTTGAGCTCGATGCGGGTATTCGTGCGTAACTGGGCATCCAGGTTCGACAGCGGCTCATCGAATAGAAACAATTTCGGCTTGCGGACCATGGCTCTCCCCATGGCGACTCGTTGCCGCTGGCCGCCCGAGAGGTCTTTCGGTTTGCGATGGAGTAAGGCCTCGATGCCCAACAACTGGGCCGTCTCAGCGATACGTTCGTCGATCACGCTACGCGGAGTCTTGCGCATGGCCAGCCCAAAGGCCAAATTGTCGCGCACTGAGAGGTGGGGGTAGAGGGCGTAGTGCTGAAAGACCATGGCAATATCGCGATCGGCAGGGGACAGAGAATCCACGCGCCGTCCGCCGATCAAGACTTCCCCGGCAGTCTGAGGCTCCAGCCCGGCGATGATGCGTAGCAAGGTAGATTTCCCGCAGCCCGACGGACCGAGCAGGATCGTGAAGGCGCCGTCCGCCACTTTGAGCGATACGTCGTCCAGTACCACATGGTCCCCGAAAGATTTCGAAATCGCGCGCAGCTCAAGGTCCGCCATTGCTATCCCTTTACGGCGCCCGCCGACAGACCGCTGATGATCCATCGCTGAAACAGGAGGACCATGAGGACCAGCGGCACCGTGGCCAGCACGGAGGCAGCCGCCAATTCTCCCCAGGGAATCGTGAACTCGCCCTGAAAGAGAGCGATGCCGAGCGGAAGGGTCTGTTTCTGCGGCTGGGTCAGGATCAACAGGGCGAAGAAAAACTCATTCCAGGCATAGATGAAGGTCAGAATCGCGGCGGTAAAGATGCCGGGCGCGGCGAGCGGCACCATGATTCTGGTCAGGGTTTGCCAGGTGTTGCAGCCGTCTACACGAGCGGCTTCCTCCAACTCGACCGGCAGTTCTTTAAAGAAGGACGCCAAAATCCAAATCACGATGGGTAGGCTGAAGGTCACATAGGGCAGCACGAGGCCCCAGTGGGTATTGAGGCCCTGTGCATCAGAGAGCAGCCGCCACACGGGTCCGGCAATCGCCATCTGCGGAAACATCGACACGGTCAGGAGCCCGCCCAGAATCCACGACTTGCCCGGGAGTCTGATACGAGCCAGAACGTAGGCGGCCGGAATTCCGATGATCAGCGCCAGCAGCGTGGTGCTTCCCGCGACAATCATACTATTGCCGACATATGAGAGTAGGTGATGGTCGAACAGGGCGGCCCGATAAAAATGCCATCCGCCGGACGGCCACCAGGAGGGCGGAACGGCTTCCACTTCCGGCTGGGTCTTGAACGACGTCAGCACAAACCAGGCAAACGGGGCGAGACTCCCGAAGACCGTGGCCACGATGCCGCCGGCGAGCAAGAGCCGTTGGCTCATGGGAGATTCCTTTCCAATAAGCGTGAACCGACCGCGCGGATATAGAGAAGCGAGAGAAGAAAAATAGCCAGGAACACTGAGACGGATACCGCGCTGCCGTAGCCCATGCGGCCTTCCGTGAACATGGCCTTGTATCCATAGAGCTGCATGACCTGGGTGGCATCCCCCGGCCCGCCCTGCGTCATGACAAACGCGAGGTCGAAGACACGGAAAGCGTCCATGGTGCGGAACAAGAGCGCGAGGAGCAATGCCGGCCGCAACAGCGGCAGGGTGATGTGGCGGAACCGCTGCCAGAGGTTCGCGCCGTCGATGCGGGCCGCCTCGTACAGGTCATCGGGAATCAATTGCAGTCCCGCCAAGATGAGCAATGCGGCAAACGAAGAGGTTTTCCAGACATCCGCCAACACCATGATCAGGAAGGCGGTGCCGGGTGAGGCGAACCAGGGAACATAGTCGGCCACCCGATCGCCGAAGAGCAGCAAATTGGCGAGCCCGTATTGATCGTTGAAGATATAGCGCCACATCTGGGATGCCACCGCAGTCGGGATGACCCAAGGGATCAGCGCCGCAGCCCGCACCCATCCGCGGCCGGGAAACCGCGCATGGATGACGAGCGCGATGCCGAGCCCGAGTATGAGTTCCAGCGCGGTGGAGAGTCCCACGAATCCGGCGGTCACGAGGAAGGCTTGGCGAGCTGTCGGATCGTTCACAAGGAGCGCATAGTTCTCCAACCCAACGAACGGCTCGCCGAGCGCCGGCAGGCTTAAGAAAATCCGATAGAGGCTCAGGCTAAAGGAAGCGAGCACCGGGTAGACGGCCAAGGTCAAGGAAAACGCCACGGCCGGCATCACCATCCACCAGGCAGAAGCCTGCTCTCGGATCAATGGGCGCGACAGAATTTTCATCTCATACGGAATCTGTTGATCTGTCGATTTGACAATTTTCTAAATCTGACGATTCTTTGGCACTCAATAGATCATCGGATCATCAAGCGATTCCGTCATTCAACAAATCATCAGATCGACAGATCAATCGATTGTCCGGCCCAACTCCAACAGGCGATTGATCTGTGCGTCCGCCTTGGCTGCTTCGGCCGGCACATCGGCATCACGATAAGCCAGAACACGGCTGAAATACCGTTGCAGAATATTGGAGATGGCCGGGTACAGCGGCGTCCGCGGCCGTGCGGTCGCTCTAGGAAACATGGAGAGCTGAGCGCGAAAATGGGGATTAGCTCTGAGGACTTCCTCATCCTCAAGGATGGTCCGGCGGGACGGCGCAATGCCGGCGGCCAGCGCAAAGTGCCGTTGAAGCGGGGCGCTGGAGATGAAGCGGATGAATTCCCATGCTTCCCGCTGATGCCGGGAAAATGGGCTGATTGCGTACAGCCATCCGCCGAGCGCCGTCACAGGCGTGTGATCCGCCATGCTCGGCAAGGGCACGACTCCTACTTTTCCGGCGACGCGTGACCGGCGGGGATCGTTTGCGACTTCCCACGTATAGGGCCAATTGCGATGGAATACGGCATTCCCCTGGATGAACGGCACGACCGATTCGGGCTCTTGATAGGTCAGGACTGCGCGGGAGGCCACGTTCCCGATTATGTGCTGCCGGACAAACCCGACCGCGGACAGAGTGGCGGGACTGGACAAGAGCGACATTCTCAAATCAGTCGAAAGGAGGCGACCGCCGGCGCTGCCGATGAATTCCATCATGCTGCAGACCAAGCCCTCGTACTGCTTGAACTGTCCGGAATAGCCGCTGAGTGCCGGATGGGCGGCGTGCTCGCCCTGGACGATGGCCGTTGCCTGGCCGATCAGCTCCGGCCAGGTGACGGGAGGATTGAATCCGTATTTGGCTAAAAGATCCGTGCGGTAAAACAACATGCCGCTGTCGATCCGGCTCGGGACTCCATAGATCTGCCCGTTGTATCGGCCCGTCTCAACGGCGGCCGGCAAAAAGGCCCGCTGTTCCTCGGGTGCAAACAGATCATCCAGCGGCATGACCCATCCGGCCGAGGCGAACTCCGGTACCCAGACGATGTCCATGAAGAACAGGTCGACGGTTGCATCGTGGTTTCTGAGCTTCTGCGTCAACAAATCATGATAGGCGGTGGACGAATGGGGCGCGAGTTCGCGAACGATGGAGATGTGCGGATGCTGAATCGAGAACCGGGCGAACGCCTCTTCCCATGCCTGGGGATGATCGGCCTTCCACGCGACGAAGCGCAGCGTGACGGGCGTGGATGGCTGGTCGGCGGCGTGCGTGCTCCACCCCCCGACAATCACGAGGGCCAAGATGAGCAGGAAAGCCGTCCGGCCGCTCATCGGGAAGTCCCTTCACATCCCATTCTGTTCTTATATACGCATCATCCCAATCGATGCAAAACATCCGCCCTTGAGTGCGGTGCTCAGTGTGTCGCGACGAAACCGGGCCGCATCGTTTGCATCGTGATGCAGGTGTTCAATCGCTATTGTTCCCGAACACGTATCTCTTCGTTCACACCTCCGTATCTCATCCAATACACCCGGTATTTGTCTGAACCAGGAACGAACTGCGCATCTCCAAGGGAAATCATTGCGTCGGACATCACCCGAGTCGGAATGCTTCTTGCTCCACCTACTGAATGACACAAGATCTCGTTCTCTCGAACAAGTCTTGCGGTTGCCACTCGTGGCCGCAACACGAGCACCTCTAAGCAAGTGTGCGTGATTCCTGCGCGGTGGCCGCGCAAGATCCCCCTAGACTGCACGCACGAAAGGAGGAAGCCTCCATGGCATGCAACAATTGTGAAACGGGATTTCAACAGTACCAGACGGTCGTCGTGTCGATCCAAAGGTCGGGCACAACGGCGTCGCTCTATGTCCAGAATCAAGGCCGCAATATCGTTCGGATCCGGCGGATTGTGCTCTGTTACACAAGGCAGGGAGTAGGAACGACGACGTTGTATCTGAGACCTGCACCCGATCCGATCTCATGGATCTATCCATCGGCGTTTCTTGAAACCGGCCTCACGGCGTTGTACTACCAACTGAACAACGTGGCGGCTGGAACGATCGTTCAGGCGCAGGCAGAATATATGGAGGTCGATGGGCGGAGTCGCAGTTGCCCCACCACTTTCTGAGGTGCAAGGATGAAGACCTATTACTACCGATACACGCTTCAAGGGGAGTTTTCCGCGACCGATGCCCAGCGATCGCTCGGTGATGCGGCGTCGCAGGGCATAATCGTGCGTGTGGACCATACAGGCGGGCAGACGCATGTCTATATCGCCAGTCACGCCGCCATGAGCGTGAAAGCGTCGCTGCCTCGCGGGGCGAAGGCTGCTAAGGTGTCGGAGCGCGAGGTGACCAAGATCGGCTGAACCAGCCCGTGTGTGAAGCCGCCGCTCCTCCGGCGCTACTTCCTTGTCCCCCGGTCAAGGAAGGAAAGAGGCGAGGGTGGGCAAGGGCACCTTGGAGGTACTGCGCCCGGTTATTTGCGAGGCTAGGTCCGCACCGCCGATTTGGCCTTCGCCATCATCTTGCAGTATGAACAGATGTCGGCGGTCGTTGGTTGTCCACAGGCAGGGCAGGCATGCAAGGTACGCCGGTCTTTCTCCTCCATGGATGAAGCCATCGAGGGCCGGTTCGCTCCTCCACGCGCCTCTTGTTCCAGAAATCCCCAATAGAAGCGTTGTTTCGTGCCGGGCGATTCCGTTTCGAGCCGGTTCAAGACTTCCTTATAGAGGAGCATCTTGGACCCTTTAGCCATCGGGCATTCCTCGACGATGTAATCGATCCGGTTGAGGACGGCGTAGGCCGCAATTTCCCGCTCGGTCAGCCGGTACAAGGGTTTCACTTTTTTCGCGAAGCCTTCTACGGAGGCCGGGAGCGTGGGGCCCTGTTTGTCCAGATAATCCTGCTGCCAATGGAGCACGTTCCCTAACAGACGGGCGGCTTCATCATCCAAGTTGTGCCCGGTCGCCATGACGTCGTACTCATGCTCGACTGCCGCGCGATTGAACTGGTAGCGTTTGATCGTGCCGCACGTGGAACAAGTCGGGCGGTGCAGGATGTTGGAAAGCTCGCGGATCCCTGCTCCCTCTTCCCGTTCAACGGCATGAACCAATAATTTCGCGCCATGCGCCGACGCGACGGTCTCGGCGTACCGCTGGACTTTCTGATGAGAGACCTGAGAATAACCCCCGATACCTAGATCGACATAGAGCGCGTCGGCGCGATAGCCGAGTTGAAGGAGGATGTGCCACAGTGCCAGGCTGTCTTTGCCCCCGGACACCGCTACGAGCACCCGATCGGATTTTGAGAACATCTGCTGCGATTTGATCGCGCGCCCGACTTGCTCGTGGACGAAGCCGGTGAAACAGCTCTTGCAAAATGCGGCATTGTGCCGGGCCAATCCCAAGACCGCCTTCGTGGGGACGGGACATCTGGTGCAGTTCATATGTTCTGATTCCTCATCATTCCCCATTCCCGCCGGAGATTACCGGCCGGATTTCCAGACGGTCGCTGTCCAGGGCCAATTCATCCTCCGTCATGAGATCATCGCCTCGGATGACCAGATGCGCTTCGACGATGAGATTGAGCTCCCGCAAGACCTCTTTCACGCGCTTCGGACCCTTGACTTCAATTTCCCGTGAGGGGTGACTGAGGCGCACGACCATAGTGGCGATCATAAGACCGGCCGAAGCACGATTGCAAATGCCGGAGAGTCAGCCGGGTGATGATCATGGATGCGAGCTTGCCTGCCTGTGTCTACTGTGCCAAGCTCTGATTGCAGGGTTCTTGCCGGTGTGTCGCGTTAGCGCGCTGTGTGCCGGCTATCGAAGGCTGGTGAATGGTGGGAAGACCGATGGTCCCGGGCTAGTACGCGATGACCCCGGCCAGTTGGAGCACGAGGACGGTGACGATACCGATGAGGATAAGCGCGGCGGCCCAGGCGACGCGTTTGAATTTTTGGTTTTTGAGTTCGAGCTCGCTGAAGGTCTGGCCGGTGAAATCAAGTGGCGGCGCTCTCATTCCGTCTTCCTTCCGATCACGCGGAATTTTCGTCCCTTGCATGTTCAGCCCGCATTCAGTCGTGAGGCATCTCCTGAAGGCCACGGGGAGCTTGATCGATTCCAGCCGCCTCCCGTGACGCAGCCTGCCTAGGCAACGGGTGTATTCAGCGATTGCTCCGCGCGGATCAGGCCACTCACGACGCGTGCCTGCGTACTTCACTAGGGCCGGCCGGACCTGTGGGCCTTGGTTGTACTGCCGTAAGGCACCGAGTTGCAAGTGTCTACGGATCACTTGTTCCCGTTAGCATCCTGACACGTCTAAGTCGTTGAAAGATTTAACAGCATCCGGTTTTTCTATGCCCCGGTTCTCCTTGCTCATATGTGGGCCTCTCGTAAGGCCTTCGCCGCCTCCTCCGGCGAAACCGGATTGATATAGAAGCCCGTGCCCCATTCGAAACCCGCGACTTGAGTCAGTTTGGGGATGATCTCGAGATGCCAGTGGTAGTACTCGCCGCTTTTTTCGTGCAAAGGAGAACTGTGTAGGACGAAATTGTAGGCCGGCTGGGCGAGGGCCTTGTCCAGGCGCCGCAGTGCCTCGGAGAGCATGATGGCGAGATGTTCGAACTGACTCCGCTGGCTTTCTTCAAAGTAGCCGGCATGCCGTTTAGGGAGAATCCACATTTCAAAGGGAAACCGCGGCGCATAAGGCGTGATGCACACGAACTCCGGATTATCGGCCACGAGCCGGGCACCGTCCGCGGCGTCCTGCCGCATGATGTCGCAATAGATGCAGCGTTCCTTCTGCTCATAATGCGCGCGGCACCCTTCCATCTCCTCCACGACGTTTGTGGGCACGATGGGCAGCGCGATGAGTTGCGAATGGCTATGTTCCAACGTGGCGCCGGCGGTGGTGCCGTGGTTCTTGAAGATGAGGATGTACCGAAGCCGAAGATCTTTCTTGAGATCCAAGACCCGGTCGCGGAACGCCCACAGCAAATCCTCGATTCGCTTGCTGGGCATATCCGCCAGACGCTCCTTGTGATTCGGAGTCTCGATGATGACCTCGTGGGCGCCGACACCGTTCATACGATCATACAGCCCGATACCCTCTCGTCCCATGTCACCTTCCACCTGTAAAGCCGGAAATTTGTTCGGCACCACGCGGATGGACCAATCGGGGCTATTGGCCTCGGCCGTCCGCGGGCGATACGCCAGAATCTCCTTCGGCGTAAGCCGTTCTTGGCCGGGACAGAAAGGGCACAATGCGACAGCCAATGAGTGGGACGAGGACGGCTGCAGATCTTGAGGCCGGCCGCCCCGTTCCGTAGAAATGATCACCCAGCGTCCGACAATCGGATCTCTCCGCAGCTCAGGCATGATTCCTCCAAATCACAAAAGTCTAAATTCGAAATCTCAAATCCGAAATCCGAAACGTGAAATCGAAAATCAGAAATTCGAAACCCACATCGGAAACTCGAATTTCCAAACTCGAACTTCGAACCTGCCGGTTCCATCTCCAAAATCTGAAATTCGGATTTCGCATTTCGCATTTCGAACTTTCATTTCTAGACTCTCCACATCCCGGCTTCGAAGTCGTCGTCGGGGCGCGTGATGGTCACGGGATTCTGATGGGGATAGCGGGCCACTTCCAAATGGTGGTCGAGGACGACGATCGCGAGGCGCAGCTCTTGTCCGACCTCGATCCGAATGTCCTTGTAGGGGATGGCCAGTTCGATGATGGCGTCGCGGCGGATTGTACCTGAGAATCGCGCCATGTGCGCCTCGGCGGCGGTGGTGCAGGAAAAGGCGACCTCGCTTGATCGAGTCGGATCCAGCGGGAACAGGACCTTGTACAGCCGTTCCCCGGAGCCCAGGTGAATCTCGACGGCCAGTTCCGCCTCGCGTGCGGCGGCCCGCTCGTCCGGGTCCAAACGAAGATACAACGTATCGCGGTCCGACCCGAACATGATGGCGGTAAAAATTTCTTCCGCCTTCCACATCGCCCCGAGCGGCGGATTGGGATTAATCGCCCCAGCTCCACGCCATTCGAAAAACGTCGTTTGCAGGCCGTCGATGTCAGGAGCGAGCAGTCTTACGGGCAAGTGGACCAGGTCCGATTGAGGGAGCGATCGCTGATCGATGAGCGACCTGTTCAGGACCTCCGGCGGCGTCAGTCCGGCCCTCGTCCAAACATTCCGGAGATGGGTACGGAAGAGGCGATCGAATTCCTGCTTGTAATCGGTATCGAAATCATCCCCGTACCACCAAAACCAATCACTGCCCTCCGCCGCATACAATTCCTCCCACGCAGCGGCGGCTTGCTGAGGCGGCAGGTTTGGAGTGACCTCGGACAGGCGGGTACGGGTATGCTGCAACAGATCCCAGCCTCGGTTGTCCTCCGAATGGCCGATCCAAATCTTGAAATCTTGATTGATCCAGGATCCGGAATGCAGGTGATGCAGTTGCTGCGCGGGCGGCAGCGCATCCAGCGCGGCGTTCACGGTCGACATCCCGACACGGATGCCTTCGCCTGCCTGAAGACCTTTCCCGCCGAACGCACGGTAGAGCGACGACAAGAAGCGCTCGCCGCCGTCATGATAATGTTCCCAGGGATTTTCACCGTCGAGAATGATCGGTATGATGGCGTGATCGCCGGCAATCTGCATGGCGATGTCTCGAACCCGGCGGACGACATCTTCGGCCGCCGAATCGGAGGCGGTCTTATGGTAGACGAATCCAAAATTGTCGGAGAGCTCGCGGTCGCGGAACACCATCGTGACGGCCTGGCCGCCGCTTTCAACTCTGTATGGTCGATACAGGTCCTGCGACCGGTTCCAATGCCTCCCCGCCATGTGAAACGATCGCGCCAGGATCCCTTCGTCGGTCGCGCACCAACGCAAGCCGGCCTTGCGAAGCAACGGGATCATTTCCGGGCACACGGAACCCTCCGCCGGCCACAACCCGGTCGGCGGTTGGCCGAAGGTCTTGGCGTGATAGTCGATCGCACGTGAGATCTGCGCCTCCGCGTCCGCCGGAGCGCGGAGGCGGGCGGGGAGCGGGAGATCAGGACGCGCGCGGCGCGTGAACTCCGTGTCGATGATGAGCGGAAGGATCGGATGGTAGAACGGGGTGGTCGTCAATTCAACCTGGCCCCGCTTCGCCAGCGCTCGATACATCGGCACGATCTCCCGGATCACGGTTCGTTGGAGGTCCAGGGCTTCGCGCTTGTCGTCCTCGGTAAAGTAGCGATTCTTCTGTCTCAGGGCTGCCAGCCTGGGGTAGCGGGAAACGGCGCCGAATCCGAACCAGGCGAGATTATGCCAGACTTGCAGATCGAGAAAATCCTGCGTGGTGAACTGACGAGCCAGCTTATCGAGATCGCGACCGTGCACCTCGGTGCCGCGCTTGACGAGCAATTCGTGGTAGCGGGGAAACGGCCGCACCATCGTGGCCCAGTTGGCCGAGAAGAAATGGCGGATCAAAAAAGCTTTCTCCGGCGGCGTGAGGTCCGAGGCCGGCCGTGTCGCATAGTCTCCGAAAAGGTCGACGACCGCGCCCGAGCCCAACTCTTCCAGCTGAAGCAGAAGCGACGGAGTAAAGTTGAACGTCGCGCGGGTCTCCGGGAATTTCTCCATGAGAAACGCCATGTCGAAATACGCTTTGGTCGCGTGCAGCCGTACCCAGGGCATACTGGCGCTGCCCGAGACCGGGTCCGTGTAATACGGTTGATGCATATGCCAGAGAAAACAGAGCCGGACGTCTTTCATAGCGAAGATTCTTGCAGACCGGCGGGCAGTATGTCATAGGGGTAAGTGCGTTTCAACAAACTGTGCCCACATTGTTCATGACGGTTCGTGACGAAACCGACAAGACGCCAAGCGAGACGCGCGTGCGGAGCCCCGAGAGGCCGAGGCGTACTTGAAACAGTACGTCGAGGCCAAGAGAGGCGAGCCCGCGCGCTTGGGTGCGGAACCCTGCATCCAAGCTTGTCGCAGCGGCGTATCGGCGGTTGCAGTAGAAGCGCTCATGAATAATGTGGGCTAAGGCCACGACAGGGCGAACGCCTGTGCCACCGCAGCATTGATTCGCCTCTGCGTTTCTCCATGGAATCCGTTCAGGCTGCATCACATCCCGTATATTCCCGGCTTCGGGTCGTTGCCTATTGGGGACCGGTGTGCCTCTACGCCGCGTTCATTTTCTATCTCTCGTCTCAGTCATTCTTTCCGGACACGTTGCCGTCGTTCGTCGAGAAATTGGGCGACAAGGTCCATCACATGGTGGCGTACGGCGTCTTCGGGTTGCTCTGGTATCGCGCCTTCCGATTCTGCGGCGGCCGGTGGGCGGCGGCGCGGGCGGTCCTGCTGGCCGTCCTCGCGTCCACGCTGTATGGAGTGACCGATGAGTTACATCAGTCGTTCGTCCCGCTGCGGGAGCCCGATCCGTGGGATGTGGCGGCCGATGCGATCGGCGCCGCGGTGGCGGTGTTGGTCATGGACCGGTGGCTCACGCGCTGGCTCGCGGCGTCCACGGTTGACACGGACAGTTAGCCGAGTATCTCTCTCCATTGTTTTCTTACCGCCTCCCATCAAGAAGCGCCCATCCTCAATTCATCAAATTGCACCAGCAATAATCCCGCTTCCGAGCGTGCATTCCTGAACATCTGTGTCAATGTGCGACATCTTCTGTATATTGCTCGGGCCATCCAGCCGTATTGCAACGAGCCGTACGGGAAAACCATCAAGACTGGCTCTTCTACAAACCCATTTCAGCACACAGGGCGCGAAGACCATGGCACAGGCCTGAAGTATTATAGAACGAGGTACTACAGCCAAGGACTGCAGCGATTTATCTCTGAAGATCTCGTACCGTCGGGATCGAATCTCTACGCTTACATTCTAAATTCTCCCATTCGCTACATTGATCCACTTGGATCAAAAGGATGTACATTACGATCTCACACGTTCTGGCTAGCACGGCAACCGGGTTACTCAGTTAGTGATGCGCGTGCAATCGATGGAGCTGATCAAGGTGCCGACGATTCCTGGAAAACTTGCCCGATAATGTGTGGCGTGAAGGGTCGACAGGATTGGCATTTCACAGACAGACTGAAACGTACAGAGTTATGGCAGAACGCAGTCCAAAAGTGGGAGTCTAACCGCGCTTGGTCAATTCTTGCATGCTCAACAAGACGCGTATTCACACAGAGGCTATGAGCCTTGGTTGGGCCATTCTTACCACGGTGCAACTCCTGATCTCGCCTGTAAGAGGCCAGAGCTTGCAGTGAAAATGGCACAGGACACCTACACCTATTTGCGCGTATTCAGGCAAATCCAGACCGGTGCCGGTGTGTCTGACCAGTGGCAGCAATTGGAAATAACAGTGGGGAGGAAGATAGGTGAATGCAAATAGCCTGCTCAGAACCATAAGCCTACTATTCGTCCTTGTATTTGTGGTAGCGGGCCTCACTGAGCACGCTGCCTCTGGTGAGAATAGAAACAAAACAAAGGAACGACTAATTCAACGTGCTGAACTCGGTATGAAAGCTTGGTTGGGCGGTGATTTTGACACAGTTATTTCATTGCGAAGTCAACGGATGCGCCCCCAATCAACAAAAGAGTTAGAAGAAACCATAGAGATGTGGAGAGGATTCATCGCTATCGAGAAGCCACAGGTCAGGATTCTTAATGCGGAGGTTGTTGGACTGCGCGGCAGAGTCAAGAAGGAAGTGTTTGTTCAATCGGGAGGGGATTGGAGAACTGCTTATGATCATTGGATCTATGAAAAAGGGGATTGGTACCTAGATGAAGCTGACCGCACCAATTAACTCGCAGGAACATGACACCGTGAGCGGCGGGCATCATCCACGGGTGCAGGAGACCACGACGCCGGGGACGGTGACGGTCGAATACGATGAGGCCGGTCGACGACTCAAACTTTCAGCGACCGGCCAGACGGATGTCACCTATACCTATGACAAGAATTCCCGGCTAAAAACGGTCACGCAAGGCACGCAGACCGTGACCCTGGCGTATGACGATGCCGGCAGAAGAACCTCACTGACCTATCCCAATGGTGTGGTGACCAGCTACGGCTACGACAATGCCAACCGCTTGCTGACGATCAATCACGTGAAGACGCCCGCGACGATCGAAGCGCTGACGTATCAGTACGATGCGTCGAGCAACCGGACCTCATTGAATCGCGCCAACGCCGCCGCGTCGCTCATTCCCCAGGCAGTCATCAACACGGCGTTCGATGCGGCCAATCAGCAGACCCGCTTCAACAGTGCGTCGACAAATCTCGTCTATGACAACAACGGGAACCTGACCTCGTTCACCGATGCCTCCGGCACGACGACGTACACCTGGAACCCACTTAATCAACTGACCGCGATCAGCGGGCCGAGCCTCTCGGCGAGCTTCGTGTATGACGGATTGGGGCGCAGAAGCAGCAAGACCATCAATAGCACGACAACCGGCTTCTGGTACGACGGGGCAGATGTGTTGGCAGAGCTTGCGGGCGCCACACCCACGGCAAACTACATCAGAAGCTTGAGCATTGATGAACCGTTCATTCGGAAGCAGTCCGGTGGGGATGAGTTCTATCAGACGGACGCGCTGGGGAGCGCGTTGGCATTGACAGATAGCGCTGGATCGGCGAACACGGCGTATATCTACGAGCCGTTTGGAAAAACGACCACGCCGGGTTCATCTACAAACCAGTTCCAGTACACGGGGCGGGAGAATGATGGAACCGGCCTCTATTACTACCGGGCGCGCTATTATGCGGCAGATCATAACCGGTTTATTGCCGAAGACCCTTATGGTCAGGCGGGAGGGCTCAACCTTTATACCTATGCAGCGAACAACCCCACGAGATACACCGATCCAACAGGGAACTGTCCTTGGTGCCTGGTTGGTGCTGGAATGGGTGCCGCGCTTAACATCTCGAGTCAACTATTAATGAATGGCGGGAATTGGGCTACCATCGATATAGAGCAAGTGGGCTTCGCGGCTGCTTCTGGGTTTTTGGGAGGTGGCTTAGGAACCATCACCCAGGGTCTTTCGGTAGGTGCCAACGTTGTCGCCAATGCTGTCGGAAGTGGAGTCATAGGCGCTGGTACGACCGCTACTCAAAACCTTCTCCGCTCATGCAGAACACAGCAAGCAAGTGTCCTTAATAGTGCAGTCATCAGCGCTGTTTTCGGAGGTGCTGGAGCAACACTTGGGCACTTAATTCAAGGTGGATACAACACGCTCAAGAATACACTTACCGCGACAGCTTTGAATAATGCTCCGCAAGCGACGAGATTGCTCACATCTTACCTAACTTCCACAACATTTTTTGCGCCTCCAAACCTAGCAAGCATTCCAACTGCAGGAACTATTTTGGGCAACTTGGTCGCCGAGTTTGTTTCGAATCTTAATCAATGAACATGAAGTAAAGGAGCAAATGCGTCACTGGTTAGGCAATATCATAATAACGTCATTATTTGGTGCCATATTTGGCGGCATTCTTGGAATGCTGTGTTATGCACTATCATTGCTCATGCCATGGCTAAGTGATTCCCAAAGAGCCGCAATAATTCCTGTGTCAATAACAGGTGGTTTCTTACTCGGGATCTGCATGGTACTTCTTCACGGTCGGAGGAATCGTGCGCAATGATGAGCGGAATCCACATAGCCAACGAATCACTCTGCCGAACAATGGATTTTCGAGTTACTGCTGGTGTACCTCTGAAGCAAATGACGGTATTCGCCTACAACGATACTGCCCGGACGACGACCATTACAGACCCCGAAACCAAACAGACGGTCATCCAATACAGCACGGCGGGTCAGCCGACCAGCCTCACCGATCCACTCGCTCACGTCACCAACTTCGCGTACGACGGCCAGGGAAACCTCACAACCACCACCGATGCGGTGGGTAATGTCACCACTCGTTCCTATGACCCGGTCTCCCGGCTCATTCTCCTAATCGATCCGAGAAGCAAGCAGAGCCGCTTTAGCTATGACGACTTGAACCGCGTCACGCAGATCCAAGATGCCCTGGGCGGCGTCACCAGCTTCACTTACGACACCAACGGCAATCTGCTGACAGTGACCGATGCCAAGAACCAGACGACGTCCTATACGTATGATGACATGGACCGGCTGAAGACGCGCTCTTATCAATTCAGACCTGGAGTTTTCTTTCAATGAGACAGACTGTCATGGCTTCGTTATTTCAGAATACACGAGGATGGATGTTGGCCTTCCAGATGAGCATTGGGTTTTCCTTGATTTGTTCTCTCCACGCGGACGAGGCCCAGTATCTATACGACGACCAGGGCCGCCTGACCAGCGTGGCCGACAGCACTGGTGCCCTTGCCGTCTACAATTACGACGCCGTCGGAAACCTCTTGTCCATTGATCGCTTGACGCCTCCCGGCAGCGGGACCGGCATTTATCTCCTGTCACCGGTTTCAGGCGCTATCGGTCAGCAAGTGACGCTCCAGGGCTACGGATTTGATCCAGTCCCTTCGCGCAGAGGGAAGGCCAGCGCCCAGCTATCTAAACTCTGCTTTTGTTCTGGAACGTGAGTTGGAATGCCGACAGGGCGTTGACGAGCCTGACCAGATGAGCATGAATGAGGTATCGATATGAGAGTCGTATGCCTCTGAAAAGAGGATAGAGCCAGAATAGGCATTTCGGAAGCCGAAACAGTTCCATGTCGCGAATGCCCGGGGCGACCAGTATGAGAAGGAGCCGCGCCTTGTCGCGCCACCGTTCGCGCAGAAGCTGATAGGCGGCGAAGTACTCAAGAGCCGAATGTGGACCGGCGCGCTCGTAGAGATGCTCCTGGAGTATCCGCGCCAGACGTCCCCCGTTTGTATCTTCTGCAAACTCAGCAAGAATGTCTTTCGGACAGGGAGTATGAAACAGTTGCAGCGCCAGGATCATTCCAATGTGCAGGGCTCTGCGGTAACCGAGTGTCGTGGCGAGTCTCAGTACTTCTTCCCAGTCAAGGGTAGGCCAATGCCGGATGAGTTCCGAGACGCCGTAGATCCACTCAAGGCGTTCCCACAGATGCTTCCCTCCATGCGCACAGAGAAACACCAGGGATATCTCGTCTGAAAACGTGTAGAGAGTTCGCTCGAAGCAGCGAACCGGCATTCGGCGGCTCCAGATATGGTCGAACCCAAGGGCAAAGCCGAATTGTCGAGGCGCCAGCCTGCAATGCAATTCCAGCGTCAGATTCCGGGTTACATGAATCATCGACGAAACTCCGGCGGCGGCGTCCCAGACTCGCTGGTGCGTTGCTGACAACTGCTCTCGGCTGCGGTATCCGCGGCTCTTCAAGACGTCTTGAGCCGATTCCAGGTGTGTGTCCCGGACCAGGATGTCCAAGTCGGCATAGGCGCGGTAGAGCGGTCCCCCGTACAGGGCAGCGGAAAGCACAGGGCCTTTAAAAGGCATGGCATCAATTCCACGCCGACAAAACAAATCCAGCACAACCAATAGTTCAGCGGACAAGGCGAGGTTGCGTCGAACAAGGCTTTGGCAATGGGACGAGAGTTCATTCAAGAATGCCGTTGGGACAAACGACGGCGTGAATGTTTGTAATCGCCGATTCAATAGCAGGATGAGACCATGCCTGGAAGCGACGGTGCGCAACAGCGACCAATCAATGGAATGAAGGGAAACTTCGAAGGGCTCGGGATCGGGCTCATCGCCGCGCACCAGGTGAAGCAATAGGGCGGTCTCGTTTCTCAGCGTCGCGCCCATGTTTACGCCGATGCAAAATGGGATTCGATTGAATCCAGCATGGCGGGAACGGCCGCCACATCTCGAGGTCGCTCCAGGCGTACGACCTTACTGCAGCGTGCAATGTTCGCGCATTGAGAGAAGTGCTGCCTGAAATCGAGGCTTCTCAAGATCCGAGCGTAATAGGTGTATCTGACCAATTCGACAACCGCCGCCGCAGTGCTCAGTGTGGTGAGACGCATCGAATGACCGGTCGCCAGTACGAAAATCGACGTCAATGGCCTGTCCTCATGCGAGGTGTCAGAGGCACAGGGATAGGCCGCCTTGGTCGAAGCCGGCGGTCGAACGGATCCGGCTGGTACCTGAAGGCAGTGTTTCGCCGTCAGCGTCTGCACCCACCCCGGATACAACCGCACATACCCTGGACCGGCTCGGATGGTGTGGCGCCCGCCGGCATCCTGTTCCACGACGAGCAGATCGTCTGAAACCAACGTATAGCCCCGAGTCACGAGAGCCGCCGCAAGCGTGGACTTTCCTTCTCCCGACATGCCCACAAATCCGGCGACACGCCGGCCCTTGAGAACCGCGCTGCCATGTAGAACCAAAAGTGACTGCCGCTGCAACACCAATGAGAGAATCGGACCGAGAAGAAAGTTCTCTATGACTTCTAATTGGACCTTGGGATGCGGAAAGCATATGACGTGATCGCCCTTGATGTGAAACTCACCGACTTCGGCATGGAAGACGACTATTTCCGTTGGGGAAGTCCGGACCGTCACGCGCTCGCCCGACACGGCCCCGGACATGGCTCCG
>DATFFC010000017.1:0-3130 GCA_035250505.1 Nitrospiraceae bacterium | reverse complement strand
ACGCCGTTTCGCTCCGACAACCATCCCATCCCGTTTGTCCGGTACGAGCGTGGGGAGAGCCAAGCTGATTTTTCGTATGGGTATGCCGACGCGATCCGTGACGGAGTCTGCCGCCCGATCTTATTTCCCAGCTATGAAGGTGAGTTGACCTGGCTTTCAGACGGCCGCGAGCATCGCGCCATGTTCGAGGATGGATTGACCTTTGAACGCCAACGGGAGCGGCTGAAGACGGCGCTGCTTCAAGACACGTGGCTGGGATCTGTGATTGCGGACGCCCATGCGGAACTGTGCCGGCTGCGCAAACAAGAACAGCCGGATGCCGGCGGCCTCATCGTGGCGATGAGCCAAGAACACGCGCGGCAGGTGGCCGAACTCGTCCATCGGATCACGGGCAGCAGACCTCAGATTGCCGTGTCCGATGATCCGGCTGCGTCTCATACCATTGGGGCGTTTGCGGAGCATAAGAGACAACAATGGCTCATCGCCGTCAACATGGTCAGCGAAGGAGTGGATATTCCGCGGCTCCGCGTCGGCGTCTATGCGACCAACGTGTTGACGGAGATGTATTTTCGTCAGGTCGTCGGGCGGTTTGTCCGCATGCAGGACGGCTTGCCGAAACCGCAGCGTGCGTGGCTGTATCTCCCCAAGGACGCGACCTTGGTGCATCTCGCGAAGCGGATCAAGGCGGAGCGGGACCATGTGCTCGAAGAGGTCATGCCCTCGGTGCAGCGCACGTTGTTCGGGAGCGCCGCCGAGTCGCTCAAGGAATATGTGCCCCTCAAAGGGGTAGCCCGCATTGATGCCCTCATCGGAGACGACGAGAGCGAATCGGGAAGCGCGGCCAAGGCCGCGGCTCCCACGCCCGTCCCGCTGCACGACCGGAAACAGGCGCTTCGCGAGCAGCATCGCGTATTGGTCGGCGTCGTCGCGCGAACACACAACGTCGATCATCGCCGGCTCAATGCGGAGCTGATCAAACGGACCGGCGGGCGCGTGGATCAGGCCACGACCCACCAGTTGGAACGACGAATCGCCTTGCTGAAGCAGTGGCGGGATTCCGGATTCGCCGGGCGCGGCCGCATGAGCCCACTTTAGCTAGGGGTCCCCCTAGTCACAATTACTCCCCCCGTAGACTACACTTGTCGCCGGCTTGGGAACGCGCGTAACAGGTCCGCCCACCAAGTGGAGGCCGACTGTTCGAGGCATGTGGAGACATCTCTTCATTAAATACGCGGTGGCCCTGCTGGCGGTGATTGCCTGCCTGGAACTGCGGCTCATCCTCAATCCCTTCCTGGGTGTGAACGTTCCTTTCATCACGTTCTTCTTCGGCGTGATGGTTGCGGCCTGGTACGGAGGGTTCGGACCCGGCATCCTCGCAGCGCTCGCCTCGACGGTGGTGGCCGACCATTTCTTTATTGCGCCGGTCGGTACATTGTCCTTCAATTCCGCCAATGTCGTCGCCCTCTCGGTCTTTGTGTTGGAAGCGATGGGAATTTCCGTCCTGAGCGGAGCCCTCCACCGGGCCAAACAAGAGGCGGAGGACGGCTCGCTGAAAATGAAGCACTTGCTCGATTCGATCAGCGAGGCGTTCGTCGCGGTCGATGCGGACTGGCGGTACACCATCGTGAACCGCCGGGCGACGGAGATTCTCGACAGACCGGAAGAGGCGTTGCTGGGCCGGCATGTATGGGACATGTTTCCGGAGTATAACGACACCGAAATCTCGGACCAGTTTCATGAGGCCATGCGAAGCCGGTCCCCGCGCACGTTCGAATATTTCGATGCGGCGTCGCAGCGCTGGATCGAAAATCGACTCTACCCTCATGAGGGCGGCCTGTCGGTGTTTTTCCGCGACGTCACGGAGCGAAAACACTCGGAGCAACAACTGAAACAATGGAATATCGAGCTGGAGCAGCGGGTCCAGGAGCGGACCAAGACGCTCTCAGCCTCCCAAGGACGGCTGCGGGAACTGGCGGCGCAGCTCAGCTTGACGGAACAGCGGGAGCGGCACCGGCTTGCGACGGAACTGCACGACTCGTTGGCCCAAATGCTGGCCTTGGCCAGGATTAAGCTCGCTCAAGTGCGGCGGCGGGTCTCTCTGTCTCAAGCCGAGGAACCCCTCGCCCGGGAACTGGAAGAAATCCTGAGTGAGTCCTTGGAGTACACGCGCACGATGATCGCCGAACTGAGTCCGCCGGTCCTCCATCAATTCGGCTTGGTGATGGGGATTCGATGGTTGGCCGAGCAGATGCACCGCCGCGGGCTCACCGTCAACGTACAGGTTGAGGGCAACGTTCCCCAACTGGCGGAAGATCGATTGACGTTTTCCTTTCAGTGCATCCGCGAACTGCTCTTGAACGTGATTAAACATGCCGGCACGGACACCGCCACGGTAAAGCTTTCGTCGGGCCTCGAGGGAAAGTTACGAATGACGGTGCTGGATCACGGACGAGGATTCGACCCGGCGACCATCGGAGGCTCGAATCACTTCGGGTTGTACAGTATCAGAGAACGGATGGAAGCCATGGGCGGGCATCTAGATATCATCTCGATCCCGGACCAGGGAACGAGCGCCATGCTGACTCTTCCGGCCGGCCTCCCGCCGGGTGATGAGTCTGCGCCGGTGGCCGTTGCGTCGCGGCGCGAGCGGAGCGTGGGCGACCCCCAGACGATCTCCGGTCCGACCGGCAAGGCCGGCGGCCTCCGCGTGCTCTTGGTGGATGATCACCGGTTGGTTCGACAAGGGCTCGCAAGCATTCTCAAAGGCTATGAAGATCTTCTTATTGTCGGGGAGGCGGCGGACGGGGAGGAAGCCGTCCAGCGCGCGCGCCAGTTGCGTCCCGACGTCGTCGTCATGGACGTCAATATGCCTCGCGTGGACGGGATCGAAGCGACCAAGCGGATCCGCCGGGAGCTGCCTGAGACGGTCGTGGTCGGCCTCTCGGTCAATTTGAACAGCCATGTCGAGAAAGCGATGCGGGACGCCGGGGCGGCGGCATATCTGACGAAAGAGACGGCGGCTGAAGATCTTCATGCGGTGATCCACCACGTGCTCCATGCCAAGATGGGAGCATCGGCGACGGTTCTCTCTCCTCGCGGCTGATCCGAAGTCCGGCCACCTATGCAACAG
>DATFFC010000016.1:0-4386 GCA_035250505.1 Nitrospiraceae bacterium | reverse complement strand
CGCTACGCTCGGTACACTAACCCACATTATTCATGAACGCTTCTACTGCAACCGCCGATACGCCGCTACGACAAGCCTGGGTGCAGGTTTCCGCACCCAAGCGCGCGGGCTCGCCTCTCTCGACCTCGACGTACTGTTTCAAGTACGCCTCGGCCCCTCGGGGCTCCGCACGCAAGACACCGCCGTCTCACCGGCTCGACGGCGTCCACAAGCGTGGCGCTCATTATTCTTCGCGCCGTGGACCTCGCTTGGCGTCTCAGCGGTTTCGTCACGAACCGTCATGAATAATGTGGGCTAAAGCATGCGAATAATCGTGACGGCGCATAGAGACGAACCCTATTCGAGGAGGTGCGTTATGAGCTCTGCACGAATCGTCGGAACATTGCTGTTGACGGGTGCGTTACTGATGGTCGGTCTCCTGGCGCCGGGGTCGACGCAGGCGCAGATGGGGGCGCCCGACCAGATAATCGGTCCGCAATCGGAGGGAACGTCCCTGACGGACGGTGTCATGGCGACTCCCAATGATAAGCCGACTGCGAAGGATCGCGAGCAAGGATTCGAGCGCCCGCTGAAGGTTCCGGATCGGATGGAGGAAGCAGACGGAACTCATCTCCGGCTAAGGACGCCGGATCAGGTCGACGCTGAAGATATTGGGGAATCCGATGAAAGGGCAGCAACGTCGTTCTAGCGCGGGTGGGACCGGGGCGCCGGTCCCGGTTCGCGAGGTAAGGAGGTATGCCATGAGTGGACTTCGACAATTTTGCCGGCTGGCGATCGCCGTTGCCCTACTGAGTGCTGTTGCGCTCTTGGCACCGGGTATCGGATTTGCTCAAGCGAACTGGGTCGATGAGATCGGGAATTCCCTCAACTTCTACAAGATCAATTACCCGACCTCGAATTGGGAGCCCTACAGCGCGAAGTTGGAGACGGTTAAAGAAGCCGTGAACGGAGGCGATCAGCGGAAGGTGAAAGTGGAGATGGGGAAATGGTTCAAGATGCTTCGCGCGCGCGATCACGGCATCAATGATGTCGCGGCAGACGAGCTCTTTAACTTTGCGTTGATGGTGACGCCGGTCCAGGAATACGGCATTGCCGTTCCTGCGGTTGGTGGTGGGAGCGGCGAGTCCGGGTTCTGATTGGGCGCGCTCCTTGGTCGCCGCCATGCGCGCCATGAAGCAAGAGGGAAATTATGCGAGTCATGATGGCTGGTCTTTTGTCCATGGTGGTTCTTTGCGTGGTGGGTGCGGGGCCGGTTGCCGCGGAAGGCCCCGATGTCGCCGTCCAAAGCATGCATTACGGCCTCAGCGGAATCGTCACGAAGATACAGGCGGGGATTCTCTTCATCAAGATTCCACATGGGCTCCAGCCTCGGTCCATCAGTCCCAACAAGGCTGATCGAGTGGGGTTGCACAACGCGAAAATCGGGGACCCCGTGCTTCTGCTTCTCGATTCCGGAAATGTGCTGCTCGACGCCGGGACGCCGACGAGGGCCGACTTGTTCGAGCATCGGTTGATCGCCGGCCGGATGGGGTATTCGGATCCCTACTGGAGCGAAATTCTGTTGTCCACACCCGAGGGCTCGGAAAGATTCGAAGTCGATACGCTGGCCGCGAGCAAGCTCTCGGTGTTTCCACAGGGCGCGCGGGTGATCATCGAACTCGATGCCGACAACATGCTGATCGACATCCATCCCGGTCGATAAGCGCCGCGTCGTTGCGCGGTTCCTCTCCGTCCTTGACTAACTGCCGGCGCCCTCGTACGATTCCACCAGACGGCGCTCCTGCGGAACGTCCGTTCCCGGGGCGCCGGACATTTCTCCTTCTCCTCATCATACGAGCACCGAGGCGGCCGATGTTGAGTCTCCTGCGGTGGATCGTCGTGTCTGTGGTGGGAGCTCTCATGGCCATCGGGGTTCCTGCTGGCGCAGAGGCGGGTCGTGAACGCGGCACGCAGCCGGGTCTTCCACTCCAAACCATCCTTGAGCTTGAACAGACGGCCCGCTTGCTGGCTGTCTTGTTGGACAGTGGCCGAGCCGTCGTCAATGACAATCAAGCCGTGTTCGCCGCTCCGACCGTCAGGGCCGGAGCCTTGCCTCCCGAGCAGTTCGAACGTCAGTTGGCCGATATGTTTCGAGGCCGTGCCGGCGCGGATTTGGACGAGCTGGACGGTGCGGGAATCCCGGATAGGGCGAAGCGCTTGCTCAAGCAACTGGTCGATACGAGCAAGCAGGTCGTGGCCTTGGCCCAGTCGGAGGGACAGCGCCCGCAGACTGACGGCAGGGCCTTCATTCCGGCGGTATTTGGAGAGCGCGTCGCCGCCCGCTTTGCCGCCCGGACAGGCGTGAAGATGAAACAGACGGCGCTCGTGCCGCGTAACCCGGCCAATGCGCCGGATGCGTTTGAACGAGCGGCGTTGGAGGCGTTTGCCGAGCCGTCCTATCCTCAGGAAAAAGTCATCAGCGAGGTCACGGCGAAGGGCAAGACCATCCGGCTGCTGTTTCCGCTCTATATGACGCGGCACTGTTTGAACTGTCATGGTGAACCGAAAGGGAGCGCGGACCCCATGGGCTACCCGCGCGAAGGGCTCAAATTGGGACAGAACGCCGGCGCGATCAGCGTAATGCTTCCCGTCAGCAAATGAAGATTTTTCTCGTCTCGCTCACCCTGACTGGGATGATGATCTGCCGGCCGGCTTCTGCGCTGGAGCGGCCTCCGCTGCTCGTAGAGAGGCCGGCCGGAACCGGCGTCATTGTCCATCAAGACGGGTATGTGCTGACGGCACACCATGTGATTTCCAACGCCAGACGTATCGTCATCGTGACGCCCGGAGAGTTTCGCGCACCGGCCGTGCTGGTGAGCGCCGACCCGGAACATGATCTGGCCTTGCTGAAGGTCGATATGGTCGGCCTCAGCGAGGCGCCCATCGGCTATGCCGGATCCGTCCGGCTTGACGAAGACGTGATTGCCGTCGGATTCCAATTCGGGCTCAAGGAAGTCACGGTCACCAGGGGGCATGTGGCTGCGGTTCGAACGAGAGGGGTCCAGCGGGTGTTTCAAGTCGATGCCGCAGTGAATCCCGGCAACAGCGGCGGGGCGGTCTTCAACCGGCGCGGAGAGGTCATCGGGATTCTCACGACAAAATTTACTCATCCCTCCGGCATTGTTCCGGAAGGGATGGCGTTCGCCGTTCCGATCAGCTATGCGACACCCTTGCTGGCCAATATCCCCGACTTCGACTTCACGATGGTGGGAAAAGGAAAGGAGCCGAAAGCGGGCCGTCAGAATCGAAACGTCGTCACCGACTTGGCCCGGATGTCGGTTCGGATTGAGACGGTTCGGACGCCGGATAGTACCGCTGCCCTGTCTTCGCCGATCGCCGGAAGCCAGTCCAAGGAAGTCCCACCGGCCGGCTCACCGCGGATAAGGCCAAGCCGGATCACTGAGCAGGCACCGATTGTGAACGACGAAGAGATCGTCAAGACGAACGCGCGTCTGCGCGCCGAACAGGAAGAGGAGGCACGGAAGTTACGCGAAGGAGGCGTCACGCTGCCGGAGGATATGGCGCTCGTCCCTGCCGGAGAGTTCCTGATGGGCACTGAGGACGGACTGCCGGACGCCCGCCCGTTGCATCGTGTCTATCTCAGCGGGTACTTGATCGATCGATATGAGGTAACCAACGCCCGATACCGCCAATGTGTGGAAGGAGGCGCGTGCCCGGTTCCGAGAGATCGCGAAGCGTTCGACGATCCGCAGCGAAGTCAGTATCCCGTGGTCAATGTCACATGGTCCCAGGCCAGAGCCTATTGTCAATGGGCTGGGAAACGGCTTCCCACGGAGGCGGAATGGGAAAAGGCGGCGCGAGGGACGGATGGGCGGCGATATCCCTGGGGAAACAGCGAGATAGTGATCGAGCAACACCGTCCAAAAGGAAACGAGGCGAAATTGTCGGCCAACGGCATGGGGCCGATTGAGCCGGATGACGCTTCGGCGTCTCCGTATGGGGTCTATGGGTTGGTCGGCAGCGTTTCGGAATGGGTCAAGGACTGGTATGCCGATGACTTTTATGCCGTTTCTTCCTTGCGCGACCCGCAAGGCCCCTTGCGGGGCTCATTCCGCGTGCTGCGCGGCGCCGGGTGGAACGAAGGGCTGCCCGAACTCCGAGCAAGCTATCGAGGATGGGATGAAATGACCTACTGGGGTCCGACGTTGGGAATGCGATGCGCCATGGATCTGCCCTGAAGCCTTTTTGAACATCCTGCTCACCTTTCCACAATCCTCTTTCCTCCGGGATTCTTCTTCAGTACGATAATCCAGCCGTCGCGCCACAATCTAATCGTTTGCATGGCCCAGTCGAAAATCTTCCAGCGGTCCCTGTCCGCGCTTGCCG
>DATFFC010000015.1:0-5163 GCA_035250505.1 Nitrospiraceae bacterium | reverse complement strand
GGGTTGTGGAAGCCGTGTTCGTCGCTCTCATAGATGATGTATTCGCCGCTTTCATTACAGAAGACGGTCGTCACATTCGCCAGGCTGGCTAACGGCAGCAACTCCTCCTGATCCGTGGTGAAGATGGACCGGATCACTCCCTTTGCCGTCGATTCAAAAAGCGCGGCCGAAAAGACGTCTGGAAATGCGTGGACACCCCGACTTCGGAGGTCGTGCACGACTTGCAGCCTGGTTCTGGTATCGAAGGTGGCGCGGGTCGATCGCTCTTCCTTGATGCGCCTGACCGCCGCGCTCGCACTGCGATCTGATGGGAAGTTCAGCCAGTCGTCCATACTGAAACGGCTGGAAGAGAACAGGACATGACCTATAAGGCCTTCCGCCCCATAAAGCGCTACGGCGGTCGACAGGAGTAATAGAGCCATATTCAGTCGTATTGAAACGGAACAACGCAGGACGCCGAATGCGATCATGGCAAAGATAAGTAGGGCCAGATAGTGCCATGTCCAGCCATGGCGCATGACGTTAAAAAGCAGGAAGAGAAGGCAGAAAGACCCTGCGGCGATGAGGATTGCGTCGGCGGACTTGCGGATGCTCTTCATTTCCTTGCGCCTCACGAGAGGAGGAATACAGGACTTCTACTGCCGGAAACAGACGAGTCCCCTCGCAAGAACCTCGCCTTGCGATAAACGGAAAGGCCCCTCGCCGCGGCGTCACGTTATATCAGAAGCGCAGCCGGCATGTGAACGACTTTTCTGTACAGGGCCGAATGGTCGCCGGAGGAAAGACTTGAGCGAGCCCGCATTCTTGCGTACTATGGGCGCGGCTACTTCCGCGGATGGCTCTTGATGAACCGCATCCCTTCTGGTCCGCCATGGCTGCGACGTCCGCTCTGATCAACTTCGCCAAGCATGCCGCCAAATCCTTATTGCCTTCTAGGACATATTTGAACATGCGTGCTGCCTTGCTCGGAGAAGAGCGTCCGGCCATTGACTGGGATTATTTTTGCTCGTTGCGGCGTCTCCGGCCGATCCGGCCGGATTCGGGCGCACAGAGCGGATTGGGCATTGGGCGATATTATATTGATCGTTTCATTGCCCAGTATGCCGCCGATATTAAGGGACGAGTTCTCGAGGTGGCCGACAGACGTTACACCGTGAGATATGGGCAAAATCGCGTGCTTCAGTCGGATGTGCTTCATGTACGGCCGGGAAATCCGGAGGCTACAATCATTGCGGATCTGACCTCGGCCGACCATATTCCCGCGGACGCCTTTGATTGCATCATTCTGACGCAGACGTTGCAGTATATCTGGGACACCAGAAGCGCCGTGCGGACCGTGAAGCGTCTTCTGAAACCCGGTGGGGTCTTGCTGGCCACCGTTCCAGGCATCGCGCAGATTACCCGGTATGACATGGAACAATGGGGTGAGTATTGGCGATTTACCACGTTATCGGCGCAGCGGCTCTTCGAAGAGCAATTTGAAGAGAAGAGCTTGCTGGTGAAGTCCTACGGCAATGTGCTCACCACAATTGCTCGACTGCACGGTATCCTGGCCAGCGAGCTGCGTCCGGAAGAACTGGATCATTATGACCGTGACTATGACGTCATCATTGCCATCAGAGCGACAAAGGAAGGTGAGCGGTAACGCCTCGCCTCTGCATTGATGCTGGCATTCATCGAGCGGGTTTTTCCGCAAAGCCTCATCAAAATGATGAAGCGCGTTCGCGCGGAATTCTACGTGACCGTCCTGGCGTATCCGCATGCCCTTGAGCCCGGGTCCGTTCTGTACAAGATATGCGATGAGTTGGACTGCCGGAGAACGAATGATATCAGCGCGAAGGCGGATGTCGTCATTCATTGGGAAGATTGTTCAGTTCGTCCAACCCATGCACTCCTTGAAGAGCGGCATCGGCATCAAAGGGTCCTGAATGTCCAGTGCACCGATATCACCAAACAACGAGTGGACGAGGTTCACCAGGCGGTCTTTGGATACAGGCTTGGGATCGACCCATTGCAGCATCGCGGTCGTTGTGTAAAGAAATCAAATGCCAATGCCACCCATGATGGAACGATCGTCGAATGTCCGATCGCGGAGCGCGATGAAGCCTCCGTCTATCAAAAGGAAGTGAACAACCGGATCGACGGCCACGATATCGAAGACATTCGGGTTCCCGTCTTCGGCCGTGTGATTCCATTCTGCTATCGGAAACGCCGTCCCATTGCGTCGCGATTCAGCAATGAGAACACCTCGGCAAGCCTCTGTGAAGTGGAGACGATGCTGTCGCACCGCGAAGTGCAACAGATCCTCACATTCTGTGAGGCAATGGGATTGGATTATGGAGAACTTGATGTGCTGAGGGACAGAGATGACGGGCGCCTGTACGTCGTCGATGTCAATAACACACCCTGGGGCCCGCCCAATCATCTGGATCGCGACAGTGTTCCAGTGGCGCTGCAACGACTTGCTCAAGCGTTCGCATCCGCGTTCCTGGAGCCGAATCGCCTTCATGCCTGGCCTCGGCGACTCTGGTCCCGACGTTAGGGTCGGCACAGTAAAGGGCACAGTAAAGGGTCGGGGCACAGTAAAGGGGTCGGATACCTTTTTCCCGCGCGGATATACACCTTTTCACCGCGATAATGATGAGCAGATATCGTCGAGAGTCACCTACTCCTCAACTGGGGAGCAATTTGGAACCGCCCCGGCGGCGTGGCGCGGATTAAGAGTGGGCACGTGATATCGGGCTCGCACCGCCGCGACCTGCTCTTCGGCGAGATGCCAGAAGTCCCAATCCGGTGCGAAGAGGTCGATTCTCATCTCACTGCCTCGCACCCAGGCCACCCAGAATTTCGCGATGTCCAGTTGGCCGCGCGCGGATTTCGCAAAAGCATTGATCTCGATTCCCAAGTGCCAACTGAAGATGACCGGCAGGATATGTCCCTCCATCGGCAACTTGGGATGCATGCCGGCGGTGAAGGTCGAGACGAGGATCTCGCCTTGCGGGGATGTATCATAGCCGCTCAACACGTGGGTCGAGTCGTGCGGCGTGCCGAACCGGGCGTTCACGCCCTGCTCCTGTCCGGGGAAGGCGTAGCCGTTCTGTTTGTAGATCTCCCAAAAGGCCCGCCCGAGCGTGCCGGCCGCCAATGTCCCCAACGCGTCATAGCGCGCTGCGAGGCCGGGTTCCGGCTTTCGGCGATACGGCAGCAGCACCTCCATGATATCCGAGCCGTCCCACGGTTCATCCCACAGGCTCTTGATATTCTGTCGCGTCATGTCCTCCAAAACCCAATCGAGATGCCGGCGGGATTCGGCTAGCTGCGTTATATAGTCCTCATGGATTCCGAGCGCGTCGGCATACTGGAGGAAGAGGTCGATCTTCTCTCTATCCAGCCGGCCGTCTATCAAAGGCATGATGGCCAGGAATCGGCAGGCCGCCTTGCGTTGTTCTCGCATGATCAATCTGCCGGCAAGCTCGACCGGCGTGACGGCCGGTAACGCTTCAACCGGGATGTCGTGAGCCAAGCTGAAGACATAACGAGCCGCGGCGGTTAATCCCGAAATGCCGGTTTCGGATAACATGTGACGACCATTCGCCGTCGCCACCAGACGCATCGCTCCGAGAATGGCTGTGGCCTCGGCAACGTCCGCCTCTATCAACATGGTCTCTTCCGCCGCTCGGTGGGCTGCCCCCACGGCCATCTATGGTCCGCGGGCGATCGGGGAAGACTATAGCCCTCTGCCTGCGCGATGTAAATTGTCCGATTTCTCGAAGGTCTTTGACCCCAATCTGCCATCGGCGTTCACGCGGCAGGGGCCGTGAAGCGGCCTCCAGCCTGGCCCGCCTGAAACTGTGTCCGTCACTTACCACAAGCTGAAGTCTTGTGGCTTTGCAAAAATCACGGTATAAGCAGCGCCGACATGCACAGAGCCTTGTTGTGGTTCGCGCTCATACTCGGCATCGCGGGATGCTCATCTATTGGTCCGGGCTCGATGAGCCGAGATCGGTTTGACTATTCGGGGACGGTGGCGGATTCCTGGAAGACCCAGATGCTGCTGAACCTGGTCAAGCTCCGCTACGGCGACACCCCGGTATTCCTGGATGTCGGGCAGATTGTCGCCAATTACTCCTTCCAACGAACACTCTCCGCGAACGGGACCGGCAACATCTTCAACAGCGGCACCGTGCCCGGCGTCATCAGCGGGACCTTCGGTTTGGGGGCGCAAGGAGTCCTGACCGATACCCCGACCATCACCTATGCCCCGTTGGCAGGCGAGCGATTCGCCCGCTCATTGATGATGCCGTTGCCGGTCTCGGCCATCCTCAATATTCTGCAGGGCGGCTATCCCGCCGACTTTGTGTTCCGCCTGGCAGTACAGTCGGTGAACGGTATCGACAATCGCCGAGTCCAACTTCAGCATGTGCGCCCCGCCAACCCGGAGTTCTATGCCCTCCTGCGGGATCTCTATCGCGTCCAGGCCTCCGGCGAGGTCGGTGTGCGAATAGAAAAAGTGAACTCCGAAGAACGGTTGGAGCTGATTTTTCGCCCGCGCATTGCCGCAGCCGTCGAGGGTTCGTTACGCAATATCAAGAGAATTCTGGATCTGGATCCCGATGCGCAGGTGTTCCGCGTGACCTACGGCGTCGTGCCGCAAAGTGACACGGAAATCGCGTTTATAACTCGGTCGATCCTTGAAGTGCTCACCGACCTTTCGTCGCGCATTGACGTGCCGGAAGCGCATGTGATCGAACATCGAGTTGCACCGACGCCGGAGGCCGACTTGGGGCCCGAGGGACCGGTCCCGGATCTGATCCGGGTGACGACCTCCGTCGATCGGCCCCCGGATACAGCGTTCGTCAGTACGCCGTATCGGGGCCACTGGTTCTCCATCGACGATCGGGACCTACGGTCCAAACGGCTGTTCACCTTTCTCATGTTCCTTTTCACGTTCGTCGAAACACCAGGTGGGGTACCAGGGCCGATCTTGACGATTCCGACGAGCCGATAAATGTCCCTGGCAGCGTTTACAGTAATACGCCATACCCTCATGTTGACTATGGGGATCGTCGCTGTGTTGTCAGCACAACCCGACCGGGATGCTTCGTCGGCTTATGCCGAAACTCCGCTGCCGATCAAGATCGGGTACCAATCGACGTCTTCGGA
>DATFFC010000014.1:0-6724 GCA_035250505.1 Nitrospiraceae bacterium | reverse complement strand
GAAGACTGGAGCCATTGGAGGTTCTCTCGCACATGGCTACGCCGGTGTTTCTCATGGCGCCATCCGCTTCATTGGTATATCGGCGTGCTTGTCGCGTACCAGTTTATAGGCTGTGCACCCATCGACTCGCTGACGGTTCCGACAAAACAGGTACAGATGATCAATGCGTTGACGCTGAAGTTCTGGAGCGATCCTTCACCTCTCCGCGTAGGGGCGAACCATATTTTTGTGGAAGTCAACGCGCCCACCAGAAACGCCATGGTCAACCGGGATGTCCTGCTGACCTATCAATCGGCAGAAGGCACAACCTCAACGGTCAGAATGCAACCGGTGCCAGGACAACTGGACGTGTTTACAGCCGTGATCGAATTGGACTCCCCTGGAAAGACAACCTTTTCAGCGTCAGTGCAGAGCCCGACGAAACCGCCTGCGGTCGCCCATTTTCAGTTGCCGGTCACCCAGTTTGCGTCGACCGAGATTCTATCTACTATCGAACGAGCAGACGATTGAGGCAATGAGGAGCTGTTGCTCGCGTGCCAGCCCGATCACTCCCGGGGCAATTTCGCCTCCCTTGAAAAATCCCCCGTCCCGCCCGGTCGATTCATCGTACCGGTATTCCAAGCGAAAGAGAGCGCTGCTCCATTCCTTCACGAACTCATATTCCAACGTAGTCGTGATCGCCTTGAGCAGTTGCTCCGAGCCGGTAATTCTGCCATTGCGATCCCAATAGACCTCCGGCCTGACCGCCACACTCCAGGGTCCCTGCACGTTCCACCGGGCGAACAGGGCGGCGCCCGTCCAGAATGTCCGAGGATGCCCGACTTGTTCCGCGGCATTCTCGGTGCCGATGTCATAGGCCATGGCCAGCGTCACAGGATTGCGTTGCCACTCCAGGATGCTGTCGGAGAAGAAGCGCCAGAACTCGAGCGCGGTGTTGGCTTGATCGGGGCCATAGTACAGATTCTGTGAAAACGTCAGGTTGGGGTGTATTTTCCAAGCAACCTGGGTTCCATAGCTCAATTGGTCGTTAATATGTGAAAGATAGGAATACCCGTTGATCGCATAGAGGCCGAGCACCACGGTGTCGCTCACGGGATATCGGGCCTGGAGCCCAAACATGATATAGGGCGCGTTGTCCGCCATGTAGGATCGCGTATAGTTCAAATTGTATTTGGAATAGAGGGACTGATACCCGATGTAGCTGTTGAACAGTCCAGCGGTGACTGTCAACCCTTTTCCCATTGGGATGAGATAGGACACATTGGCCCGCGAGAAATGTCGGAGGGTGTCCGCGCCAGAGACAGGTTTTTCTCGCTCAGGGACCGGTTGCGGCACCAATGCATCTGTGTCGTATCCGCCTTGCACCGCGAGCTCCATGCCCCATGGGGACACAGCAGTGATGCTCTTCCTCACATAGGCCAAGGCCATGTTCGGAGCAAGCTCATTGACCCGCGGCGTTGTCGTCTTGCTACGCCAAAGATGATTTTCGGGGAAATTGAAATCCACGGCATAACTGAGATCAAGGAAGCCCCCGTAGCGCCACTTGGAACTGTCAGGTTCGCCGTCCTGGCCGTGAGCACGTGAAGAAACAGCCATAAGCGCACAGATGAACAAGAAGATCCTAATTGTCATCTTCGGCGGGACTGCAGCGGGGTGCTGATGCGCGCACAGAAAAACCTGCGTATCACCTGTCCTGATGTCCAAGACATCACTTTTGACGACATTCACAATTAAGCGAGGCTAGTGAAGCGACTGAGCCACAGTATTTCTGCTATGGCGTCATGGTGCGCCATCTCGCTCATGATTGGTCTGCTCACGACCGGCTGCGCCGTGATGAAAGTCGTTTCACCCGACCAACTGAATGAGCAACGACTCTCGCAAGCAGGAATACTCTAGAACACCTTCGCCACTCCGATGGCGACATTGGTATTCTTGATGTGCTCCGCCTCGAAGCTCTGCTTGCGACTCGACCGTTGGAAGCCCACATAAGCACGTAGCGTTTCCGTCAACTTTCGGATCAACACCGCCTCCCCCTGATAGATGTCCTCATGCGCGCCTCTCCGCTCATCCCCCACAATCCCGCTCGTCCAATTGTTTCGCTCGTAATGGAACGCCAGCCATAAAGACCAGCGCTCGGTCACTTCAATATCCAGATCGGCGCTCACGTAGTGATTGATATAGGAGACGTCGTCCATGAACTCCGGCTGATGTCGGCCATCGGCCAGACCGCGTTCAAAATGGTAGCTCAGGCCCACCTTCAGCCGCTGGGAGAGACGCCATTGCACATGGGGACCGATAGTCCAGAAATCCAAATCCCGCTGAGCAAACGCATCGTTGTAGCGGCGAATCCCGTATCTGGTCAACAATGCCGCCTCGATCGTCTGCGTCAGTCGCTGTTCCACCCGCGCGGACCAGATATGGCTGGTGAGTGTCTCATCCACCAGTCCCTCTCTGCCCGGCCGCCTGTCTTCATTGTCGCCGAGAAACATGTTCGGCACGTAGTAGTACCGGAGCCGTACATGGGTTTCCGGCGAAAAGCTCTGAATCGCTTGGAGGGTCATAGTGCCGTGATTGAAGCGCGCGTTGTCTGCATAGATAAACCCCTGTCCGCGGATGCTCAGATCGGTCTTTCCGAATCGGTTGTCAAACCCGGTCGAGAGTTTGGCGTCTGGTTCGAACACGACATCGGATCCCTTGTCGGTGAGGCTGGTATCGAGAGCAGGTTGGGTCGGATCGCCGTCGCGGGTGAGTCGCCGCGTGGCTGAGAAGATGCCGACATCATCCGTATAAAATAGATTGCCCCGGCCCTCGATGGTCGTGTCGGCAAATGCCGGATCTGCTGCCGCCATGATCGCCAGCGCGAGCACTGCCCAGCACCGGAGAGCCAGGTTCCTTGCTATCATGCTCCTGTGGCAGAATCCCAGCGGATCTCCAATCGTTTAGATGATGAACGCGCGGCCCTGCTTAGATCTCGCGCTCCATCTCACTCTCGCCGCTGCCGGCGGCACTCAGGAGCCGCTATCAATTATAGGCTTTAGCGCATAAGCGCGGACTCAACGTGAGGCATGACCATGGCAGGTTAAGCCCACGGCAACATGCTATTCCTTACGCATGGTTAGTTTCGTCGGAGGCGAAAGACTCTCGAGTTGCTGAAGTCGCTTCAGAGCCTCCATGGCTTTGAGCGCATGATAATTGATTCCCGCCGCATTCATGGTTGTGGCGTTCTGATCATTTCTCTTAATAGCCTTCAACCAGACCCCTCTACATACAGGTTCCCTATCATGGTGCCTACTGTCCGCCTACTGTCAAAAATGACAGGATTTCACGAGAGCTGTGACTGATGCGAACTGTCGACAGTGTGGTCTCCCAGCCTCAATAGATCTAGAGATACGGAGATGACATCAGGCTGATCCATTGTCGATCTCACTACCGCCTGATCCATTACCGTGTGGTTTCTTGTGGGTTCAGGTTGTCTGAGGTAGACTGCGGGCCCGCAAGCGGCAATAGTCACGGAACGGAGCCGGACATCAACGAAACGAAGTCAATGAGCTGGATAGGACGGTTGTTCTCTTTGATAGGAGCGGTCGTATTGTCTTCCGTCCTGACCGGCACGGGGCTTGCCGAAGAAATTCCTCCGAACGGCGGAACCATACAAGGCCCCCCGTCACCCTTCGAGCCCCAGCCTTCCGATCAACCCTCTGCGGACACGACTGAATCCGGTACAACTTTTAAACCCATTCGCAACTGGTGGAACGACACGCATTCTTGGGAGACCGGCGCCGGCCGCAGTTATGTCCTCCCGGCCGGGGAGATTCTGCTGTACGAGTTCCTCCTCAATCTCTACGACCGAAACTTCGTCGAGCCAAAGGAGGATTACCAAACGAGCTGGGACACGATCTGGGACCACATCACAGATCCGCACTGGGTCGTCGACAATGACCAGTTCAAGGTAAATCAGTTTCTTCACCCTTACGGCGGCAGCGTCTATTATGGACTGGCGCGGTCGTCGGGCTTGAACTTCTGGGAATCATTTTTGTACAGCGTCGCCGGGAGTTATGTCTGGGAACTGGCAGGCGAGACGACCAATCCCTCCATCAACGACATGGTTGCGACGCCGGTGGGGGGAACGTTCTTGGGAGAACCTTTCTTCCGCATGGCCAGTCTGATCCTCGAAGATGCCCAAGGAAAGCCCGGCTTCTGGCGGGAACTCGGCGCAGCGGCCATCTCACTTCCCATGGGATTCAATCGCCTCGTATTCGGCAACAAGTTCGACGCCATATTCCCGAGCCACAAGCCGGCCACCTTCATGCGATTGCAGGTGGGAGGCAGTGTCTCATCGAGCACCCACAACGTCTCATCCGGAGTCGAAGAAAACGGCGCCGTGGCTGACTTCACCTTCACCTACGGCCTGCCGGGCAAGCCCGGCTATACATACAAACGCCCGTTCGACTATTTCGACTTTCATGTGAGGGCGGTCACAGCCAATACGTTGGAAAGCATTAACAGCCGAGGGCTTCTTTGGGGCACTACCTATGCGCCCGGTGAATCGACCCGTGGGATCTGGGGTCTTTACGGAACTTACGACTATATTTCGCCGCAGGTCTTTCGCGTGTCCGGTCCGGCTGTGTCGCTGGGAACCACCTGGCAGACGTGGCTGTCGCAAACTGTGGCCCTCCAAGGAACAGCGCTTGGCGGAGTGGGCTATGGAGCGGCGGGCAGTATCGAGAAGACCGGAGAGCGGGATTATCACTATGGAATAATGCCGCAGGGATTGCTCGCGCTTCGTCTTATATTCGGCGACAGAGTGATGGTTGATGTCACAGGCCGTGAATACTATGTCAGCAATACTCTGTCCACGGAAACCGGATGGGAAAACATCCTGCGCGGCGATTCATCGCTGACGGTCCGGATCTACGACCGTCACGGTGTGGCGGTGCGGTATTCCCATTCGCATCGGGACGCAAGCTATTCAGATATCGAGTACAAGAATCAAACGGTCGGAACAGTCAGCCTGATGTACGTGTTCCTCGGAGAAACAAAATTCGGCGCGGTCGAGTGGCGATAAGGCAACCATGATAACAAGCGATCGGCATACCATGCTGGCACGAAGACCGCCTAGAATGATCTTTCCTGTCAACTGCCGACGCTGTCATTTTGACAGCACCATCCCCCCAAGACATAGTAAGTCAAACGCAGCGGGCATTTGCGCCGGGCCGAAATTGACCAATCATGGAGGAGAGGATGAAGAGACTTGCGTTCGTAACACTCGGGTTGATGATCGCGACGAACTCAGCATACGCTCAAAATTTCTCCTCGGAGGATCTGATCCGCCGAACCATCGAGCGTCGCGCGGTGGAGGCGATCATCTGGGGCATGCCGGCGGTTAATGCAGAGCTGATGTTCGGGGCGATGAACGACGCCGGGGCGGATTTCAACCAGGTGGTGTACTGGTCGAGACCCGTCAGTTGGAAAAACCAGACGCTCACGCCCAACCCCGACACGATCTATCTCATGCCCTTCTACAACACGAAGGACGCTGGGCCGATGGTGCTCGAGATTCCGCCAGCGGAAGAGGAGGCATCGATTACGGGCAGCATCGACGATGCCTGGCAGACGGCGCTGGAGGACGTCGGGCCCGCCGGTGTGGACAAGGGCAAGGGCGGGAAGTATCTGATCCTGCCCCCGGGCTACAAAGAAAAAGCGTCCGACGGTTACATCGCGCTACCTGCGGACACCTACGCGGGCTTCGTCCTCCTGCGCTCCAACCTCAAGAGCGGCAGCGACGCCGACATCGCCAAGGCCGTCGCCTACGGCAAACGCGTCAAGTTTTATCCCCTGTCGCAGGCGGCGAATCCTCCCGAGACCATATTTGTCGATGCCATCGACGTTGTATACGACAGTACGATCCCCTATGACCTGCGTTTCTTCCAGTCGTTCGACCGCTTCGCGCAGCGCGAGCCATGGTTGGAAAGGGACAAGGCGATGATCGATCAGCTCAAGTCGATCGGCATCGAAAAGGGAACCCATTCCAGCCGGACGACAGAACGAAGAAGATTCTCAACGACGCCGCGCGCGAAGCGCATGCCTGGCTCGATCTCAAATACGAAGGCGTCTTCTCACCGCCGTTCAATGAGGGCAGCCACTGGGCACTTCCTGCCAAGCCGGATGTGGTCGAAGGCTTGCAGACGAATTTCTCCAAGCCCGGCGCCTATCCTGTGGAGGGCCGTGGCATCGCCTATTCCATGGCGTATTTCAGCGCCAAGCACCTGGGGACAGGCCAGTTCTACCTGATGACGATCAAGGACAAAGCAGGCCGGTCCTTCGACGGCGGCAACACTTATCGCCTGAACGTGCCGGCTAACGCGCCGGTCAAGCTCTACTGGTCGGCGACGGCCTACGACCGTGCAACGCATGCGCTGATTCGTAACATGTCGTGGTCGAGCCGGTCGTCCATCACGCCGGGACTCCAGAAGAACGCCGATGGCTCGGTGGACATCTACTTCAGTCCCGCGGCTCCTGCAGGGAAGGAATCGAACTGGGTGCCGACGGACCAGAAGGGCAAGTTTGAAGTCCTGTTCCGCCTCTACGGGCCGAAGAAGCCGTTCTTCGAGAAGACCTGGAAGCTGCCGGACATCGAAGAAGTGAAATAACAGGAGACGACACCATGGGAACGCGAACGACTCTGGCCGCCGCGGCAATGCTCGCGGCCGGCGCCCTCCTCGGC
>DATFFC010000013.1:0-38480 GCA_035250505.1 Nitrospiraceae bacterium | reverse complement strand
ACGACCACGACCTACCCGGCCGGCCTGGGCACGCTGACCACCGAGCTGAACCGGCTCTACCAGCAGGTCGCCTTCGGCCAGAGCAGCGTGGACGCTGCGGTCGACGCCTTCTTCACCAAGGCCGAACAGGTCATCAAGTAGGGCGACTGACATGACGACGACATCCTCAAGAAGCAACGTCCCTGACGTGTCGATGGAGGCGGCGGCCGGGGGGAACGCGCCATTATTTCCGGCTTCAATGAACTCCCGGTTGCATCTTGATGACGAAGAGATTACCTTACCCGGGTAGAACACCGTATGGCGTAAGGAGCATATCCATCCTGAGAGCCGTCTTCAACGTGTCAACCGTACCGGTTCTCCTGCATTCATTGTTCTCGCTTCAGCATTGTAATCTTCAGTCCCACATCCCAGCATCTCTACGCAATCTAATCAGTCTTTTTGCCTGGAGGGGAGGGCACATGAACCGCAAGATGATCATGATTCTGCTGGCGGGCGCGACCATGGCCGGCTGTGCCAATCCTGCTTCTCACGGGCATACTGAGGCTCCTCTCCCCACGATGGCGTCCGCTTCGCCGGCGGCTTCCCGCCCATCGAGTCCTGAAGCACGGCAACTGTTGGCGCTCCAGGAAGAGAGACAGCAGCTACTGGCGACCCTCAGTGATTTCCACGAACGGGTGCGGGACTTGGAGAGCAAACTTGCCGACCGCGAAGGAAAACCCATCGCCAAATCGTATGATGACCTGCTCGCGATTAAGGAAGCGGAACTCCATGAGCTTCGTAAAGCCGCAGCCGAGGGCGGGACCCTGGCCGCCCAGCGCGATGCAGTCACGGCGGAGCTCGTTCAAGCCCGGGGGCGCATCACGGCGCTCGAACAACAGGCCGCCAAGAGAGATCAGGAATTGACATCCCTTCGCGGCCGCGCCGTCGCGGCCGCCGACATGGAGAGCGCGAGACGCCGCGCAGCGGAATTGGAATCGCAGCTCCTGCAGCGTGATACCGAAGCCCGCGCCCTTCGGAGCGCCGCCGCGGAGCGTGAGAGCCTAGCGACCCAATTGCACAGTGCCACCCTCGCTCTGAACCACGCCAAGGAACGGATCGCGACAGGCGAGAAACAACTCGCCCAAAAGGATTTGGATCTCCAAAGTTTGGCGAACGAGAAGCATAGACTGTCGATGGAATCGGCTAATTATGCCGCCGAGCTCAAGCTGGCGCGCCAACGCGTCAGTGCGCTCGAGCAGCAGGCGGTGGAAAGAGAGCAACAGCTTCAAGTCTTAAAGCGGGCCGGAGGCGATCGGGATCGCCTGGTAAGCCAACTCTCCACCATCAATATGGAACTGGCCCAGACGAGACAGCAGACCTCCCAACTCGAGCGGCAACTGGCGGCGAAGGGACGAGAAATGGAGACGCTCCGTACCCTGGTTACGGAGCAGGAGAATCTCCTTCGCCATACCGCCTCTCGGAAAACGGTGGCCGGACAGCCTGTGACGGCAAAACAACAAACGGTGTCCGAACCGGGAAGCCAGAGGGCGACGTCGAAGGAACCTCTCGCTCCCGCTCAGCAACCGGCCCCGTTCAGATCGGGGGATCAGCATGCCACCTTGAACCAGACCAAAGACGAGCTGGTGCGGGCATTTCAGGACGACATGGCGAGAGGAGCGGTGGCCATCCACCAAGACAGGAACCAACTATCGGTGTCGTTGTCTTCCGCGTTGCTCTTCCCGCCGGAAGAAGTGACGCTCAAGCCGGACGGAATGGTGATGCTCCAACGCATCGGACAGATGCTGGCGCAAGCTCAGGATCGGGCGATCCAAGTAGCCGGCCATACGGACAATCAATCAATCAGCAAGGAGCTCAAAAAAACGTTTCCCGACAATAGAGCATGGTCATGGGCACGCGCCGATAGTGCGAGGAAGGCTTTGATCAGCGGCGGGACCTCGCCCGACCGAGTTAGAGCCGTCGGTCTTGCCGACAAGAGGCCTCTGGCGAGCAACCAGACGGAAGCCGGCCGGCAACGGAATCGCCGCATCGAGATTATCGTGACCCAATTCTCCACTCCCTCGCGCACCGTGACTCCAGGTTCGAGGAGAAACGGACCAAGAATGGCTGCCCTCCCCATACCGGATCGGCCCGGCGTTCAGTGAGCCAAGCTCATCCATGCTCCAATCGGCAAGATTGTTCGCCGGCTTCGTGAACAGCGGCATCGCTTCTTATGGTCGCGATGATCTTGTAATGCCCGAGCCCTAGCTCCTTCCCATACGCTTCTCCCACCAAGACATCCTGTACATGTTGATGGTCAGTGGCCCTGAAATAGGATTTTCCTTCCTTCAGCCCGTCAAACTCATGGCCCTCCAGCGCTTTGATGAGGGCTGCGGTATCCGTCGTGCCGGCCCGCTCAATCGCCTCGAGAATTTGCGTCATGGCCGCATATCCCAGATAGCATCGTGAAGTCGGCGTATGCTGGTATTTATCGATCACACCTTGAATAAACCGTTTCGAACTTTCCGTATTCACTTTGGGATCCCATATCAATCCCCAAATACCCGCATTATTCGCGTAGCCGAGGGGACGGCCGATCTGTTCTCCACCGATCATGCCGCCCACGCCGATCTTCTCCTTGGCAAGCTCGAGCTTGGCATAGGACTTGAGCGCGTTCACGAGGTCCCATCCATAGAGATTGAGGATTATCGCATCGGGTTTGGCCTTGCGCGCTTCAGTCATAGGGTTTGAGAAATCCGTCGCCCCGAAGGCGGTGGTTGAAGAACCAACGACCTCTCCGCCCTGCTCGGTCAGTGCGCCCGTCATCGCCTGCAACGCGGATCGACCGTCCACCGTATCGGCTGTGATCATGTACCAGCGGCTGCCGTACGTCTTCGTCAGGGAAGGAGCGACGGCTTGAGCCATCATCCGCGCGTTGGGCATAAAGACGAATGTCTGAGCATTACACCGCACCCCTGTAAGCTCCGTGATATGAGCCCCCGTGACCATGAACAGCTTATCTTCCCGCATGGCAACTTCCGATACCGCGAGCGCGACGTCGCCGTTGAAGGTGCCCATGAGAACATCGACACGATCCTGGGTCAGCAGTTTCTGCGCGGCCTTCACGGCGGTCTCGACGTTCGAGGCATCATCGGCCTCGATCAGCGTGACAGGCCTGCCCAGCACGCCTCCTCGTTTGTTGAATGAATCCATCGCCACCGTCGCACCATGAACGTCGTGAATCGAAGAGGTCTTATAGGGGCTCGTCAGCGGATCAAGAATGCCGATCTTGATGGGTTCGGCGGCGCCGGCTGGCGAGAAGTCATGAGGGGTGACGATTTGAGCCAACCAATCGGAGGTGACAAGTCCGCCACCTGCCAGTAAAGAAAGCTGCAAAAACCTTCTTCTCGACAGCTTGGCCATGTCGGTCCTCCCTTGTGGTCGAACAGAATTTAGGGGAACGTCGCCTGCGCAGAACTGCCTCGCGGGGAATACAAGTCCACACTGGCACGCCACTTGCTTGTGTAGCAGGATGAGGCAGTCAACTTACGGGCGAAAGAGAGCAATGTCAATAAGGCTGGACTGACCTAGATCAACTCCCATGCCTCCAGCGCAACGCACGCCGCGGGCAGAACATCACAACTCCGGGCAGTTGATCGCCGAGAGCAGTTCCCGATAACAAGTGTGTTACAAGAAATATTGGTCTAGCTGTACTGGTCTTCGGTATAGACCTGCTTGATCGACCAGAACACCGCTTCTTTGAGCTTCTTAATTTGTGGATCAGGCGGATCCTTGCGGATCTTTTGTAGCTTCTTATCGAGATCGAACAATGGCTGGACCGAACGGCGGTCCGGTACACGCCCCAGCGCCCAGGCGACTTCCGTCTGAACGATAATATCAACGCCCGGAGCGTCCAGCATCTCCAACAGCGGCGGTACGACCGAGGAATCGTTGTGCGTATTGCCCAGATCTCCCAAGCCCTTCGCCGCCGCCGCCTGCAATTGCGGCTGTTTCGAATGCTTCAAAATATCCACCAAAATGGGAATCCCTTCCTTCCCCATGTTGCCCAATGCCAATGCCGCCTGTTTGGACAAGTCCTTGTCTTTAAGCGCTTCCCGCAGCCGAGGAAGAGCCTCGTCCGCCTCCATCTCTCCCAAGACGGAGATGAGCCTCAGCTTCCTGATCTGCGGTGTTCCTGACGCGTCCAGCAGCTTGAGTAGTCGGTCCGGCTGGCCCCATTCAGCCGTGATCCATAGAGGGAAGTCGTACTCCTCTAATTTCTCCCGAAGCTTGGCCATGACAAAGCTCCCGACATCACCCGAATGCTCCTTTGATGCCGCTCCGGCGGGGTCCTCAAAATCCGTCCGGACCTCTTTCTGCCACTTGATTTTCAACCCTCCCAGCACATAGGTCAGCTGGCACGCAGGGCCTTTCCACAATCGTGACGGGGCATCCGGCAAATCGGCGTCCCCGCCCGCCGCCGTTGTTCCTTCCCACGTCTTTCGCTGCTCACATTTCACTTTGAAGACCACGTCCGCCGGCTTGGACGCGTCACGCACGATGGTATAACCGAGTTCCGACATCCGGCGCGAGACGACATCACCGATCGCGGTCGCATCCACCGCCCCCTTGTCGGTCAGGGCGATCACCTCCAACCCTACGGTCTGAATCTTCGCCAGTTGTGCTTTCTGTTCTGGGGTAAAGTAATCCCGGTATGCCAGGCCGGTACCATATGATGAAGCCGCTATCACAAGAAGGGTCCCGATTATGCTGAATGCTCGCCTCATCTCAGTCCTCCTTGGAGAAAGGATTCCGAGCTTATGAATGATCGCCTAGACGGGCTCTATCCGGTTACATCTCATTATTCGGCACTAGACTATGTTGATCGTGAGGTGCTGCAACCGCGAAGATCGATCCTACAGGACTAAGATTATACGCTCGCACGTCATTTCATTACCAGCAAACGCAATCGGCAACCGATCGGCGACGAAGCCTGCTCTCCTGACTCTTTCGCTCACCAGGTCCTCGATAACGGCTCATTCGGGCCGATATCGCGTCCTGCGTGAGATGGGTTGACACTTCCTGCCGTTCAACGGTACAAGAGGCCATAATTAAAGGTCTCCCCGCACGCTTTTGCCGGCCCTGCTCTGTTGAACGAGGCTCCGCGGCGTGCGAGAGTGGCGGAACTGGCAGACGCGCGAGACTTAGGATCTCGTGGGCAACCGTGGGGGTTCAAGTCCCCCCTCTCGCACCATTCTCCCGGGTCTTACCTTAGACGCCATACAATCAGTATTAGCTGGAGGTTTCAGTCCGATATGCGAATGGAAGTGACCGAACTCGGGCCCATGAAACGCGCGCTGAAGATTGAAGTCCCGGTCGAGGAGGTGCAACAGCGTTTTGTTCGCGCCTATACCGAACTCAACAAGCAGGTGCGGATCCCCGGATTTCGCCCGGGCAAAGCGCCGGTCCAGCTCTTGGAGAAACGGTACGCCAAGGAGGTCGAAGAGGACGTGATCCGTTCGCTCGTTCCGGACTATTACGATAAGGCGATCCGCCAGGCCGGCATCGTACCGGTTGTCGTGGAAATCCCGCCCTTGGAGCGGGTGAAGATCAGCCGGGATGCCGCGTTTAGCTTTACGGCAACCGTTGAGATCAAGCCGACGATCCAGCTTCGCGATTACAAGGCTCCCAATCCCATTTCTCTAAAGCCCGATACCCGGACAGTTTCGGATGAGCAGGTGGACAAGGCGTTGGAGGTGTTTCGTGAACGGATGGCGCAGCTCCACCCGGCCCCGGCAGGGTCGGTATTGGCCGAAGGACACTTCGCCCTTCTCGATGTCGAAGGCCGTCTCGACGATCACGTGCTTGAGGGAACATCCAAAGAAGCGCAATTGCATAGAGTCGGATCGAAGGCCTCCATCCTCGGAGTCGAGGTCGATCGCCATCTTCTCGGCAAGAAGGAGGGTGACATCGTCGAAGTTCCCCAAGAGTATCCCTCGACTCATCCCGACCAACGCGTTGCCGGAAAAACCGTGATTTTTCGGTTCACGATTCGCGGCATCAAGCACAAGCAATTGCCGGCGCTCGATGACGAGTTCGCGAAGGATTGCGGCCCATACTCCTCGCTACAAGAACTTAAGAACCATCTCCGCGGCGAAATGGAGCGGGCTTTGAAGAAGGACATCGAGGCCTCCTATAAAGACACCATCATGAAACGGCTGTCTGAGATGCATCATTTTGATCTGCCGGAGACCCTGGTGGAACGGGAACTGACCGCTATGATTCGCCAAATCCTCCAATCCCGCCAACGCAAGACCGCCGATACCAGGGAGTCCGGTGCCGGATCCCGCACGGAAGAGATCGCCAAGCTGCAGGCCGAACATCGGCCGGAAGCGGAGCGTCGGGTTAAAATGGGGCTCATCCTCGAGGCCATCGCGGACAAGGAAGGTTTAACCGTCACCAATGAAGAATTGAACGAGGAAATCGCCCGTCTGGCCTCGGAAGTCAAGTTGTCCGTGGACGAGGTCACTCGCATGATTCAGGCGGGCGGGCAGGAATCATTGGATGATTTGCGGAGCCGGGTGTTGGCGGATAAGACGCTGGACTTCGTCTATCGCCACTCGGTCATCCAGGGATAGCGGACAGGCGCCGGTCCGCGCCGCGCCCGTCTTAGAAAACGGGCCTCGCATGGTCCGCGGGTTCCGGCCTGAATATGTTACAGTGAAGCGTAGCGCCTCTCTAAACGGAAAGGATCGTGCCGTATGTTAGTTCCGATCGTCATTGAGCAAACCAATCGTGGTGAGCGGGCCTATGATATTTATTCCCGCCTCCTGAAAGACCGCATTATCTTCTTGGGCGCTCCAATCGATGACATCTTTGCGAATCTGATCATCGCTCAGTTGCTCTTCCTCGAGGCCGAGGACCCTGAAAAGGACATCAATCTGTACATCAATTCACCGGGTGGGAGCGTCACCGCAGGACTCGGCATCTATGACACCATGCAATACGTGAAACCACCGATCACGACGATCTGTCTGGGGCAGGCCGCCAGCATGGGGGCATTGTTACTCACCGCCGGCAGCAAAGGCAAACGCTACGCCCTGCCCAATGCCCGGGTGATGATCCATCAGCCGATGGGCGGGTTTCAGGGGCAAGCGACCGAAATCGACATCCATGCCCGGGAAATTCTCAAAATCCGTGAACGGCTCAACGACATTCTGGCCAAGCATACCGGTCAGGCCCTCGACAAGATCGCCCTGGACACGGAACGAGACTATTTCATGTCGGGGGAAGAAGCGAAGAAGTACGGCTTGATCGACGAGGTCATCACGAGACCGCTGAAAAGTTTCAAAGTTCCCGGGGCCGCCGAACAGTCGAAGGAAACCGGCAAGAGCGCGTAAGACAGGAGGCAGCATGGCCAAACAGGAGAAGATCGATCGGCACCTGCGTTGCTCGTTCTGCGGGAAGAGCCGTGATGAAGTCCGCAAGCTGATTGCCGGTCCGACGGTCTACATCTGCGACGAATGCGTCAATCTGTGCAACGACATCATTGCCGAGGACTGGGAAGAGGCCAAAGAAGAGATCTCATCGAAACTGAAGAAACCGGCGGACATCAAGCACCATCTCGACCAGTATGTGGTCGGGCAGGACCGGGCGAAAAAGATTCTCTCCGTAGCGGTTCACAATCACTATAAGCGCATCTCGGCAAAAGAGAAAGACGTCGACGACGTCGAGCTTCAAAAAGGCAACATTCTCATGATCGGCCCCACGGGGACCGGCAAGACGCTCTTGGCCCAAACCTTGGCCAAGTATCTCGATGTGCCGTTTACGCTTGCCGATGCCACCACGCTCACCGAGGCCGGGTATGTCGGTGAGGACGTCGAGAACATCATTCTCAAGCTGCTGCAGGCCGCCGACTACGACGTGGAGCGCGCGGAACGGGGTATTGTCTACATCGACGAAATCGACAAGATCAGCCGGAAGAGCGATAGTCCGTCGATCACCCGCGACGTGTCCGGAGAAGGAGTGCAGCAGGCGCTCCTCAAGTTGATCGAAGGCACGGTCGCCAATGTCCCGCCGCAGGGCGGGCGAAAACATCCCCATCAAGAATTCATCCAGGTGAATACGGCCAACATTCTCTTCGTCTGCGGAGGCGCCTTTGTCGGCCTGGAACAGATCATCGAGCAGCGCCTGAACAGAAAGTCGATGGGGTTCGGAGCGGACGTCCGCGGCCGCAACGACGTCCGGTTGGGAGAGTTACTGCCCTTCGTTCAACCCGAAGACCTTCTCAAATACGGTCTGATCCCCGAATTTATCGGGAGGCTGCCCGTTGTCGCGACCCTGGATGAACTCGACGAAAGAGCGCTGATACGAATTCTGACTGAACCCAGGAACGCCCTGACCAAACAGTACGAAAAGCTCTTGAGCTTCGAGAAGGTCAAGTTGAGATTCACGGACGGGGCTCTAGGGGCGATCGCCCGCAAGGCCTATACCCAGAAAACAGGAGCCCGCGGTCTCCGCGCCATCCTTGAAGAAGTCATGCTCGACCTGATGTATGACGCGCCCTCCCAGAAGCAGATCAAGGAAGTCGTCATTACCGAAGAAGTGATCGCCGGCAAGCATCCGCCGATCCGGCTCTTCGAGCAGGACAAAGACATCAAGAGCGCCTGACCCCCTTCGGCCGTCGGCCTTCTCTTGCGCTTCGGCCTATGCCAGCCACTACCGGCATGCCATGGTTCGATGACGCGTCACCGGTCGGCGCCAAGAGAGCCCTGATTCTCTGAATCACCCAATGTATCGACATTTCCGAACTCTGCGCTATACTACCTACAACAGAGGACGATTATCTCCCTAAGGAAGAACGCGACGTGAAACTCCCGGTGGTCTCGAGTGCCCGGCACAAGGGCAAATCGCTTCACTTGGACAATGCCCGGGAGACCATTACACTCTTCGGAATCAACGGCGAAACGTTGGGAACCCTCCCCTGGGATTTCATCATCGATCATATCCTCGCCTACCGGAAACCCAACCAGGCGGAAGACGGCCGCACTGAACCACGGATTTCTCTTTCGATACGAGTCAAGTACAACACTCCGCAAGGCCTCCACATGGAGAGCCGGGCCGGCGGAATAGGGGGCGGCGGGCTCTTTATTGAGAGCGAGGGGCCGCTCCCGGTCGGCACAAAGCTGGTCTTAGAGTTTTCCTTGCCGGATTCTCCGACGGAATGGCTGTCCGCCAAAGGAGTCGTGGCCTGGGTCTGCCCGAGAGCCGATCAATATACATTCAGTCCCGGCATGGGCGTGCGGTTTACGGATATTGCAACCGAGACCAGGACCCGCGTATTGAACCTGGTCCATTCAGTCAGGACAGCGAATCAAGGCGGCTCGCAGGGTTAGCGAATCTTCCGAGCAGAACATCCTCTTCACTCCCATGCACCCCGCGGAGAATCCATATGAGGTTTCCGGTCACAACGGTTCAAGAGCATGTCGGCAAAGTCCTCGAAATTGACTGCGACCAAGAAACGTTGTCGCTGATCGGCGAAAAAGGGCAGCCGCTGGGCACCGTGGGATGGGGCACGCTGATCGAGCGCATCCTAGCCACCGATGAAGATACACGATTTGCCCACAGCCGAGCGCATCCGCGCGCGCCGCTGGCCGTCAAAGTGCGGTGCACGACGCCGGAGGGCAAGCACTTCGACAGTTTAACGGGCGGGATCGGAGGAGGGGGGCTGTTTATCGAAAGCAGCTCACCGTTGACGCCGGGAACGGAATTGACCGTGGAGTTCGCGCTTCCTGATCGTCCGACCGACAAATATAGAGCCAAAGCCAAGGTGGCCTGGACCCGCCCCAAAGCGGAGCGCTATCTCCTGTTTCCCGGCATGGGAGTGCAATTCACGGAAATCGACGAGGATGCGCGACATCGGCTCATCGAACTGACCAATGCCCTCAACCGGAGCCGGGCGTGCGGTTGAGCTGCCCGCTCGCCCATCTCGCCCACAGCCGGACGACCGCATCCTGATCGGCCTCCGCCGCACGGGTAAGCTCCTTCACCAACTGGTGATCGCCGACCTTTCCCAACCGGTATGCGGCCTCGGCCCGCACACCGGCCACTGCATCATGCGCCAATCGATCCCGTAATAACGGAATCGCCCTCTCTCCCCACCACTCACCGAGCGCAGCGACCGCTCCTTGCCTCACTTCCGCATCCGGATCCCGGACGGCCACCGCCACGTGGGGGAAGGCCCCGGGTACTGCGATTTGGATCAGAGCCTGTATCGCAGCCCGGCGTTTTGCTGTATCCGGGTCTTTCAGCAGCCGCGCAAGATCGCCTTCCACTGCAGACGGTACCTCGTCCAATTCACCGAGACTCCGAGCCGCCGCTCTCCGAACAGGAACAGCCGGATCCCTCAACGCCTCCAAGAGCCTCTGCACGCCGTCCGTCTGAACAGATAGCCGCCCCAACGCGATGACGCCGGCTTCCCGAACTCGAGGGTCCGGATCAGCGAGCGCTCGAACAACGCCGTCGGCCTGAAAGGACGCTCCAATCTTGCCGAGCCCCTCGGCCGCCGTGCGTCGCATTTCCGGATTCGGATCTCTCAACAGATCGACAAGAATTTGCGATACGGTGTCGGGGGTCGCGGGCGGGGTGTCCAGATAACAGCCTGAAAGCATGAGGGTCGCAAGCAGCGAAGATCCGAGCGGAAGGATCACCGATCGATGGAGGAAGCCGGCGCTCACGGCAACTGAAGACACTCAGGCAGGCTTTCCGGATGACCGCTCTTCAACGGGAGGCGCTTGCTTGGCAGCTTCAACGGATTGTTCGAGTTCCTTTTGCGCGGCATCCATCTCGGCCTGAATGGTTCGCATTTCGGGATCGACGGTATTGCGCACGTCGGACACAGCCTGGCGGAATGTCCGCAACGCGTCGCCCAGACCTTCGCCGAAATGTTGCATATCTTGGGGGGAGACGCCGGTGGTCGCCTGGCCGGTCCTGGCCTGGCCGGCCTTCGCCTTCATCGCAGCCTGTGCCGCTTGAACTCGGGCCACCGCATCCTTATTGACGACGGCCGACGGCCGCTTCGCGGCGGGCTTTGCCTGCGCGCCAGGCGGCAACGGGGGGTATTGAGCGCGGGCCATCGGCGCCGGCGCCGCCATGCGGTCCTCCATGGTCGGCGGCGCTTGATGAGACGACGGACTTGGGGCATGGGAGGGACCCGCGGCAGTTGCGGGTGTCCCGGCAACACGTGGTTTAGCAGGCTGACTTGCCGCCGGCCCTTGTGGGCCAAGATTGGCCAACAACGCAGCAGTCGTCCCGGGCGTCGCCTCTGGTCCCGGAGTATAGGGAGCCGTCGGCTTTGGGGCGCCGGTTTCAGCGGACGAAGACGGCTGGCTCGGCGCGGCGTTCCCGGGTGCCGGCGGCTGAGCCGTAGCGGTTGATTGAGCAGCGACCTGCTCTGCCGGCGCAGGCTCCGGTTCGGCGGGCGGAATATCATGCACTTCCTTCTTGAACCCCTTCAACGCCTTCCCCACGCCTTCGCCGATCTGAGGGAGCTTCCCCGCCCCGAAAATGATCAAGACGATGACGAGGATAATGATCAATTCTGAAAATCCCATTGTGCCAAACATGGCTTCCGGCCTTTCCTCTTAAGAAGCTGGATGAGCGTGAACCCTCTCCCCACGCGAGAGGCTTGGCGAGAGGCTGGCCCCACAGTCCACGATATATGCCGAGACTTGTGACTGTCAAGAAAGCGCCGGTCTAGTGGCGGCTATGAATCATGAAGGAGAATCGGGATGATTTCGGTTTGCAGCGGCAATCCATAGACGACCGCTTCTTCGGGCGACACATACACGTCCAGTTCGCTACGAATCCCGAACTCGCCCGGCAAATAGATGCCCGGCTCGATCGAAAAGCCGGTGCCCGGCATGAGGCGACGGCCGTCCTGTGTTTCGAGATTGTCGATGTTCGCCCCGTTCCCGTGGACTTCTACGCCGATGGAATGGCCCGTCCTATGGATAAAGCGTTCTCCGTACCCTGCTTCTCGAACCACCTGCCGGCAGACGTCATCCACTTCCCACCCGCAAGGAAAATTCCCCGCACGGATCTGTTGCCGCACAAACGCCAATGCCGCATCCCGGGCGCGTCGTACGATCTCGAAAATCTGCCGATGCCGGTCGGGTGCCCGGCTGCCTACATAGCCGGTCCAGGTAATATCGGCGTACACCGCGCCGCCCGTGGGCTGCTTGGCCCACAAGTCGATGAGTACCAAATCCCCGGAACGAATGGGGCGGCTCGTGTTCTTGGACGGGGTGTAGTGGGGATCGGCACTATGATCGTTGATCGCAGCGATGGGTGGACTCGAAGTCACAAGGCCGTAGTATTGAAAACGAGAGAGGATGAACTGCTGCAACTCGTACTCCCCGAACGGCTCCGCGCGTGCCACTGTATCACCCACATGTCGAAACGCTTCGTCGACGATGCGGCGCAAGCTCTCCGCCGCCGCGCAGTGGGATTGCAACTGACGCTCATCCCATACCGCTTCAAATTGCTGGACCAAATCGGCCGAGGTGACGACTTCGATGCCGAAGCTTCTCACCAGCTCGATCGTGCCGGCGTCCACTCGCGAGACATACGGGATGGCATTATACGGCGAATATTGCATCGCCACCCGCTTCGCTCCCTCAAGCACCTGTTGCAAGGCCGTTTGGCGCTCCCGCCAAGACACATAACATTGCCGCGTTCCAGGCAAGGAATCCAGCACATACGGTTCGATCCCGTGCACGAGCTTGACCGGGACTCCGTCCGCCGGCACCCAGTAGTACCAGCGCCGAGTGACATGCACCTCGGCGGCGAGGAGCAACACCCCGTAGGAAAGCGGATCGCTGTGCCGGAAATCGTAGAAGAGCCACCCATCCAATCCAGGCTGCTTGCGAATCGCCTGCTGAACGGCCTCGACACGCCTGCGGCAAGAGTCTGTCATGGTCATCGAGCCGCATCATAACGACCGCCTTTTCACGGGTCAATGCGACTATCCGATCGGGAGATGCGATGATAGAATGCAGGTTCCATGGAGCCGCTCTCTGTTCCCGAACCTTCGCCGTTTCGTATCACGTTCTTCTTCGGCCCTGAGACCACGGGCGAGGACGGTACGCACTGGCGATGCGTGTTCAATGTCAAGAAACGCAGTTGGAAGGGAGGCGTACAGGTTTCGGTCGATATCTCCCGCTCGCAAGTGGCCCGTCTCGTTGAGACCTTGCATCTTGCGGCATGGACGAGAGAGATCCTGACATGCGTTCCGAATGACGACCGACCGGCCCTCCGCCAGCGGATCGAAGAGGTCTTTATTCAGACCTTGTGTAGCCGCAAGCTCGATCTGGCCTTGCAATCGGACTTCGAGCAACAGAATCAGGACATCCCGGCAGAGGCACTAACCGAGGAATTGGATCATCTCGCCGCCCGCGAAGGAAAGCGCATCTTTTCCTCCCTGCGAACCGAACTCGACTTGGATGATCCGTTGCAATCCGATCCGATACCCCAGTGATGTCCTGCGTCCAAGGGGTTTTTATTCCACAGCGAATTTGCTATAACGCTCAAAGTCATTATGGGCACGCATGAGCACGCATTACTTGGAGACAAGGAGGAGCCTATCGTGAGTGTCATGACCAAGGCACGTCGGCATCCGGGCGAGGGATACGTGAAGACGCTCGCACTATTCGTACTGCTGGCGTTTTCCACCGCGCCCGTCGCACCCCCCCTGTTTGCTCAGGAGTCATCCGCATCCGGATCTCCCTCTGCCGATGCCTCGACCGGCACCCCGTCGGGCGTCGGGATGCAAGCGGCATCGGCGGTCGCCACGATCCTCTATTTCCCATTCAAGGCTGCGTTCGCGATCGGCGGCGGACTGGTCGGCGGGCTCGCGTATGCCTTTTCAGGCGGCAGTGAACAAACGGCCAAGAACATTTGGATCCCCAGCATCTACGGCACCTATATCATCACCCCGGACCACTTGAAGGGCGATAAGCCGGTACGCTTCCTCGGCGTCCCGGCTGAGCCGGTTCGAGAGACCGAAGGCTCCGCACAGGAGCCGGCGCCCTTGCCATTGGAACCGACTCGATAACATGAAGCCTATCATCGGGGTAACACCGGACTTCAATGCCGGTGACCGCGAAGATATGGGCGGACGAGAGCCCACCTACTTCCTGAGGGCCCGTTACATACGAGCCATTGAAGAACTCGGCGGCGTGCCGGTGATTCTCCCGCTCGTCGCGGATCGGCGGGCCAGACGAAGCTTGCTGAAGAGTATCGACGGTCTCTTGCTCACCGGAAGCGGGCCGGATCTCGATCCCTCGCATTACGGAGAGCGGCAGAAGTACCGGTTCAAGGTTATGGCGCCGCGGCGGGCCGATTTCGATTTGGATCTGGCGAGACTCGCGGCGAAATCGGGACTCCCGACGCTCGGGATTTGCGGCGGCATGCAAACCATGAACGTCGCCTGCGGCGGAACCCTTTTTCAGGACATCCCATCCCAGACAGCCCATGCGCTGCCCCATCGTCAATCCGAACCGGCCACGCGCCTGTCTCACGCGGTTTCGATCGCCGCGGACAGCGTCCTAAGCCGGGTCCTGAAACGGCGGATCATTCGTGTAAATAGCTCACATCATCAATCGGTCAAACAGGCCGCCCCCGGTCTGATCATCAGCGCCACAGCGCCGGACGGCATCATTGAGGCCATCGAATTACCCCGCCACCGGTTCTACCTCGGCTTACAATGGCATCCGGAGTTCCTGTTTGATCGCTATCCCTTCCACCGGCGCCTATTTCAGGCCTTTCTAAAGGCAGCAAGACGGGCTTCGTGACGGCCACCTGCTATACTTGTTCTCAGATTCCCGCCTCTCGACTTTGCCGTCATCCGCGGCCTCGAGCGCATGGTCTCGGCGGAAGGAGCACGGGTGGCTAGTTCCCTATTCCGCACGAAATCTATCGACCGCATTCTCGCCGACTCCGACGCGCCCGAACATCGGCTCAAAAAAACGCTTACCGTCTGGGATCTCACCGGACTTGGGATCGGCGCCATCATCGGCACCGGCATATTCGTCCTGATCGGGACCGCGATCGTCGGGGACGCCCATCGACCGGGAGCCGGTCCCGGTATCATTCTTTCGTTCATGCTGTCCGGACTCACATGTGCGCTCGCAGCCCTCTGCTATGCCGAGTTTGCCGCCATGATTCCGGTCGCCGGCAGCGCCTATACCTATTCGTATGCCACATTGGGAGAACTGCTGGCCTGGTTGACCGGCTGGAATCTGATCTTGGAGTACGGCGTCGCCTGCGTGGCGGTCGCCATCGGGTGGTCCGGCTATTTCAACAATATCCTGAAACTCTGCGGATTCGAACTTCCGTACTGGGCCACGCACGCACCGGGTTCGGACGGCGGGATTGCAAATGTGCCGGCGGCGGTCATCGTGCTGCTCGTCACCGGCATCCTGGTGATCGGCGTGAAGGAGAGCGCGCGGGCCACTGGTGTCATCGTCCTCATCAAGCTCGCCGTCATTGTCTTCTTCATCGGGGTGGGAGCCGGCGCGGTGGATAAGACCAACTGGAGTCCGTTCATGCCGTTCGGGTTCGACGGAGTCGGCGCGGCGGCAGCCATTGTCTTCTTTGCATATATCGGGTTCGACGCCGTATCCACGACTGCGGAAGAGGCCCGCAACCCTCAGCGGGACTTGCCCATCGGGATCATTGCCTCTCTCTTCATTTGCACGCTGCTCTACATCGCCGTCGCAGCCATATTGACCGGCTTAATTCCCTACTCGAAGATCGACGTCCATGCGCCGGTCGCGGAGGCGCTGAGCGTAGCGGGATTTCGATGGGGGGCTGCCATCGTCGCCGTGGGGGCCGTGGCCGGCATTACGAGCGTTCTCGTGGTAATGATGATCGGTCAGATCCGCGTGTTTTTCGCGATGTCGCGGGACGGCCTCTTGGGTCCGTGGCTCTCCGCGGTGCACCCGACCTTTCGGACGCCGCATCGCGCCACCTATCTGACCGGAATCGCCGTCGCGGTGCTCGCCGCGTTTATTCCCATCGGTGATGCGGCCGACATGACGAATATCGGAACATTGTTTGCCTTTGTCTTGGTCTGTATCGGCGTGATGGTCCTGCGTTACACCAAGCCCAATCAGCCGCGCCCATTTCGGATGCCTCTCATGCCTTTGATTCCGATTCTCGGCATGGCAGCCTGCCTCGGATTGATGACCTTCCTCCCCGCTTTGACGTGGATCCGATTCGTCGTCTGGACCGCGATCGGCATCGTGGTCTACCTGCTCTATGGAATTCGTCACAGCCGTCTCGCGGCTCCCTCGCCAAGAATCCTCAGTTAAGAGAAGCTTCGGTAGTATCTCTGGCTGGTGAGGACATCGAAGCCGGTTACGGCTTTGAACCGCCCTGTGGCACCGTCGGGGTCGGAGCCTTGGTAGAGGGTTGAGCCTTCGTCGGAGCAGCAGAAGGGGCGGCGCCCCGCTCCGCGCCGGCCGGAACAGGTGGCGAGGGTGTCGATTGAGGTGTCGGCGTCTGAGGCGGCGGCTTCGCCGGGGCGGCTGATGGAGAACTGTTCCCTTGAGTGTCCGCGGCAGCCGGAGCAGCCGGTGTCTTCACCGGAGGAGACGGCGCGGATGCCGGTCCTCCTGGAGCGGCCTTCGCACCGGGAGTTCCCGGAGTCGCCGTTCCCGGTGATCCGGCCGGCTTCGGCGGCGCAGCCGGTTTGGGAGGGGCCGGTTTCTCGGGCTTGATCCCCCCTTCCCAGGACGGTCCGGAATACATATCGGCAGATAGGCCCTTCCCCTTCCACTTCTCCTCAAAATCGGCCGCAGCTTTATTCGGAGTATCGCCGATTCCGACGACATCGTTCCAAGGATAGGCTTTGGGGCCGATCCGGCACTCCTTCTCGCAGCGCAGCAGATAGAGCGCAATCGGATTCCCGCGGTACGGGCCCAAATAAATATGGACGTATCCGACGTATTCCAACAAGCCGGCCATGCATCCTCGTTGAAGAAGGGGCATGATGCCACAAGAGGTTATGCACAGGCAAGAGAGCAGCTCGTGATAAGGCAGACCGAGAGAAGAAATGAGCGACTGAATTACACCGATGTCGCCGCGCTCGGTCCAGGTTGCTTGCGCAGCAGAAACACGGCCACGATCAGCACCATGATGACGGAAACGTTCAGTCCGATATCCATCAGGTATTGATAGAACTGCTGCGTCGTGACCTCGGGAAGGTGAGACAGCTCGGCGCTGGCGGTGAGGATGCGCCTGGTGCAGGCGATGATTCCGACAGCCAGGTAGGGCTCCAATTCCAGCACGTCCGTCTGTAAAAACCGCACGACGGTCCGAAACAGTTCTAGAAGAATAATGACCAGGAGCAAGTCATTCAGGAGCCTCAGTCCGGCCGGAAGAAGACCGAACTGATTGCTCTTCATGAGAAAGACGTACCAGGCGTGCGCGAAGATCAACATCCCCAGCACAAGGAGGCTGAACCCGGCCGTGATGTAGCCCAGGCGGTCCAACCCCTCCATATAAGACAGCCATCGTTTCATCATTGGCCCGCGATGGCTCAGCATCGGTTCCATCTTCTTGTCACCTTCACCTATGCCGTCCCGCCGCTTTGACTTGAGCCCTGTGCCGGTCCACGCATGCCGCCATACTTTAATTCGCGTATTGATGACACGGACAACGAATGCCCGCAGCATCGGATTTCGGTGAACCCGGCTCCGCCGTCCATGATCATGACGCGCAACCCACATGAATCCGGATACAGTTTCTTTTCGTCGAGAATGAGGGCCGGGCCCAACGTGCCCTTCTTTCGGCCGAATGACGGGGTCACTTCCGGCACCACATCGGCCTCCGTCAATTCGTGCCCGCAACATACGATGTTCTCGAACCCTTCTCCACCCCCCATTACCTTCACCACCAGCCCACAGGAGCCTGGATGGCGCTTATGTTCATCGAGGATGTCGCCTCTCTTGAGAGCCATATCTGTCTCCTTGCCTCCCGAATTATGAGCCCGTTAGTGAATCAGATCGGATCACGGGATGTCCAGGGCTTTCAGCAGACCGGACTGCGCAGCAGTGCCGATCCCGGAATGATTTTGTTATGAGGCGGCAGGCAAAGACGCCCGCGCGAGCCGGTCGCGCGCGCTGAGGAGTGAGTCCAAGAGGGCTTTGTGCGTACGACAACCAACCGTAATGCGGGCGTCGGAAATCGTCCCGGGTCGGTACGGCCGCACAAAACGAGCCTTGAGTTTCTCGATGCGCGCCAGGGACAGTTGCAGCCGGGCGGAGGAGATCCGGCCGTCCTTGACGGCGGCCTCCATGGCATGGAACGCCTCGACTTCGCGTTCATAATCTTTGCAGATCAGCAGGATGTCGCATCCCGCTTGAAAAGCGCGCACCGCCGCATCTCCGATGCCATAATGATCGATGATCGCGTGCATCTCTAAGTCGTCGGTCAACACCACTCCGTCATACAGGAATTGCTCGCGGAGGAGCGACTGGATGATCGCCGGAGACAATGTCGCGGGCTGTTCCTTGTCGAGAGCATCGTAACGGACATGCGCGGTCATCATGGAGGCGAGACCATGCTGAATGGCATGCTGGAACGGCGGCCATTCGACCTCCCGCAGGCGTTCACGTGACGCAGCCACCACAGGGAGTTCCTTGTGCGAATCAGCCGCCGTGTCCCCGTGACCAGGAAAGTGCTTGCCGCAGGCCACCACTCGATTGTCTTGCAAGCCGGCGACGGTCGCTTCTCCCATTTCGGAAACCACCGCGGGGGTCGAACCGAACGCCCGGTCGCCGATAATCGGGTTGGCCGGGTTGCTGTTCACGTCCAATACGGGCGCCAGGTTCATGTTGATACCGACGCATCGCAGCTCGGCTGCGACGACCGACGCGGCGGCATAGGCCAACTCATAGGAATTGCAGCGCCCTATACCTTCACAGGGAGGAAAAATGGTGAACCCCTTCGGCAGCCTGGAGACGCGTCCTCCTTCCTGGTCGATCGAGATGAGTAGCGGAGAACGGGACGAGAGCTTCTGAAGCCGATTGGTGAGATCCACTATTTGTCCGACGGACTCCAGGTTGCGACTGAAGAGAATGATGCCGCCCGGTTTGTAGTCCCGAATGAAGTCCTCCAACCCCTGCGACACGGACGAGCCCAGAAAGCCCACCATAAAGAGCTGGCCGATTTGTTCGCGCAGCGTCATGGGAGCCACCCGCCGAATGTCAGTGGACGGTTCGGTCGATCAAATACTGAATGAGCAAGCGTGTGCCGATGCCCGTCGGACCTTTGGGAATGTACGCCCGTTCCCGCTCGCTCCAATCCGTGCTGGCGATATCCAGGTGGACCCATGGACAGTCCCCGACGAACTTGCTGAGAAAGAGCGCCGCCGTGATCATCCCGCCGCCGCGGCCCCCGATGTTGCGCATATCGGCCACGTCGCTGCGCAACTGCTCGAAGTACTCATCCCAGAGCGGCATCTCCCACACCCGCTCACCGGTACGAAGTCCGGCCTTCCGGACCTGCTCCTTGAGGCGATCATTATTGCCGAACATTCCGATCGCGAACTGGCCGAGCGCCACCATGCAGGCTCCGGTCAATGTGGCAATATCAATGAGCACGGCCGGTTGATAGCGCGTCGCATACGCCAAGCCGTCGGATAGGATCAGACGCCCCTCGGCATCGGTGTTCTGAACCTCGACCGTTTTTCCCGAGAGCGTCTTGACGATATCGCCCGGCTTCATCGCGCGACCGCCCGGCATGTTTTCGACCACCGGCAGAATGCCGATCACATAGAGCGGGAGGTTCAAGCGCGCCGCCGCACGGACCGACGCCAACACCTCCGCCCCGCCCGTCATGTCTGCCTTCATCTGTTCCATATTCTCCGACGGCTTCAGCGAGATGCCGCCCGTGTCGAACGTCACGGTCTTGCCGACCAAGACGATCGGCTGCGCGGTCTTCTTGGCGCGTTCTCCCTTATATTCCAGGATGATGAATTTGGGCGGTTCGTGACTGCCCCGCGCGACTCCCAGCAGCGCGCCCATTCCCAACTGTTCCATATCCTTCTGTTCCAGGATCGTCAGCGTCACTCCTGTTTCCTTCGCGATGAGTGTCGCTTCGTTTGCCACCCTGGTGGGGGTCATGACGTTGGAAGGGTGATTGCAGAGGTCGCGCACGAATAGGGCCGCTTCCGCCGCGGCCGTTCCGCGCCGCACGCCCTCGGTAAGTTGCCGTATTTGTTGCCGCTCCGCAGTAAACAGGGTCACGCGCTCGATGTCGCGCGGCTTGGCGCCGTTGTCGCTTCGGTATTCGGTGAATTGATAGGAACCGAGAATGGCGCCCTCGGCCATGGTCTGAGCAACGTCCAACGGGGATGCGCCGCGCGGGCTTAGAGAGGGCATGGCGACGCCGAATGAACTGATTTTCGCCTGGCGCACTCGCTTCACGACCGTCCCCATTACCTGCCGGAATGAGTCCAATCGCAGTTCCCGTTTCTGTCCCAGGCCGGCGAGAAGCACTCGTTTGGCGGCACATTTGCCTTGCGTATGCACCAGGATCAATTCGTTCGCTTTTCCCTCAAATTCACCCTGTTCGAGCAGGCTTTGCAATTGGCCATCCAAAGACTTATTGATGGAGGCGGCTCCCTCCTTAAAACTCTTCTCCCCTTCGCAGTGCAAGAACACGAGAAGATCGAGCGGCTCTTGCTCGCTGCGCCCGTGCCTCACCTCTATCTGCATCACTTTCATGCGTTCTCCTTTGGCGGCCGGCCGTCCGATAGCGGCCGGCGAATCACACACCCTTCATATCGGGAGACCAGATGATTTTGTGGAGTTGGATTTGGAATCGGACAGGTAAGCGGTCTTCAAGGACCCATTCGGCGAGACTACGCGGGTCGAGTTCACCGAACACCGGACTGAAAAGTACCTGGCACCGCGCGGCAAGGTCCTCCCGCCGCGTCAGCTCGCGCGCCCATTCATAGTCCGCACGGTCCTTCACGACGAATTTCGCCTCGTCATGGCTCGATAGTTTCGAGAGATTCGTCCAGACCATTCGGTCGGCCATGGCGCTGCCCGGACACTTGATATCCATGATCAGGCGTGCGCGCCGATCGACCGAAGAGATATCGATCGCGCCGCTTGTTTCCACCAGGACTTCGAATCCCTCGGCACATAGCCGTTCGATCAGAGGAAACGCGGCGGGCTGGTGCAATGGCTCCCCGCCGGTGACTTCGACCAAGCCGCAGCCATAGGCTTGTGTCCGCATGATGGCTTCGTCGACCGTGATAGCGAAACCGCCATGGAACGCATATTCGGTATCGCACCACGTACAACGCAACGGGCAGCCGGTCAATCTGATAAAGACACACGGCCGGCCGGCATGGGTGGATTCGCCCTGGATGCTGTGAAAGATCTCGGTGACCCGCAGGTGCGGAGCAGTCATGGCATGTTCCCTATTCCCAGCGCACCACCGGCCATTGATGGCGCCGAGCGATTCCTCTCATTCCTCTGATGGGATTAATCACAAGAGGATGGCCGACCAGCCGCAAGATCTCCACGTCGCCCGGGCTATCCCCATAGGCATAGCATGCGGCCAGGTCCAGTCCGTTTTGCAGAGCGAGGTCAGCAATCAGCGAGCGCTTTCCTTCACCATAGGGCAAGGGCGGAACGACGTCACCCGTATAGCGGCCGTTCAGGCATTCCGGCCGAGCGGCAAGGACCAGATCGATCCCGAGCCATCGCGCCAACGGCGCGACCAGAAAATCCAAGCTGCCCGTGACCAGCACGATATGATGACCGGCCCGGCGATGTTCGTCCATCCGTGCCAACCCATCGGAGGAGAGTGCGGGACAGAGCACATCCCGACAGAATTCATTCGCCAACGGTTCGATATCGACGGCTCGTTTTCCCCGGAGATATACCTTCCGTTCACGCAGCGGTTGTAACGAAGCCCGCGCAACATGCCGAGCCAACCAGGAGAGGCTCGCATGCGCTTCCCGCCATCCGACGAGGCGACGTCGCCACAGGAATCGAAAGAACCGAAGCTCACTGGGCAGCCCCGGCAGCAATGTATTATCGAAGTCAAAAAATGCCGCGACCTTCGAGACGGCGCAGGTCTTAGACATGTTATTCGGGTACGGTTGACATTGACCGTAACGACTCGGCTGCACGCGGCATCACGAGCCGTTCAGCAGGGCTCCTGCTCGTGCGGCAGCCGGATTCTACCGGACAACTAGTTGATTGACAAGCATTTTAGGGCACTTCTATAATGTGTCACTCCCTCTACGGATCTCCTGAATTCGGCGCCTTTCAGTGTACGCCGGACAGTGGACTGCGGCTCGCCCACTCGGGCGGCGCGAAATGAGCAGACAGCCGTGAAGCAGTGCCGAAGTGGTGGAATGGCAGACACGCACGTTTGAGGGGCGTGTGGCGCAAGCCGTGCGGGTTCAAGTCCCGCCTTCGGCACCATCTGAATCGACCCAGCAGCCTTCCATTTTGATAAGCATCCCTCTCCGATCTACCAATGATCCGGTCTCCTTGTGCCACGACGCGATGCCTCATGCCATTGTCTGGGGCTTAGGCCAAACCTATGCTACGCCGGATCTCTAGACGGCCTGCACCGAATACCAGGCTCCAAAAATGCGAAAAAGGTGGCGCGCCGGCCTGCTTCCAGGCTCGAATGGATAGCGCAAATGTATAATTGGTATTGCTCCACCAATCTCAGCAGTCCTAAGCTTGGTCTGGGTAGGAAACCGGCCACCAAGAGGGTTGTAGCGACCCGGTCAGATTTTCTCTCGGGCGGAATGCGCGACGGAGCGCCACGGCGAGGACCAAGTATGTCTCATCGGCCGAGCTATTTGGAGCTATCGTATGAACACTAAACACGATGTTACCGAGCTGGAACGGCTGCGTGACAGAGTCGTAGACCTGGAACGGAGGCTGACCGCCTACGAGAAAGACTCGTCCATTCACGAGACTCTGATGAACCACCTACAGAAGTCCCCGTCCGGAGAGGCCGGGATTTTGCCCGGCGTCCCGCACGTGGCCGGCGCCGCGGGTCACGAGCAGAGGGAACAGGCGTTGAAGTCCGCGGAACTCCAACGCATGCGGACGGAACAAGCGCTCCGTGAGAGCGAGAGCCGCTACGCAAGAGCCACGGCGGCCGCGAAGGTGGGAGTCTGGGAGCTCGATGTACCGGGCGGTGTGTACCATAGCGACCCGAATCTCAAGGCGTTGTGTGGATACGAGGACGATGAATTGAGCACCGATCCTCTCGACTGGCTTCAGCTCGTCCATCCTGAGGATCAAAGCATGGCGGCCGACCAGTGGTTTCGCGTGGCCGCGGGTCAAAGCGAGAGCTATCACTGCGAGTTGCGCATGATTCACAAGTCCGGAGCCGTTATCTGGACCGAAGTTCGCGGCCAGGCAGTCCGGGATGAGACCGGTGTGGTGCGATCGATTCTGGGATCCACGCTGGATATTACGGACCGCCGCGTTACGGAAGCGGCGCTGCGCGAGCGAGAAGAACTCCTGAGAAGGAGCGAACGAGATCTGCGACTGATCCTCAATACGCTGCCGGTCGGCGTTTGCCTGACCGATGGGCAGGGCCAAATCATTGTCAGTAATCCCGCGGCGCGACAGATCTGGTGCGGTGGGACCTCCCTGACGAACGGGCCGGAAGAGCGAGAACGGTGGGAAGACCGGATCCGCCAGTTCCCGCCGTACCGATGCGCGCTGGAACGCGCACTCACCGCCGGCACCGCGTCACTCAACGAAACTATGGAGGTCGAATGCCTCGACGGAACTCCGAAAAAGATTCGTTATTCCGCCGTGCCCGTGCGTGAAGAGACCGAGGCGATTTTGGGAGCCATCGTCGTGACCGAGGATCTCACCCAACACACGCTGCTGGAAGAGCAAGCTTATCTCTTCCGAACCCTGATGGACCACTCCAGTGACGCCGTCTTCATATGTGACCCCGTGACGGGGCGATTTCTTGACGTCAATGCCTCGGCTTGCCGGCGACTGGGATACTCACGAGAAGAGTTGTTGCAGCTCAAGACCTCAGACATCCAGGACCGATTTCCCGATGGGAATTCCTGGCCGGCCGCCACGGCGGCTGCGCTTGCCCATGCCGGCTCTCGCACGGTCACGGGACGGTACCGCCGCAAGGACGGCACCACCGTCCCCGTCGAGGTCAATGCGGGCTTTGTGACAGTCCGTGGAGGCGATTATATCGTAGCGGTCGCCCGCGACATCAGCGATCGAGAGCGGGCCGAGAAGCAGCTTCGCCACAGCGAAGAGCGCTTCAGAACCCTCATCCAATGTTCGTCCGACATGATCACCATTCTCAATCCCGACGCGACGATCCGCTATAAGAGCCCGGCATTCTATCGCCTGTTCGGCTATCGCGAGGAGGAAATCCTGGGAAAGAATGTGTTCACGTTCTTTCATCCTGACGACGTCGAGCGCTGCATACAGATCTTTCGTGAGCGGGTCACCACCCCGGGACTGACCGAGCCGGTCGTATTCGGATTCCGGAAGGCCGACGGCGGATATCTGAAACTGGAAGCCGTCGGAAATAATCTGCTGCATGATCCCGCTGTTCGAGGCATCGTCGTCACCTGCCGGGAAGTGACCGGACGAATTCGCGCGGAAGAAGCCCTACGGGCGAGCGAAGCCAGATTGAGAGCTCTCGCGGATCACGCGCCCGTGTCGATCTTCATGGCGGACCCGGCGGGCCAGTGCATGTACGTCAATCAACGCTGGTGCGAGATGACCGGGTATGCGGCAAGCGAAGCCTATGGACGGGGATGGCTTCGAACTATCGCCCCCGGTGAACCGGAGTTCCTGAAGGCGCCGGGTAAGGAGGAGCCGTCGGTTCCTCCCGTTGAGCGGGAGACTCGGTTTCTAACCAAGTCCGGCACCATCCGTTGGGCGGAAGCGTCGGTCGTGCCGCTCCGCAACGCGCAGCACGACATCACCGGGTATATCTGCACCTCGACCGATATCACCGAACGCCGCCGGGCTCAGGAAGAGTTGCTGAAATCTCACGCGTTCATCCGTCACATCATCGATACCGATCCCAACCTGATTTTCGCGAAGGATCGCGAAGGCCGATACACCCTCGTGAATAAAGCGGTGGCGGACTTCTACGGCACCACGGTGGAGGCTTTGATCGGAAAGACGGACGCAGAGTTCACCGCGAACGCCGATGAGGCATCGACGCTCCGGCGCCAAGACTTGGCCGTGATGGACCTGCTGACCGACTTATACATCCCCGAAGAGACCGTCACCGATCGCGCCGGAAACCGACGCTGGTTTCAAACCGTGAAGCGGCCGCTGATGGACGAGCACGGCATTGCCTCTCACGTTCTCGGGGCAGCCACCGATATTACGGCCCGGAAGAAGGTGGAAGAAGCCTTACGTCAACGCGAACAAGATCTTCAAGCCGCTCTGGCGGAGCGCGAGCGAATCAGCGAAGAGTTGCACGACGGCCTTCTACAATCACTGTATGGCGTCGGACTGGGGTTGGAGACCTGCAAAGCTCTGATGAAACGAGACCCGAACCGGGCGACGCAGCCGCTGGAACGGGCCGTCAGCCAACTGAATGCGGTGATGCGGGAAGTCCGGAATTTTATCGCCGGCCTCGAATCCGAATTGCTCCAGAGCGGCGACCTCTCCAAAGCGTTGCGGACGGTGGTAGAATCACTTGCCGATTCCCAAGGCTTGGTCTTCCGCGTCGCGATCGACGCGCACGCGGTCCGATACATTACACGGGAACAGAGCCTTCACGTGTTGAATATCGTGCGCGAAGCCGTCAGCAACGGCCTTCGCCATTCGAAGGCAGACCGCGGCGTTGTCATGGTGCGTCAACTCAAGCACGCGATTCGAGTCACGGTGCGGGACAACGGGATCGGCTTCTCGCCGAAATCCGCAATGGGGGTCGGACACGGTCTCGTGAATATGGCGGCGCGCGCACGGCGGATCGGCGGACGCCTGCTGATCGACTCCAAGCCGAACCGGGGTACCAGGATCGTGTTCGATCTACCGAAGGACAGCCAGTATGGCCGCTCTTAAGACGCGAACCATCCGTCTGTTGCTGGTCGATGACCATGAGGTGGTGCGTGTCGGCCTTCGCACTCTACTAAGCGAGCACCACGAGATGAAGATTGTCGGTGAAGCCGAGACGATGGCTTACGCGATCCGGCAAGCATTGCGACTGAAACCCGACGTGGTGTTGATGGATGTCCGATTACCGGATGGATCCGGTGTGGCGGCATGTCGTGAGATTCTGGCCTCGTGTCCCGGAACGCGCGTGCTGTTCCTCAGCTCATATGCGGACGATGATTCGGTCCTGGCCGCCGTCGTGGCGGGAGCCCAAGGCTACTTGCTGAAAGAAATCGATTCTTCGGCGTTGATCGGAGCCATTGAAGCGGTGTCGGAAGGGCAGTCGATTTTGGACCCCGGCGTGACTCAACGCGCGCTCGCCTGGATCAAGAAATGCGGTAGAAATCCGCATGCCATGTCCGGTGCCGAACCTTTATCGCCGCAAGAAGAGCGGGTGCTGGCCCTCGTGGCCGAAGGGAAGACCAACAAAGAGATTGCAGTCAGCTTGCGACTGAGCGATAAGACCGTGAAGAACTATCTCGCCAATGTATTTCAAAAACTGCATCTGACGAGGCGGACGCAAGCGGCCGCCTTCTTCCTCAAGCGCGGCTCCTACTAGGGCCTGTTCTAGGTGCAATAGGCCCTGCCAGCTAGAGCCAAAAAGATATCCCTCGCACGCGACGGTTCTCTAACGTCCGACGCCTCGGATGAGGTAATATCCGGTTCGGATCGGGGGGGCCGAGTGCCTTTGTCCGTTGTAGCGCGGTGATTCGCGTATGGAGGATGAAAGTTGCGGCGGCGGTCAAATGACTCGCACCTCGAAGGAGCATCGGCCCACGTTACACCTGACATGAATACTTAATGAAGGAGTGCTATGCCGTCAGTGCTGATTGTCGACGATGAAGAAGCGGTACGTCGAGTGATCAAGGATACGCTGGGCCAGGCGGGATACCGGGTCAACGAAGCCCGAGACGGAAGAGAAGGCTTGCTGCGGTATCGTGAAGCCCCGGCCGACTTGGTGATCATGGATATCCTCATGCCGGATCAGGACGGTCTCGAAAGCATTTTGACTCTTCGGCGGGAATTTCCGACCGCCAAGATCGTCGCGATTACCGGCGGCAGCGATATGATCGGCATCCTCAACTTTCTCGATGTCGCCAAAATGCTCGGGGCCCGGCGCACCCTTCAGAAACCCTTCGATATGAAACATCTTCTCGAAGTCGTGCAAGCGGAACTTGGAAACTGAGGCCCCCTCCTTTTCACTTCTTGACATCTCACCGGCCCCCCTCCACACTGCGCCACTGCCAGAACCGTATCCCGCTGTTTTCCAGGAACATGCGTCGCCAGGCTTGGACCACGATCAACGCCGTCCCGGCAACTCTCGTTGTCGCGCTGGGAGCATGGCTGGTCTGGGGTCCCTTTTCAATGGGCGCAAGCCTGGCGGTCGGATGCGGTCTTCTCTTGTTTTTACTGTGGCGCGGCTCCACGATCGGCACAATTTGGGCTTGGTCCACCTTGCTGCTCGGGGTGGAGAGTCTGGCCTGGCCGGTCATGACCATGGTGCGATTCCGTTCGTCTGCCGACCAACCGAGTGATGAAGAGATGGGAATTATTCTCAATGCCGTGCTTTTCGGACTCTTCTCATCCGTGTTCTGGATCGCATTCGCTTTCGGGCTCTTCAGACGCGAGCAGCGGGGGGACGAGCGCTCTTCACAGGACGACGGCCCGGCGTCCGACACGCGAAAGCCCCCGTCACGACGCCGGGCGCGCTCATAGCATCGTCACGGGTCCACATCGACGCTGAATCGAATGCCGCCGGAACGCGATAGTCTTTCCATATCGGCCAGGGTGTTTTGCACAACTCTCAGCACTTGATCCTGCGACGGGGATCTCACAAGCAGCCGCCAGTAGTAGCGCCGCCGCAAGCGCGGTACCGGCGCCGGAGCCGGACCCAAGACCGATACCGATTCGTGGTCGATGGTTTCTCCATGAGACGGCGCCGGCCGTTCGCAAGATCGGCGTTGAGATTCCACTGTCCGCTCAAGAGCAGCAGCCCATCGTTCGGCGGCAGTCCGGACGTGGCGCTCCGACGTGCCTGACACATCGAGTCGCACGAGATAGGTGAAGGGTGGATACTGTAGCGCTTCTCTGAACGCAAGTTCCGTGTCGATAAAGAGCGAGGGCTTGTCCTGCACGACCGCCTGGATGGCATGATGATGGGGCAAGTGCGTTTGGATCAATGCTCGTCCCTGTTCCGTTGCGTCCGAGAGCGATACGGCGTCCCGGAGCGCGTGGTAAACCTGCTCAGCGGAACGGAAATCCGGCATGTGTAGCCCTGCGTCCGCATTGATAACGGCCACAAGGCCGGCGGGCGGGATCATCTCCCCATGGACAAACAACATCTGGGTCCCAATAATCACGTCAATGTTGCCGGCGCGGGCCAGAGCCAGCAGCGCTTCCGCCTCTGCGCTCCGCTGGATAGTCTCGCCGTCCATTCTGCCCACCCGGATAGACGGAAAATGCTGTCGCAATATCTCTTCCACCCGCTCCGTGCCGGCTCCCAGCGGCTCCAACCTTGCAGCCTGACAGGCGGGACATACTTCCGGCACACCTCTCTTGTAGCCACAGGAATGGCACATGAGGATGCCGCTTCTCTTATGAAATCGAAGCGCCAGGCTGCAAGCGGGGCAGCATGGCGCACCGCCGCAGGCCCGGCACAACAACAGCGTGGCGTAGCCTTTTCGGTTGAGAAAGAGCACCGTGAGCTTGCGTTCGGACAAGGCCGTCCGGATAGCCTCAATGACCGGCGGAGACAATAATATGCCGGCCGGGAACCGCCGCAGATCCACAATCTCGGTGGAAGGACGGCAGCCGTTGGCCGGAACAGACCACAAGAGAGCCCGGCCGGTCATCGCAGCATGCAGACTTTCCAGCGAGGGATGAGACGACGCCAGCAACAGAATCGCATCGTCGAGTTGCGCCCGCATACGGGCGATCTCCCGCGCATGGTAACGGGGCGCCTGCTCCTCCTTGAACGCCGCATCTTCTTCTCCCTCCACCCAGACCAGACCGAGGTCCTGAACGGGGCTGCAGACGGCGGAGCGAGTTCCAACCACCACCTTGACGGCATGGGATTCCATTGCCTGCCAGACCAGGGCTTTCTCCCCGACGGTGAGATCGCCATGGAAAAGAAGAACGTGCCCGATATCGGCTCGTGTCAGGCTCTCTGCTATCTCTCGCGCCCGACTGATTGCTCCCGTCAAGATAAGAACTCGGCGCTTCCGATGTAGCGTCTCCTTCACCGCCCGGAACAGAATACCCATTCGCGCCTCACGATCGGCCTGAAGCAAAACCGTTCCTGTTCCTTCTGAATCCCATAGCTGGAGCACATGGGCTGGGAACGCAACCGAGGCCGGTCCGACCGCTTCTTCCCTTCCAGTGTAGCGTGCCCCCGAAGACGATTGATGCCTTGCCGTCGCCGTGAGGATAGATGCAGCGTGCGGCGCTACGGAGACCATGGACTCACGCTGCGCGATCAGCCCACGCCGTAGGAGCGCGGTTCGGACTCGGAGCGCGCAAGCACCCAGCGATCTCCTCAATGTCTCCCACGCTAACCCGAACGGACGACGCGCCAGGCGCTCCAGCATTCGACGCTGATCCGGGGACAACCTGTGCGAACCATTCAATGATTGGCGGCCATCGGCAGTAATGAACCATCTCGCGGAGGATTTCGCGGCTGATGGAACCGCCGGCGCAACCAGCTTGACACACTGACCCCATGGAGCAAGAAAGCGCTCGGAGAGCCGTCGCGACAGATCCAATTGCCAAGTCGACACGCCGGCATCCGATTGTCCGCGGGGCAGCGCGAGCGCATGAATTTTCTTCACACGACGAGGCTCAATACCGGATGGAAGCCGGTGATGCACGGCCGTCACGACGGCCTCCACGGTGGCCGCCCGAAAGGGGACGATCACGCGCTGACCTACCGTCAGACCGGCTCGAAACGGGGAAGGGATGAGATAGGTGAAAGAGCGACGAGGGCCCCGCGGCACAATGACGTCGGCATAACAGGGGAACGCTCCGCCTTCGGGCGACGCGTCAACTTCACTTTCACCGGTCGGCATGCCGCATTGTAACAACCTCGTGAACCAGCGCCAATCATATGCTCGCCGTGAACACTGACCGCAGCGATCTTCAGGACTTGTACAGAAGCAGGAGGAGATGGAAGCCGATTAGGCAGCGGGCTTGATCCGCGGTCGCCGTTCGTTTACTGGACGGTCGTCGATGGCGAAGGGTTGCCGTCGGGATCGGACGGCAATGGCTGGTCGTCCGGTGTGGGTGCCGCAGCCATGTTGTGATCCATTGCCTGGGCTGCGGAAGACGAGACCGGATCGGCTGTCGGTAGAGGATTGCCGGTCTGTGGCGGGATCACGGTGCGGCTATCGCTCGGATGAATCTCTGTCTTCTTTACCGGGTCGGGAATGTCGGTCGTCAACAAGACGATCTCGATCCGGCGGTTCCGCTTTCGTCCATCCTCGGTCGCATTGCTGGCCACCGGCCTGGTCGCACCATAGCCGACAGCGCTCAGTTTCGCGGAATCGAGCCCGCCCTGTTCGACCAAGAAACGCACGATCCCGGCGGCCCGCGCACGTGACAGCTCCCAATTGGAAGGAAAGGCCGATCTCAGCGACGGTCCGATCTCCATGCTGTCGGCATGTCCCTCCACGCGGATCGGCTTATCCGGCGCGGCGGTTCGCAGGAATTCTGCGATCTTGTTCAGGATGAGAAGGCCCGGCGCCTTGACTTTGACTTCGCCTGAATCGTACTCGAGTTGTTCCGCCAGTTCTTCCAGATCGATTCGAGCTCCTTCGGCGCCGGCGACCACCTTGACCGGCTTATCGACCTTGTCGGCGCCGGCCGAAGCTCGTGTCGGCTCCATGTCCACTGTAGCCAACCGCTGCGTCTCTTCAGAGGGCTGCTCCGAGCGCGGACCGCGAAAAACCTGCTCGCTCCTGTATTGCACGCGATCTCCGACCAAGACCCGCGATATGGATTTGGTGATCAGCGCAGTGGCGGTTCTGTCCTCGGTTGATAGAATTTTAATTTCCGCCACCTTTCGGCGTGGTAATCCGCTGCCGACCCTATTCACTTCCAAACGCTCGCCGGATCGGAGGCCGTTTTCTCTGCCCTTGTCCAGATACACGATATTCCATTGGCCGACGAGCGACATGTTCTTATCCGACTGCAAATCCACGATCATGCCCTCACCGTCCATCTGACGCTGCGACTCCATCGCCTGATCTTCCGGCGCCGGCGGAACGAATCGCATGACCGGATCTCCGGGTGACAGAGGCGCAAACGAGCGGACAACTTGGACTGTGGCCAGACTATGATCGACTTCAATCACACGAACCACGGCCAGCCTATTGATCACATAGCCGAGATAGCGTTTGGTGGCCGGGTGAAACACCTTGCGCACTCGGCGGTACACAGTATAGAGATCGTCCAGGGACGCATCCCCGGGATGGCGAAGCTTGAGATACAGCACGTCGCTGCCGCCCCAGCCCAGGATCATCCGATTGCCGCTGGTTTGATTGTCTCCGGTAATGAGGTTCACAATACCGTCTTGAGGCATGGTTTCCCGGATCGAGCCGGCGGCAAATTGCAAGGCCGCTTCCCCAAGTTTCACGCTCTGAGCCTCCTGCGTTGCCGCTGTGCCGGGAAAAGCACCAATCAGCCCGCACAGGAGGAGAAAAACCGTCACAAACCTGTATGGTGTCATCATGCTCGTCACACTCATCGTTATGCCCCAACCTTAGCAAAGGACCATGAGTTGTCAAGAAGTGGTTCTCCCTTCGCCCCTTTCCGCCCCCTTTGATTATCAGGGCCGGCGGCTGGTACAGTCATGTCCATGCGTCGACGCCGCAGCGGGTGACGGCCCTCGATTGCCTGAGCCACCATGACCGACAGAGCCAAGACCCGGATCGAAACGCAAATTCCTCGTCGCAAAAAGACCCGTGGTCCCGTCGAGTTGACGTCTGAGTGGGAGGCACGACAGGGCATCCGTACGGCCGGGCTGAAAATGACCTCGGATGCAATGGCGTCCCGGAAACACGAAGCCGAAGAGCCACCCAAATCCCCCTCAGCTTGACCTCACCGCTCGACCCGGCAACTCGCTGAGAGTGCAGGGATTCTAGGACTTTAGGGTCTCGGAGGGCGTAGGTCCTTTGTTCTCTTGCTATTACAAAAGAGGGGAGTCTAAGATTCGCAACTCCTTAGCTTCTCCAAGCGTTTGAGGTCACCACTCATGGCCGGCGCAGAGCTTCTCCTGGAGTATTTGACCAGGTATTTTCCGGTCTTGGTATTCATCTTTGTCGCGCTGGGGTTCGGCGTCGTCACGCTGCTCCTCAGCTATATCGTTCAGCCCAAGTACCCCGAACCGGAAAAGCTTTCCACTTACGAGTGCGGCAGCGAGCCTTTTTCCGATGCCCGCATGCCGTTTCCGGTTCGCTATTACATTTTTGCGATGCTCTTCGTGATTTTCGATGTCGAAGTGATTTTCTTGTATCCGTGGGCCGTGGTTTTTAACAAGATCGGGCTCATCGGCTTGCTCGAGATGATGATGTTTATCGCGCTCTTCCTCGTCGCCTATGTGTACGCCTGGCGTAAAGGAGCTTTGGAATGGGACTGATCCAGATCGGCCGCCAAGGGAAGGACGGTGCCCCGGACGTGATCACCACCTCCGTTGAGAAGGCCGTCAATTGGGCCAGGAAAGGATCTCTCTGGCCGATGACCTTCGGGTTGGCCTGCTGCGCCATCGAAATGATCGCCGCCGTGTCCTCGCGCTACGACATGGACCGGTACGGAGCCGGGGTGTTCCGTGCTTCGCCGCGGCAGTCCGATCTCATGATCGTCGCCGGCACCGTGTGCCGCCGGATGGCGCCCGTCATCCGGAAAATCTACGATCAAATGCCGGAACCAAAGTACGTCATTGCCATGGGCTCCTGCGCGACCAGCGGCAACATTTACGATAGTTACAGCGTGGTTCAGGGGGTCGATCGCTTCGTCCCGGTCGATATCTATGTCCCCGGGTGTCCGCCGACGCCCGAGGCCTTGTTCGACGGCATCCTCAAGCTGCAGGAGCGCATCATGCAGAAGCGGGTGTTCGTGAAACAGCCGAAGGAAGTCCGGGACGTCTTCAAGACATGAACGAAGCGTCGACTATAAGCGGCGTCCTGGCGAAGCGGATCGAAGACTCTTTCCCCGAGGGCTTCATCAAAGCCGTGGAGTGGCGAGGAGATGTGGCCGTCACCGTGAAACGGGAGGCGCTGCACGAGATCTCCCGCTTCCTCCATGACGACCCCGGCATGGCGTTCGATTATATCGTCCATGTGAGCTCGGTCGATTGGCCTGATGAGGAGGAGCGGTTCGAGGTCGTCTATGAATTGTATTCGATTCGCAAGCGCCACCGTATTCGAATCAAGTGCCGTGTTCCGGAGTCGGATTGCGTGGTCGATTCTCTGACCGATCTCTGGAAGGGCGCGGAGTTCATGGAGCGCGAGGTGTACGACATGATGGGCATTCGCTTCCGGCATCACCCCGACTTACGGCGGATCCTCATGCCGGACGATTACGATGAGGGATACCCGCTGCGCAAGGATTTCCCGCTGCGTGGAAAAGGCTGGCGCGACACCTTCGAGTTTCTGGATGAACCGGCCCGATAGCGCAGCACCATCAAGAGAGGACAGTTCGCCGCATGGCCTCGTTTGAAGACCAACGTACGACGATTTACAAGGTCGACCCCGAACACCCGGAAAGCGCTACACTTCCGACGCTGAGGACGGAAGAGTTGTTGCTGAACATGGGGCCTCAGCATCCCAGCACGCACGGGGTGTTGAAAGTCATTCTCGAGCTCGAGGGCGAACGGCTGGTCAAATCCACGCCGGTGATGGGGTTCCTTCACCGCGGAGTCGAGAAGCTGGCGGAAGAAGGCACGTATCACCAGTTTATCCCGCATACGGATCGCTTGGACTATGTCTGCGCGATGTACAACAATTTCGCCTACTGCCGCGCAGTCGAGAAATTGATGAACCTCACCGTGCCGGACCGGGCGGAGTACCTGCGCACGATCGTGGCGGAAGTGCAGCGCATCATCGGCCATCAGTTCTGGCTGGGGACCCAGGCGCTGGATATCGGCGCCATGACGGTGTTCTTTTACTGCTTCCGAGACAGGGAAATTCTGCTGGACTGGTTTGATGAATTGTGCGGCGCCCGGTTGACCACGAGTTGGTATCGCATCGGCGGCGTCGAGCGGGACTTCACGCCGTCGCTGTTGGCCAAGCTCCGCCGGTTTCTCGATTATTTTCCGCCCAAGATCGACGAGTATGTCGTCTTCTTGGAAAAGAACCGCATCTGGCTCGCCCGGACGAAAGGAGTGGCGGTGATCTCGGCGGAGGACGCGCTCAGCTTCGGCCTCAGCGGCCCGACCCTGCGCGGATCCGGCGTGGATTACGACTTGCGCAAGTATGAGCCGTACGCCGCCTACCCGCGGTGCGAGTTCAATGTTCCGGTCGGAAAGAACGGGGACACGTACGACCGGTACTGGATCAGGGTGCAGGAGCTCTATGAAAGCGTGAAGATCATCAAGCAGTGCCTGGATCAAATGGAAGAAGGCCCGATTATGGCCGACGTGCCGAGCGTGACGTTGCCCCCGAAGTCGCGGGTCTTCACGAACCTGGAATCGATGATCCAGCAGTTCAAGCTGTTTTCCCAGGGGTTCAATGCCCCTGCCGGAGAAATCTATTGCGGGACGGAGGCGCATAAGGGCGAATTGGGGTTCTATATCGTCAGCACCGGCGGGGGGAAACCCTATCGGCTGAAGATCCGCGCTCCGTCTTTTATTCACATGGGGGCCTTCGACCACATGTCGCGCGGCTACATGATCGCCGATGCCGTCACGATTTTCGGCACGTACGACATCGTCATGGGAGAGTGCGACCGATAGTAACGCGGGAGTGTTGAGCGCTGAGTTCTGAGTTGCAACTCAAGACTCAGCACTAAGAACCCAGGACTAGGACCAACTATGGGACTGAAGCCGGCAACGAATCCAGAAACTGAAGCGGCCACGATTGAATTGACGATCGACGGGCGATCCGTCACGGCGAAAGACGGTGTCTCGCTGTACGACGTCATAGCGAGCACGGGCAAAATTATTCCGGCCATGTGCTACCACTATACCTTCGATCCATTCGGCTCCTGCGGCATGTGCCTGGTTATGCAGGAGGGCAAGAAGGCGCCCGTCCGGTCCTGCACGGCGAAGGCGGCCGCCGGCATGATCATCCGCACCGAAGGCGAGGACTTGTTCCTGGCCCGGAAGAAGGCGGTGGAGAAACACTTGTCCGTGCATCCTCTGGATTGTCCGGTTTGTGATGCCGACGGCCACTGCGAGTTACAAGATATGGCGTTCCACCACGGCGTGACCAATCTCGCCAACGCCAAGCAGAAGTTCATTCCGGAGGACACCCGGAGCCTCGTGTTGGACTTCAACATGAACCGGTGCATCGCCTGCGCCGAATGTATCAACGTCTGCAAAGACGTGTTAATGATCGACGCCTTGCAATTCATGAAGAAAGGCGGCTTCAACCAAGTGGTCGCCAAAGGCGACGCGCCCCTTTCATGTGAATTCTGCGGCGATTGTCTGGCCGTCTGTCCGGTCGGCGCGATCACCAATAAATACTCGAAATATCTCTACAAGCCCTGGCAGATGAAAAAAACCATGACCACGTGCAACTACTGCGGGGACGGCTGCCAGATGTATCTGGAAACGAAAGACACGGAGGTCGTGCGCGTGACCTCTCCGCTGTCCTGGAAGAACAAATGGGGCGAGCGGACCGACACTGCGAAGGGGCACGGCGGCATCTGTGTCCGCGGGCGCTTCGGCTTTCAATACATCGACAGCGAGACCCGGCTGCGCCAGCCACTCATGCGAAAGGACGATCGACTCGCGGAGGCTCCGTGGCTGGAGACCATGACCGCGGTCGTCGATCGACTCACCGACATTCATCGCAAGCATGGGCCGGAGTCAATCGCAGGGTTGATCACCGCTCGATGCACCAATGAGGAGCTGTATCTCTTCCAGAAACTCATGCGGGCCGGCTTCCGCACCAATCAGCTCGACAGCAGCGCGCGCTACGGGCATATGAACTTCGTCCTGGCCGTCCGGCATGCCCTGAGAATCGGCCGATCGCCGAACGACTGGGAAGAGCTCACGAAGGCCAAGGCCATCTTGCTGGTGGGGTCCAACCTGACGGAAACCAATCCGCTTACGTCCGTGCGCGTCAAGGAAGCGATCAGGGTCTACAAGTCTCAGGTCATCGTCGTCGATTCGGCGGTCACGAACATTGCGCAACTGGCGTCTCATCCCCTCATCGTGAAGCCCGGCATGGAGGCGCTGCTCGTCGATGGACTCCTCAAGGCCGTCATCGATTTGGACTTGGTCGATGAGGACGCCACAAAGCAACATCCCAAAGCCTTCGAGGCCTTGAAGCAGGCGCTTCAAACGGTCTCACTCGACCAGATCGCGACGCAGACCGGCATTGCGATCGACCAGATTCACGAAGCGGCGACGATTTTCGCGGAAGCGCCCCGCTCCATCGCTCTGTGCGCCGAAGGGATCGTCCGCAGGCCGAACGGCTACCGGAATGTCCTGAAACTCATCGACTTGGCCTGGGTGACCGGAAAGCTGGGCCGTCCCGGCTGCGGAGTCGATACGGTGACCGAAGAGATCAACGAACAGGGCGCGATTGATATGGGCGCAGCCCCGGAGTTTCTCCCCGGCCAAGCGCGCTTTGATGATCCCGAGGCGAGGCAGCGATTTGAGCAGGCCTGGGACGTTACGTTGCCGCGTAATAGCGGCGCAACCTTGTTGGAGATCTTGGAACGATGCCGGAAAGGGCAAATCAAAGCGCTCTATGTCGTCGGAGAGAATCCGCTCGCCACGCTTCCTGCTTCGGTCGAGGTCAAAGCGGCCCTTGAAAAATTGCCGCTCCTCATCGTTCAGGACCCCTTCCTGACCGAGACGGCGCGACTCGCCCATTTCGTCCTGCCGGCTGCAACCTACGCGGAGAAAGACGGCACCTTTACGAATCTGGAAGGCAAAGTCCTGCGTGTCCGCATGGCGCTCGATCCAGTCGGGGAAAGCTTCCCTGATTGGCACATTATGACGGCCATGGCGAACGGTCTCGGCTTCCAATGGTCCTATGAATCGTCCCAGGACATTCAGAACGAAATCATGAAACTGCTTCCCGGCTATTACAACTTGGGACACCCGCGCAAAATCACGCCGGACCCAGGTGCGTATCTGTCTAATGGATATGCTGCGGAAGTTGCCGAACGGTACGGAACCGGTCCGTCGACTCTGCCGGATCAGGACGGAACAATGTTTTCCCTGGTGATCGGCCAGACCCTGTACCACTCCGGCAAGCTCTCGACACAGGCGTCCGGGCTCATGCGGATTCAGCCCAGCTCGGGCCGGCTCTGGATGAATCCGAAGGACATGGAACGCCTCGGCTTGCGCGAGGACTCACTGCTGCGCGTGTCCTCCGCCAAGGGCTCCGTCGAGATCCGGCCCAAGCCCGACAACGACGTGATGCCGGGGTCGTGTTTCTATCCGGAGCATTTCAACGATCCGCCGGTGAAGGATCTCATCGCCGTGGAAACGGATCCGCTCACGGAGGTTCCCTACTTCAAATCCGGCCGCATCCGTATTGAAAAGGCCGGATCGTAAGAGTAAGCTCGTGCGTCTTTTTCATTTGATTCGGTCAGCGGAGTCACCATGAGCGTCGTCAGTCTCACCAAGAAGGTCCTCCAAGCCGCCCTCTTCTACGAGATTTGGGATGCGATGAAGGTGACCTTCAAGCATATGTTTCATCGGCCCATTACGTTCCAATACCCGCGGGAGCAGCGCACCATTCCCGACACCCATCGCGGCGCGCTCGGATTGCTGCGCTACGACGACGGGCGGGAACGATGCGTCGGCTGCGACTTGTGCGAGGCCGCCTGCCCGTCCCATTGCATCAAAGTGATCAGCCAGGAGGATAAGGACCGCCCCCTCCAACGGTATGCGTCGGAGTTTTATATCGATATCACGAAATGCGTCTTTTGCGGGTACTGCGTCGAAGCCTGTCCGGTGAATGCCCTCGCCATGACGAAGATGTACGAGTACTCCACCCATGACAAGCGCACGCTGCTCTTCGATAAACCGCGCCTCTACGAGATCGGGGAACGCCATCTCGAGGATGCCAAACGATACCTGTATGCCCATAACCAAGAGAAAAATTCCGAGGAGAGCCGGGA
>DATFFC010000012.1:0-7481 GCA_035250505.1 Nitrospiraceae bacterium | reverse complement strand
GGATGAAGCGCCTGATCGCGGCGCGGCGCCAATGTCCGGAATGGGGGTGGGGCTCTTGTCATGTGGTCCAGACGGGAGAGCCGGGCATCTTTGCGCATCGCACCGAATGGAAAGACCGCCGCGTTCTGGCCGTTCACAATCTGACCGACAAGGCCGGCGTCGTCCGTCTGGAGAAAGATCCCGGTACCAGGCTGATTTCTCTCTTGTCCGGCAGTGCCGAGAACGGCGGTCAGGATTCAGATTCAGCCAAGTTGGAGATTGAACCCTACGGCTACCGCTGGTATCGGGAAGAGCGGTTGCCGGCGTAGGATAGGCTACTCACTTACCTATTGCCCACTAGGAGTTTCCCTGCTAGTGCCGGATCTGCGAATCGGGTAAGATCCCGCTCATGGCACAGATACAGCCGCGCACCGCGGTTCGGTGGTGGCAGCGGGGCATCATTTATCAGATTTATCCCCGTTCGTTCGCAGACAGCAACGGCGACGGCATCGGGGATCTTCCGGGCATCATCGCGAAGCTGGACTATCTTCGTTGGCTGGGCGTGGACGCCGTCTGGATCTCGCCTATCTATCCATCCCCAATGGCTGACTTCGGGTACGACGTATCCGACTACACGGATATCCATCCGATGTTCGGATCGCTCCAAGACTTCGACGCGCTCTTGTCGTCCGCTCATCGCCTGGATCTCAAAGTCATTCTCGATCTGGTCCCGAACCACACATCCGACAGGCATCCCTGGTTTCTGGAGTCTCGGTCCTCTCGGGACAATTCGAAACGAGATTGGTACATCTGGAAGGACCCAGCCCCCGATGGTGGCCCGCCGAACAATTGGCTCAGCACATTCGGCGGCAGCGCCTGGGAATGGGACGAGACCACGAAGCAGTATTTCTATCATGCGTATCTGAAACAGCAGCCGGACTTGAATTGGCGCAATCCGGCCGTTCAAGCGGCGATGCACCAAGCCATGCGCTTCTGGCTGGATCGCGGCGTCGACGGCTTTCGCGTGGATGTCATTTGGCACCTCATCAAGGACGACCAGTTCCGATCCAATCCGCCCAATCCCGATTATCGGCCGGGCGAATGGCCGTACCGTCAGTTCCTTGCCACCTATACGACGGACCGTCCGGAGATCCACGACATCATCGGCGGCATGCGGGCCGTCGTGGATGAATACGATGATCGACTGCTGATCGGAGAGATCTACTTGCCGGTCGACCGCCTCGTGACCTACTACGGCTCGGCCGCCGGCGGGGTCCATTTGCCCTTCAATTTTCAGTTGATCGAGGTCGCGTGGGACGCCCGAACGATCACCGCGGCGATTGATTCCTACGAAGCCGCGCTTCCATCTCACGGCTGGCCAAATTGGGTCCTGGGCAATCACGATAAATCCCGCATCGCCACGCGGGTCGGCGATGCGCAAGCGCGCGTCGCCGCGATGTTGCTGTTGACGTTGCGCGGGACGCCGACGCTTTACTACGGCGACGAAATCGGCATGACGGATGTGCCCATTCCCCAGGCGTTGGTTCGAGATCCATGGGAGAAGAACGTCCCCGGATTAGGGCTCGGCCGGGATCCCGCGCGAACGCCGATGCAATGGGATGATTCCGCACAGGCCGGTTTCACGACCGGAACGCCCTGGCTGCCGATTTCCCCGCAGGCCCTGACTGTGAATGTAGCGGCGCAACGGGCCGTCCCCTCTTCGATGCTCAGTCTCTACCGGCGGTTGATTCAGCTTCGCCGCACGGAACTTGCTTTGAGCCTCGGCGCTTACAAAGCAGGTTGTGTGACCGATGCCGTAATCGTGTATAACCGAGAGCTGGCCAGCGCACGGCTGTTGGTCGCGCTGAACTTGTCACACCAGCCGCAGACCGTGAAGTTGGAATCCGGACAGACACGGGGCTCCGTGCTGCTCTCCACCAACCTGGACCGTGAAGGAGAACAGTTCGAGAAGACACTGGCGTTGCACGGCGATGAAGGAATCATCGCCAAGCTGCAGTAATCACCTCCCCCGAGCGATCTCAGCGGCCGCCTCCCAACATCGTTTCGAATCCGTGATCTGTGAGACGGGACAGCCTGCGCCGCAGAGGACAGGTCGCCCCGCACATTCCTTTTCTCACGCTGTACGAGTCTCGGGTTTTAGTGAATTCTCGCAGCGTCCTGAGCGGGACATTCGCGGCTTAACTTGGTACGGTGCTTGCCTTTTACTTTCCGGCCTCGTGCAACCGGGAACGACGGGCCTCTCGCGATGCCGCCGTCGCAGACAACATCAAAAGAAGCCGGCCAATCAGAAGTCGACCGATGTCGCTCAGACTCAAGCACTTACGGGATCAGATCATCGTGATCACCGGCGCCTCCTCGGGCATCGGACTCGTCACAGCCCGCATGGCGGCCAAGCGGGGCGCGCGCCTCGTTCTCGCAGCCCGCAGTCAGGACGCATTGATGCAACTGGAACAAGAGCTATCCGACCGCTATCGCACGGTAGTGGCGGTGGTTGCGGATGTCGGCAGGCCCGAAGACGTGCAGCGGGTCTCGAGAGTGGCGCGGCAGCGATTCGGCGGGTTCGATACGTGGATCAACAATGCCGGCGTTTCTATTTATGGCCGCCTCCTCGACCAGCCGATCGAGGATATGCGCCGTCTGTTCGACACGAATTTCTGGGGGGTCGTCTACGGGTCGCTCGAAGCGGCGCGGCACTTTCAATCTCGCGGCGAGGCCGGCGCCATCATCAATATTGGGTCCGCATTCTCGGATCGTGCGATGCCGCTGCAGGGCATGTACAGCGCGTCCAAACATGCCGTGAAAGGATTCACCGATGCGCTCCGGATGGAATTGGAGCGACAAGGCCTCCCCGTTGCAGTGACACTGGTCAAACCGTCCGCCATCGCCACGCCTTATCCGCAGCATGCGAAGAACTTTCTCGAGGAGGAACCGACCAATCCTCCTCCGATCTACGCCCCTGAGCTGGTGGCGAAAACGATTCTGCATTGTGCCGAACACCCCGAACGAGACATGTTCGTAGGGGCAGCCGGCAAGGTCATGTCAGTCATGGGGAAATACGCGCCCCGTTTAGGTGATTTCGTGACGGAGCGCCTGTTCGCCGGGCGACAACGGACCGGGCGGCCGCCTCGGCCGTGTGAACAGCACGGCCTGAGTCATCCATCAGGCCGGCTCCGGGAGCGGGGTCGATACAGGAACCATATTTTCGAAACCAGCCTGTACACCCAGGGCGCTTTGCATCCTGTACTGGCGGGCGCGGCATTGGTCGGAACAGGCCTCGTGATCAGCGCGCTGTACCAATCATCACAAGAACGTCACGCCGGCGGCCAAGCCGAGCGTCATCACACCATGAGTTAATTGAGGGTCTCATCCGGCGGCACGCGGTCTAATCCACTGCAAGGAGGCATTCATGAGAGCAGTCTGTTGGTACGGCAAGAATACAGTCGAGGTGGAAACCGTTCCGGATCCCACCATTCTGAATGCGCATGACGCCATCATCAAGATTACGTCGACCGCCATCTGCGGCTCGGATCTTCACCTCTACGACGGTTACATCCCGACCATGAAGAAAGGCGACATCCTGGGCCATGAGCCGATGGGACAGGTGGTTGAGATCGGAAGCGAAGTCACGAACCTGCGACAAGGCGACAGGGTCGTTGTCCCGTTCACGATTTCCTGCGGAAGATGTTTTTTCTGTCAGAACGGTCAATGGTCGCACTGTGACAATACCAATCCGAACGCCTGGATGGCGGAAAAGGTCTATGGGGCTTCCACGGCCGGGCTCTTCGGATACTCGCACATGACCGGCGGCTATGCAGGCGGCCAAGCTGAATATCTCCGCGTGCCGTTCGCCGACGTCGGCGCGCTCAAGCTGCCCGACGATATCCCGGACGAACAGGCGCTCTTTCTCTCCGATGTCTTTCCGACGGGCTATATGGCGGCGGAGAATTGCGACATCCAAGCGGGCGACACGGTGGCGGTGTGGGGTTGTGGCCCGGTCGGCCAGTTTGCGATCAAGAGCGCGTATCTGCTGGGCGCGGAGCGGGTCATCGCGATCGATCGCGTGCCGGAACGGCTATGCATGGCCCGCGAACACGGCAAGGCCGACACGTTGGATTTCGATGACGAGGATATTTTCGACAAATTGATGGAAATGACCGGCGGTCGCGGCCCGGACCGTTGCATCGATGCCGTCGGAACCGAGGCACACGCAGGCGGCAGTTTCGATGCCGTCCTCGACAAAGCCAAAGCGAGTGTGTTCCTCGGCACCGACCGACCCCATGCCCTTCGCCAGGCAATCCATGCCTGCCGAAAGGGAGGCACCGTCTCGATCCCCGGCGTCTACGGAGGATTCCTCGACAAGGTGCCGTTCGGCGCGGCATTCAATAAGGGGCTGACACTCAAAATGGGGCAGACCCACATGCAGAAATACATGAAGCCGCTGCTCGACCGCATCCAAAGACATGAAATCGATCCGTCCTTCATCGTGACGCATCGCCTCCGGCTAGAGGATGCGCCGTTGGGATACGAGATGTTCAAGCACAAGCACGACGGCTGCATCAAAGTCGTGCTGAAGCCGTAAGGAGGCCGTGACGGGCGGTTGCGAAGAGCCCGTCACGTGTGCCCGCTGTCCGCACCATCACTCACTAACCCGTACCGTACAAGGAAGGAGTGCGCAATGGCGTTAAACCTGCTTCAAGATAAGGGAGTCCCCATCAGCCAACAGAGGTTCACTTGGAAGGATTTGGTGCAAAAGCCCATCAGTAAGCTGAACGTCGATGCCTTCACGCGGGTGCGCGTCATTCTCATGAACGGCATTGAATCGGAAGCAGTCCGCTTCAGCCATTCCTGCGCTCGAATGAACAAGGACTTGCAGGTTCCCCTGGCGAAAGTCCGTCGGATCGAGCAGCACCAACAGACCATCGTGAATTGGTTGAATCCGGCAGACCAATCTCCGCTGGAAACAACCATCGGGTATGAGCAAGTGGCCATCGAAGTGACGGCCAGCCTCGCACAGAACGAGCCGGACCCCTATATTGCCCAAGTCCTGCGCTTCGGCTTGTTGGAAGACTTCGATCATCTGTACCGGTATTCGGCGCTCCTGGACCGGCTTCAGGGCATCGACGCGAACAATATTCTGCAATGCTACACCGATATCATGCCCGGCCGTCCGACCGCGGAAGAGCATCGCGATCCGGAAGATGATTTGCGCGAGCATTACGATCGAAAAACCGCCTCGCCCGTTACCAAACTGAACGCGCTGACGATCATGTCCGGGGAACATCAAACGCACGACTACTACATGCACTACGGTCCGTGGTTTGCGGACCCGCTCGCTCGGCAATTGTATGCCGAGATCGCGTCGATCGAAGAGCAGCATGTGACGCAGTACGAATCGATCATTGATCCGACTGAAACGTGGATGGAGAAATGGCTCTTGCACGAAGCTAATGAAGTCTACAACTACTACAGCTGCGTCTCTCAAGAGGACGATCCCCGGATCAAGACGATCTGGGAACGATTCCTGGACTATGAACTGGGTCAGCTCAACTATGTCATGGAGGTGTTCAAGACGATGGAACGACGAGACCCGGCGGAGCTGTTGCCCGCCACCATGCCGGAACCGATCGCCTACAAGAGCCAGCGGGATTTCGTCCGGAAAGTGCTGAGAGAAGAGGTAAATCTGCGCGCGGATGGGAAGCAATTCGTCGATAAGAGCCGTGAGCCGGAGCGCTCGCTGGCCTATCGTCGCCAGATGAATTCAGAAGGTTCGCCGACCGAGACCGTCGCAGCCGGATATCGCTGGGCGCCCGGGACGGAATTGACCCAGAAAGTGAAGGTGGCCGTATGAAGAACCCGACGGACAGCGGAATGAATCGAACCGGCATCGACATGTCCCCGATCGACATCAAGGAGCTGCTGAGCGGAGTGAACGCGGCCCGGCCGAGCTCGGACGGAGACGAACGCACGCTGGCCTCTTACCGTGCCCCTTATCTCAAGGAGGCGGAACCGATCGGCACCGTGCCCGTTCCCGGCTCGCTCAAAGGCGCGGCCAAGACCGGCATGCAGAAGCTCATGGGCAGAAAACCGGAGGTCTTGCTCGACAAGCTGGGCGCGCGGCTGGCGTTCGAACGGACCGGCACGCGGTTGTACGACGCTTTGCTCGGCAAATGTCTCATCCGCGCGGACGAAGCCGACGGGCTTCCGGTCGAGCAACTCCGCGAATTTCGCGACCAGGAGGCGCGGCACTTTGCGCTGGTGTGGGACGCGATGAAGACGCTGGGGGCCGACCCCACCGCGCAGACTCCCGGGGCGGATGTCAACGCGGTCGCCTCGAGCGGGCTCATGCAAGTCATCACCGATCCGAGAACCTCGGTCGCGCAGAGCCTGCATGCGATCCATATCGCGGAACTGGCGGACCATGATGGATGGGCCCTCTTGATCACGCTCGCCGAGGAATTCGGCCAGAAGGACATGGCGGCAAGCTTCAAGCGCGCACTCGCCGAGGAGGATCTCCATCTGAAAACCATCCGGGATCTGATGGAGCAGACCTGCTTGAACGAAGCCGCCGCGACGTGAAGGTGCGCGAGACGATGAATAAATCGTCTCATGTTTGCGCACGGGTGCGAGTCGGTGAGCACCCAGTGTCCTGTGAGCGGGCCGTGTCCCATGAGGCGGCCGTGTCCTGGTGAGCGCCCAGTGTCCTCGAGCGAGACAACAGGGCCGGCTCAGGCGCCACGCCTGAGCCGGCCCCTTACTTCCATCGATCCAAAGGAGCACAGCATGACACAAGCGTTACAGAACCAAAACATCGCAATTCTCGTGACGGACGGGTTCGAACAGGTGGAGCTGACGGAACCCCGCAAGGCGCTGGAGCAGGCAGGCGCCGCAGTGCGCGTCGTCTCGCCCGCCAAAGGAAAGGTCAAAGGCTGGAATCATACCGAATGGGGTCATGAGATCCCGGTGGATGACCCGCTCGACCAGGCAGACCCGGATCGGTACGACGCGCTGGTCCTGCCGGGCGGCGTGATGAATCCCGACAAACTGCGCCGGAACGATCGCGCCCTTGCATTCGTGAAAGCATTCTTCACGGCACAGAAACCGGTTGCGGTGATCTGTCATGGACCCTGGACATTGATCGATGCGGGGGTGGTCCGGGGCCGCCGGATTACGTCCTATCCCTCGCTTCAGACCGATCTCAGGAACGCGGGAGCGGACTGGGTGGATCAGGAGATGATCGTCGATAGGGGGCTGATATCGAGCCGCAAGCCCGATGATCTTCCCGCATTCAACCGGGCAATGGTCGAGGAATTCGCGAAGGCAAGCCGGCGGAAGAGCACGGCGGCATAGAAGGCGCACTCCCACGCCTTGACGGCCGGAGCCGGAACCAATATCATCGCGCTGGCCGAAGATGCCGATACGAACGTGAAAACCACGCCAAGCCCCACCATTAATTATCCAAAGAATTGTGGGCATCAAGCCTG
>DATFFC010000011.1:0-10016 GCA_035250505.1 Nitrospiraceae bacterium | reverse complement strand
GATTGTGAACGGCCAGAACGCGGCGGTCTTTCCATTCGGTGCGATGCGCAAAGATGCCCGGCTCTCCCGTCTGGACCACATGACAAGAGCCCCACCCCCATTCCGGACATTGGCGCCGCGCCGCGATCAGGCGCTTCATCCGGCTCAGAAAAGAATCCGGATCGGCCTGGGCATCGGCGACATTGACGTGTTTATAGCCGAATGGGCCCGAGGAGATCACCGGCGCAGGCAGCGCTTCGCGAGGAGCGGTGGAGAATCCGGCCTGTCGGTCACGCGACCATGGCATCGGCGTGCGCACCGCATTCCGGCCTTCGAGCGACAGATCGTCGCCCATCCCGAGTTCGTCTCCATAGACCAGCAGCGGCGCTCCCGGAAGCGAAAGGAGCAGACTGAAGGCCGCTTCCAGCCGGCGCCGATCGTTCAGCATCGGCGCCAGGCGGCGGCGAATACCTCGACCGAAAATCCTCATGTTGTCATCCGGCGCAAATGCCCGATACACCAGTTCGCGCTCTTGATCGCTCAGCCGTTCCAAATCGAGTTCATCGAGATTCCTGAGAAAGTTGACCCATTGTCCGTTTTCAGGAAGAGACGGCAGCATCCTGAGGCAGCGTTGTAGCGGTTCAGCTTGACCGGTCGCGAACGTAAGAAACAAGAAATTGTTCAACAGGAAATTGTAGAGCAGGTGCATCTCATCGCCGTCGCCGAAGAACTTCCGCAGTTCCTGGGGCTCCACGTCCGCTTCCCCGAGGAGGGCGCAGTCCTCCCGCCGGGCCGACGTATAGGCGCGCAATTCGCGCAGGATGTAATGGGGATCGTGCGAGGCCACGGGCGGCATGGTCTGATGGAGCTCGATCATGTGGGAGACGGCATCGACCCGGAACGCCGACACGCCGAACGACAGCCAGTAGTCGATGACCCGTTTGATCTCTTCCCGGACGTCCGGGTTCGCCACGTCCAGATCGGGCTCAAAATGGTAGAACTGATGATAGTAATACTGTCCCGCGACCTCGTCGTACGTCCAGACGCTGTTCTCCTCGCCGGGGAAGATGTTTTGTTTCCCCGGCTCGACCGGCGGCGGCGCGTCCGTCCATACGTAATAGCGGCGGTACCGAGAGTTCCGGTCCCGCCTGGCCGCTTGGAACCAGGGGTGCCGGTCGGACGTGTGATCCATGACCAAATCGATCATCACCCGGAGGCCTCGTTCCCCGGCACTGCGGACGAACGTGAGGAAGTCGTCGAAGGTGCCGAACTTGGGATCGACGGAGAAGTAATCCATCACATCATAGCCGTTGTCCCGGTCCGGTGTCGGAAAGAACGGGAGCAGCCAGATGCAGGTGACGCCGAGATCCGCAAGATAGTCCAGCCGCCGGCAGAGACCCGGAAAATCTCCGATGCCGTCTCCGTTGGAATCCTGAAACGTGGCGACGTCGAGGCCATAGAACACCGCGTTCTTGTACCAGCACCGGATTTCTTCTCCGCTCATCGTAGGTTCCTTGGACCGGATAAGTCAGTGCCTACTCGCCGATGAATAATCAAGGCGGTCGGTCAGATGTCTTCCCGGTCCTCTTTCTTTTCAATCTGCTCCAGCAACTCGGCATGCCGCTGACAGTCGATACAGCGGCGGGCGAATGGGAGCGCTTTGAGGCGTTCTTCGCTGATCGGCCTCCGGCAATCCTCGCAGAGGCCGTACGCGCCCTCGTCTAACCGTTGCAAGGCCCCGTCGAGCTGGAGGCGCACCTGATTGCGCACCTCCAGGATGGAGAGTTGTTGATGGCTGTTGCTGTTTTGTGTCGAGAGATCCTCGGTATCCGCGACCGATTCCTCACGCAAGCGCGTCTGGTCGGCGCGGTGCTGCGCGAGCAGCGCGTCGATTTGCTGTTGGACTTCCTGACGGCGCGCCAGCAACAGTTGGCGCAGTCGTTCGATTCGTTCGCCGGACGTCGTCTCGTTCATGTGGAGAACCCTTCCTTGAACACTCGAAATTCGATGTTCGAAATTTGAAACGTCGAGCTAACACTGGAGAAGTTCCAAACTCTAAATCCCAAATGTGAATTTTTACTTCGGAATTCGAGATTCGAAAATTCCCAGGCTGTCAGCTTCTTACGCCCGATTCTTCCTCCATCGCCTGCTTGAATCGCGCCAGATCCTGGGCAATTTTCTTGTTCGGATCCTGTCCGATCCAATTGGCGATTGCGGCGCCGACCGGGCCGGCCGGGGGATCGTATTGCAACGTCACGGTGACTTTCGTGCTTGCGCCGTCCCCGATTGGCTGGAACTCGACCGACCCTGCGTGTTCCACGGCTGCGCCATGAAGCGTTCTCCAGCCGATCCGTTCGGGTTCGACCTCATTGATAATCTCGGCGTCCCATTCTACGGACGGCGCCCCTGGCAGCGTATCCACCACCCAATGAGAGAGCCGGTCGTTGACGGTCTCCACGGACCGGACATGGCTCATGACCTTCGGCAGGTTCTCCAGCCGGCGCCAGTATCGATAGAGGTCTTCAGGAGAGCGTCCGATGGTGATCGACTGCTCGATCTTGACGGCGCGATCCGTGCGCACCTTATGCCGGCCGAGGGTGGAAGTATCCTGATCGTCGGACGTATCGATCCCGAGTGAGCCGTAGACGGCGCAGCGTCCCGTGACGGCTCGGTGCACCAGCGCTATGCCGATCAGCGCACCAAGTCCTCCCAAGAAAGACGGCCGCATGAGGCTCCTGAGTACGAGCGTGCCGCCGACCATGCCGGACACGAATCGCTCGGTCTCTCCCACATTGCGGTTGTGGTAGGAGGCTCGCTCCTCCGCCCAATCCATATCCTGCGTATTCGGTCGATACCGCTCGTGTCCAGTGATTGATGAAGTTGTAGAAGTACGGAGTCCGCGTCGTAGATGTGCCATATCATCCTCCTGATTATCGAGCAATAGTCCCGCTGCGAGGTTGTCCGTCGGATCCGGCTTCTCTTGGCGGGCCGGCCTCGTCCGGTCGGTCTTGTTGGTCCGTGTCGTCGTCATGGCGTCATAGGCGTCGTCGTTCCGTTCGTCGAGTGATTGGCGGGATGTGCAAATGTAGGGCCATGCGAACGAGCCACATGGGTTCGGTAATCGGAAGCAAATCGAGCTCTGAGTGAAGGGAAAGAATGGAGAGCGGGCACACAGACAGCCCCGCCGGTATGCAAGTTGTCTGTGAATGGACAGATTGTCTGGATGAGATCCCGGGTAAATTTACGCTTGCCGCGGCTCAGCGAGAAATCGATACCCGATGAGGAGCACCAGCGCTCCAGCGACCGCCATGATAAATCCGGCGGGCTCGTTCTCACCGTACCAGCCGAAGAATCGGCCGATGTAGCCCCCCATCAGGGCGCCCCCGATTCCAAGCAAGATGGTGATGATAAATCCGCCGGGATCGCGTCCCGGCATCAACAGTTTTGCCACGATCCCGACGAGCAAGCCGAAGATGATCCATCCGATCATGGTGGACCTCCCGCGTCTAGGCCACATTATTCATGAACGTGTCTGCTGCAATCGGCGGATTCGCTACTGCGAGGAGCCTGACCGTTAAGTCGATGGCCAAGAACCTCTCCGCCGCGATTTGATCGAACGCGGCGGCTCAAGCGAAGCTTGGTGTGGCGGGCGGCTGAACAGCCGCCCGCCCGGGCCCTGCGCGACTAACGGCCTGCCGACCCTGTCGTACCGGGCGTGGCGTTGCTCAGCGGGTCTCTCGGCGTCGATCTGCCGACTGTCCCGGACTCGCAACCGCCGCCCACGCACGTGGGGTCCGTGGCGCTTTCCGACTGTGAAGCTTCAAAGGGTCGCTGGATCGGCTCGACATACTCGGAGTCGGACCTGACGACCCGCACCGGCAAGCCGTTGTTGATGGACATCCGATCGGCCAACAACACAGGGTAGTTCCCGACATGCACGACCTGCCCGGTGGCGACGATTCGATCACCGGGCGCCGCATTGGCCGGGACGTTTTCCGCCGGGCTCGGCCCCATGTCCACAATGGCGAAGCGGCCGTCATCGGTCCGAACAGCCGCGGCACGATGCAGTTGACCGCTCGGCCGCACCCTGATATCGCGGAATTGATCGATACGCCCGTCGACTTGCCGATAATCCGCTTCACGCCACGTGGTGTCGCGGTGCAGTCGCACCCGATTGGCGCCCGATTGGATATCATGAGCCATCAGCACAGAGTACGGACCGATGGTTTCTCTCTGGCCGCCTATTTTGATGCTATCGCCTTGAGTGAAGGCGAAGTTCAATGTCTCTCGAGTCGGACCCAGGTCGGCGATGATCCTGCGGCCGTCATTCAATCCCACGAGTGCCACTGTGTTTTGCCCGCCGCTCTGCCTGTTGCGGATTTGTTTCAGACCTCGGACGGTCCCCTTGACGTATTCTTCGTCGCGCGCGGCTGGGCGAACGGATTCGCTTCGCGCAGTGGTCATCGGCATTGTGTAGGCGGGATCCCGCTGTTCGTAAAACCATGGCTCATCGTAATACCGGCTGTATGCAGTATCGGCCGTGCTGGGCCGCACAAATCCACGACTGGCCGGGAGCGGGCGCGCGGCATCGGCCAGGCGATCGATCTCCGATCGGGTCATGGGCGGCGCCTCACGTACCCGAGCCGGATCGTTGAGCCGAGTGTCCGTTCGATCTCCCGGGAATTCGTAGAAGTCGTAGAACCAGTTATCAATAGTGTAACCGTCATTGTAGAAGCCGCCGCTTAAGTCGCTGTTACGGACCGGGGGGTCTTGGATGTCCAGATGTTCTGCGTATGCACCGCCGATGGCAATCAGCGACAGGGCGAAGGTCCCTGCCATAATCGCTTTATTGATCCTCGTATGTTCGGGCATAGGTGTTTCCTCCTTTCACGAATGCTCGCAATATTTCATGGTTATCCGCCCTCGCGCCTCTTTTTCTGCTTAGCAAGATGCGAACCATGTGCCGGTTGAATAAGCCTTGTGAAATTGCGCTGTTCAATTCGGGATTGGAGTTCGAATGGAAAACGGACGAGACAGCTTGTCTACGACGGACAAAAATGCCGATCGAGAAGAGCATCTACTCCCTTCGTTCGCCATCTGCAACCAGCCATCTGCTATCAGCTCTTCTCTTCCTAGGACGTCGATCCTTTGTTGCCATAGAGTTCGGTGACTGACGGGACGGGATTGACCGTCGTTGCCTGCGGACCTTTTTCTCCCGGTTCGATGTTGAGGCTCACCTCCATGCCGTCCTCGAGTTCTTCGAATGTCAGATCATGGACGGCATTTCGATGGAAATAAACCTCTGTGCCGTTTTCCATGGCGATGAATCCATAGCCCTCATCCCGAAACAGCCTGGCGACGATGCCTCGTTCGGGCGGCGCGCTCATACGGACTTCATGCGACGCGCGTTTCTCGCGGATTTTGTCCAGTTCCGTTTTCATCGCGGCAAACGCGTCGCGAAGCGCTTCGTCGAAACTGTTCTCCTGCTTGCGGGCCGTAATGGTGTGGCCTGGAATCTGAACGACGATCAGGACATCGCATGAGTCTTCAGGTTTGCGATGCTCCTGCTTGTTCAAGGTGACCCGAACATGAGTGATATCCCGGCCCGGATACAGGTCCGCCACCCGCGATTCAATGTCGGCTCTCCATTCGGGTGTCACCCCGACATGACGGCCTTCGATCTGCAAATCCATATGAGCCTCCCACCAAGTATGATGTCATGATTTGATGATTGGTGAAGTAAATGACTTCGTCGGATCGCCAATTTCGGGGAATCACCAAATTTCGCTCTCTCCTCCTGAAAAGTTCATTTTGATGATGTTGAATTAGTGAAGTGGACTTCCAAAATTCACCAATATCACCACATCACCAGATTCCACTTTGTCTCAGAACCGATACACCGCTGCAAGCAACTGCCGCCCCGGGATCTCCTCCGGTGCGACGCCGTAGACGGCGCCGCCGTGCGTCAGTGTGAGCACGGCGGCAAGATCCAAGAGCTCTTCATCGCCGGGCTGTTCTTCCTCATGTTCTGCCAGCGAGAAACGGTCGAATTGAAAACGACCCCAGCGGCGTACCCCCAATGGAATGAACAGACTCGCAACCCGGCCCTGCCCCGCGGCCGAAAGGATGTCGGCCAGGGAATTGGACGCACGGCCTTTGGCGATGCCTTCGTAATATTGAGCGGCTGCCAAATCGCGGGTCTGCCGAAAATACGGTTCCGCGATCAGCCGGCCCTTCTGTTGCAGCTCCTTATCCGTGAGCCCGTCGGGATTGCCGGAAATAATCGGCCCCAGAATATGGCGGTAACGTGTGACCTCTCGAAAGATGGGGGACAAGTACTCCACGCAAGCGAGAATCAAGGGGGCATCGGTTTCTCTGAGGATGTCCTCTAGGCGGTCGTCGATCCGATGAAAGTATCGAGTCAGATTCGTCACGTCCGCATCGTCCACCCCGACTCCATGCCCGTGTAGCCGTCCTCCGTGCGGGCCGCCGACGGGAAGTGTATATCGCTGGAATTCCGGCGCCGGACCGATGGCGAGGCCTTCCTGCACGCCTTGCGGCACGCCGGGCAGCTCCACATTGTGGACATGCTCGCCCGAGCATTCCAGCAGGCGGAACGCTTTCTGGCTCAACGCGAGGACATAGTACCGTGCGTCATTGATCAGCAGGGGCAAGAGCGGCTTGATGTAGAACCGGTCGGAGACCGTGACGAATTCCTGGACGTTGAGTGGAACACGATAGAGCCGGAACGCGTTGTGCGAGCGGAATAGGGCTAATCCTTCGGCTTGATGACGCCAAAACGCCGTATCGTCCAGGAGGCGGGTGACCGGAGCCAGGAACTCTCCGGCATCGGCCGGGCGCATGCCTTCCCGGATCAACTCGCTTTCCGCTCGTTTGAGGAGATTCTTCAGCCTAATCGGATCTTGGCGGATGTCCGGGCCCGCCCGATGGGTCGGTAAGAAAATAGAGACGGCCGGTCCTTCTCCGGCGGCTATGACTGATCGTAATTCTTCTTGAGAGAGTATCGGCATGATGTCCCCCCGTCGCCGCTTCGTATCACGTCGCGTTGAAGGTGGGCCTGAGCGCCGGGAACCGCGTTGCCCAGCGCCGGCCGGGAATCCATCCGATGACGCCGATGACTCGGACAGATTCCACCGTGACGGTTGTTCACTTATCCGTCCGCGCGCCCGATTGCCGGGCTCCCATGCGATTCCGTGTCATGCTTCGGTCCTTCTCAGTTAAGCAGTCATGATGAGATGAGTTCCTGCTTGCGTTCCTGCATTTGCGTGGCGAGTGCCTTGGTATCGACCTTGAGCTGGACCTCGGGCAAGAGGACGTCTTCCTCTTCCGAAACATGGTCTTTGACCATCTCCTGCAGTTCCACCATGCCTTGTTGGAAATCGCTCCCGCTCGAATCAAGCCCTTTCAGCCGTTGAATAAGTTCTTTGACGGACTGATGATCTTCATACGCTGAGGCGATGATATCTTCACCGATCTCTTCTGCTGTTTCCTCGTCCTCCTCTTCCTCGTCCTCGTCATCCTCGACCATTTCCGCCTGGTCTAGGACCTCGTCACCCTGTTCCGCCGCGGCCAGTTCTCCCAGGTCCCCTTCCTTTTGGAGGGCCGGATAGACCAGCTCTTCTTCGAGCGCCGCGTGGATTTCAAGCTCCTTGAAGATCTGCCGGGCCGTTTCTTCGTTGTGGTTCGACAAGAATTCCTCGAAGAGTTTCTCGACCTCGCGGTGATCCTCTTTCAGCATTGCAACCGCGTCGAGTGATCCCTGTTTCTTGGTTTTTTTAGCGGATGCTGTCGAGCCAGAAGTGCGTCGTGGCATAAGAGCCTCCTTTGTTATGAGCCTCCGGAGTGTGAATTGGATTTGCTTAGCCGTTGATGACCGTGCCGCCGTTGGGATGAAGCACCTGGCCGGTCATATAGGAGGCGTCGTCCGAGGCGAGAAAAACATAGCTCGGCGCGACCTCCTCCGGTTGGCCAGCCCGTTTCAAGGGAACATCAGAGCCAAAGGTCTTGACCTTGTCCGACGGAAAGGTCGAAGGGATGAGTGGTGTCCAGATGGGGCCGGGTGCAACGGCATTGACCCGGATGTGCTTCTCCGCAAGTGCCTGAGACAACGACCGGGTGAATGACACGATCGCGCCCTTGGTGGACGAGTAGTCCAACAAATGGCCGCTGCCTTTGTAGGCCGTAACCGAGGTGGTGTTGATGATGCAAGCGCCGTCGCCGAGGTAAGGCAATGCGGCCTGCGTCATATAGAAAAAGGAAAAGATATTCGTCCGAAATGTCCGCTCGAGCTGTTGCGGCGAGATCAACTCGATGCTGTCCTGCGGATGTTGCTCAGCCGCGTTATTCACCAGGATGTCTAATCGGCCGAACTCGCGCAGTGTTCGGTCGACACTGTCCCGGCAACAGTCGACGGTGCCCACGTCGCCTGCTATGGTTAGACAACGACCTCCCTCCTTCTCCACCAGTCGCTTAGTTTCTTCGGCATCCTTGTGCTCATCCAGATACACAATCGTGACGGCCGCGCCTTCCCGGGCGAACGCAATGGCGACCGCTCTGCCGATGCCGCTGTCACCGCCCGTGATCAACGCAGCTTTGCCCTTCAGCTTTCCCGCACCGTGGTGTTTGCGGTCTTCTGATTTCGGCGCCGGAGTCATCTCAGATTCCAGCCCCGGGCGGCGGTCCTGTTGCTGGGGCGGCTGTTGTTGCTTAGGCATAAACCTCCTTGGTGATTCTAGAATTTCATGACGGCCGGAGCCGGCACTTCAAAGTTATAGGTTTCGCCATGCTTCAGATATCGGACACGGTCGTCCCATCCGGCGGCTTTGACTTCCTGTTGAAACTCGGACAAGGGCGATTTGAACAACGAGAGCTCTTGCCATGTCGCAAGTCCCATGCTATGCCGGAACCCCTTTCCGGTAAGCGAAACCGCGGCGTGGTCGGTTGTCACGATTGTCGTGCCCCGGTCGAGCAAAGTCTCAACCCGGCGATCAAAGTGATCTTCATGCAAATGTGACAGCAGCACGAGGTCATAGGGAGGCAACTGCTCGAACGGGATGGCCGGGCTGGTCAGCCGTCGAGACCGCAGGCCGTACCCGAGCCGCACGTATTCGCCTTGATGGAGAAAATTTGGATCGGTGAGGATCGTGAAGCCGGCGTACCGGATGAGCATAGTGGCTGTTCCAATGAAATAGATGGAACCGCGCTCGACATTCACGAGGCTGTCCGACGACGCCAATTCCACTGTGGAGATGCCCGGTGGTTCTTCTGTTTTCGGTCCGAACGCCCGACTCATCGCAACCTTTTTTAGTTTAGATCCTATGTCAAAATCGGAGCCGCAGGGGCGCGACAGTGCTTCTGCTGCAGACGCCGCCACGACCGCATGCGATCAACAGAAAAGGGGGTGCAAAATACAGGCCCTTTAAGTCGAAGAATTCATCAACCCCCAGAATACCCGGCGAGCGCATCACTGCGTGCGCCGCGTGCACCAGGGGCAATGAAGGTCAGCCGCGCGCGATGACGGGAAGACACGATGTCTCGGAGAAAGGACAAACCATCCGTCAGTTCGGTATCATGCAGGGATAGCAACGGCGACTGGAGTTTGTTCTCGGCGATCGGCCAGGCAACGATTGGGGATGGAAGAGGCACTTTCTTTGCAGAGTCTGATGACCGTCCATGAGATGGCGCGCGAAGCAGGTCTGCCGAGCAGTCGAGCCTTCCTTTCATCCCACTGTGATCGGTTTTTTCAGACAGTGCGCCTCATGCGGCGAGGGCGCACCTACGCGGGGAGATGTCTCTCGCCGGCGGAGGCCTCATGCGGCCGATCGATAAAATGGAACCCGCCGCGGATCGCATGACCGGAGCGATGACTCATTCTTTATTCGAGCCAAGCCGCAATTGCTGGCGAGTCGAGACGGCGGATCGTGTCGCGTTCTTGATCGACGGAGACGCCTATTTTCGCGCCTTCCGTGAAGCGGCGATCCGGGCGCGGCACTCCATCATGATACTCGGCTGGGACT
>DATFFC010000010.1:0-3429 GCA_035250505.1 Nitrospiraceae bacterium | reverse complement strand
ACGCTGGGATAGGAACCGACTTGGAGACCACACCATGAGACTGGAAGACGCCAGACAGCGGATCGAATCGGCCATGACGCAATACGGCCAACATGCAGCCATGGCGATCGAACTGGTTATCAACGAAGTCCGCTCAGATTTAGGCCGCGAGGCCGCCAATGAACTGATCGACGAATTCGATCTCGAGCTTCAATACAACATCGCTCCCATGGAATCGGATTTCTCTAATAGCTGATGGTCGGAAGGTTCACGGTCCTTTGCCGCTGATCTGGTGCTCCATCTCCGGCCATGGCTTCGGCCATGCCGCGCAAGTCGTTCCCGTGTTGAACGAGCTCGGCCGGCGTCTCCGGGATGTCACCGCCCTGCTGAACACCTCGGTGCCCGCTTCTTTTTTTCAACCGCGCCTCAAGATTCCCTGGCGGCTGACTCCCGCGCAGCAAGACATCGGTTGCATCCAGCGCGGGCCGCTTCGCATCGATGTCCCCGCGACATGGGAAGCACACCGGCGGTTTCACTCACAATGGGACGAGCGGGTCGCGCGCGAGGCCGCGGCAATCCAGCGAGCCGCTCCTGCCCTGGTGCTCTCCGACATTTCCCATATGGCGACGGCTGCGGGCGCCGCGGCCCGGGTACCGACGGTGGCGCTTTGTTCTCTGTCGTGGGATGTCGTGCTGGAGTTCTACGCCCGTCCGGGCGACGCCGAAGAGCACGGAATGATTCAGCATATTCGGGAGGCGTACGCCGGCGCGGAATGCCTCATTCGTCCTTCGCCCGGCGTTCCGGTCAAGGCATTCCGGAAAGTCGTGGATGTCGAAGCGATTTGCGAGCCGCACGCGCCCCGGCCAGGCGACCTCCGAGCCGCCCTGCATGTTCCCGAGTCCGAGCGCCTCGTGCTGGTCGGGTTCGGCGGCATTGCTCAACACGAATTGCCCTACTCATTACTGGATTCCATGCCCCCGTTCCGGTTTCTCGTCGACGCGGCCGTGCCGTCCGGATTGATGAGGGTGCAGTCGATCAAGGATCTCGCGTGGCCCTTCCATAGCCTGCTGTCCTCGGTCGACCTCATTATGACGAAACCGGGGTATGGCACGATCGTGGAAGCCGTCGCGTTGCAAACTCCGGTCGTCTATGTGAGGCGGTATCACTTCGCCGACGAGCAGGTGCTCGTGGATTATCTCCATCGGCACGGCCGCGGCGCCGAACTCAGCATGGAAGATTTTATGGCCGGCAGATGGACGGACGGCCTGACCGCTGCCGGACAGGCACCGCCTCCCCGCCATCCGGCGCCGGCACCGACAGGGGCGAGCGAGGCCGCCTCGTTTCTACAGCCCTATCTTCAGTGAATCGCAGCCCCTACCTCCTGGGCACGCGCGGTTCACCCATTGCATTCTCGACCGAGCCAAACACGCATCCTTTTGGCGAATCCCGCATAGAATGCTATAGTTGGGCCTGCATCGAGAGGCAAGAGGCCGGACGACCTGCACGATCCCCTGATGGACGCCGCTTCACGACAGGTTGCAGTTATCGATCCCAAGCTTCTTTCGCGTGTCGCGAAGGGAGATCTTGACGCATTCGGGCAGCTCTACGACCAGTCCAGTGTGCTGCTTTTCACGTTGGCCCATCGAATCCTCGGCAATCGCGACGAAGCCGCCCAACTCCTCCAAGATGTCTATCTCGAAGTATGGCGCAAAGTCGCTCGCTATGACGTGGGCCGGGGCACTCCCGTCGCATGGCTCGTCACGTTGACACGTAGCAGGGCGATCGAGCGCGTCCGTTCCGGCGCATCGCAAGGGTCTCAGGCGGCTCAAGGCGGAATCGATACAGTCCGTCCTGCCGGCACATCCGACATTGACGATCATGCTTCGGTGTTACCCGAGACCAAAGAAGATCGGGAATTGCGGCTTACGATAGCCAAAGCCGTTGCGGAGTTGCCGGCGGCGCAACGGGAAGCCATCGAGCTGGCTTACTATAATGGATTGTCACATACAGAGATCGCGACGAAATTGCACCAGCCGCTGGGGACGGTGAAGACGAGGATTAAACTCGCCATGGTGAAGCTACGCGCCTTACTTCAATCCACCTTGGAACAGAGCCATCCAGGATGACCCACGAAGAACTTGAAGAGGCCGTCCCTCTGTACGCCGCAGGCGCTTTGGAGCGGCCTGAACGCCAGGCTCTGGAAGCTCATCTCCTCTCAGGTTGCGCGACCTGTCATGCGGCGTTGAAAGATTATCAGGGTGTGGCGGCTCTCTTACCGTTCGCCCTCACGCCGGTGCCGCCGCCGGACCGGTTAAGGGCCGCTCTCCTCGCCGCCCGTAATCCGTTTGCTCCTCCGACGGAGGAAGTGAAGCAAACCCGGAAACCCAGCTTGGAGCCGGGAGAGTGGATGAATCATCTCTTTCCGCCGCTTGCACCCAACCGCTCGTGGCAGTTCCGGCTGGCGTTCTGGGTTTTACTTGCGTCGGTCGTCGGAGGTGCCGCCTATCTTGCTTGGGAGACGTCTATCCGGTCGGCTGGGGAGGCCGGCCGGCTCACGCAACTCGAAGAGAAGCTCCAACAGGAGGCAGCCCAAGTGGCGACCCTCCAACGGGACATCAAGGCCCGCGACGAAGGCGCCAAGCAACTGCGCGACGAACTCGAGCTGCGGAGAAGCGACCTCACCGAGCTCAGGGATCAGATCGTTCAACGCGAGGCCGAGATCAACGATCTTCGGACTCAACTCGCGCAACGCGAGACCTCGCTCCAGCGTGCCGGAACGAGACAGGACGACATGACCGCTCTCTTGAAGCAGCCCTATGCCAAAGTCGTGACGTTGGCGGGGACCGAGGGGGCCAAGCAAGCCGGCGGTCTGGTACTTCTTGATCCCGCTGGGAGAAAGGCCTGGTTCTATACGTTCGACCTCCCCGAGCTGCCGCCCGGCACGGTCTATCAGGTGTGGGGAATCGACGAACGACCGGCAAGCCTGGGTCTCTTCACACTTGACTCGGGGCGGAAGGGCCGGCTCATGATCAAGGAGATACGAAACCTTTCGAGATTGAAACAGGTGGCGATTACGGTGGAACCGACAGGGGGCCGACCCCAACCAACCGGCTCAATGTATCTGATCGGCCAGATCTCTTGACCGAGCCACGTGTGCCTCGGTCAGGCAGCCGCGATCCCACGTACGGCCGCCGACAGGTGGTCCTCATGCTATCCGACGGCGGTGGGCCTATGGAGCGAGACTCACATTACATGCGGATGGCGTTGGATCTTGCCCGGCAAGCAGCCACGGACGGAGAAGTGCCGGTCGCGGCGCTCATCGTTGTCGAAACCGACGTGGTATCCAAGGCGTATAACCGCCGGGAACAGTGGCAAGATCCGACCGCTCATGCGGAGCTGATTGCCATTCGGGAAGCGGCCGCGCGGCTCGGCACATGGCGGTTAACCGAC
>DATFFC010000009.1:0-41715 GCA_035250505.1 Nitrospiraceae bacterium | reverse complement strand
CGGAGGTTCGGATCCCGCACTCCCTGTTCTTTATGTCTCTAGTCCCTTCTTTATTGACGGGAAGCCCTGTCGCATTTCAAAGGAACTCGCCGAATGATGGCGGTCTGGCTTGTGGCGGGTGGCGGTGACCAGGGCCCCAGGCCGCCCGCAGCGGAAGGGTCCCACTGGGGGTTGGGTGGAGCGAGGACGGCCGGGGTGGTCGGCGACAGGACCCGCCTCCTCACACTGCTACCTCAGCTTTCTTCTGCTTCTTCCCCGTCATCGCCACAATCTTCTGTGCCGCCTCCCACAAATCATCCGCCACTTCCAGTTGCAACCCCGAGTGCTGGAGCAATGTGCGCCCTTCTTCCGCATTCGTACCCTGCAGTCGGACCACGAGCGGCACCTTGATCTTCACTTCCTTGGCCGCTTCGATCACCCCGTGGGCGATGCGTTCACAGCGGACGATGCCTCCGAAAATGTTGATGAAAATGCCTTTCACATTCCTGTCTTTTAGCAGAATTCTAAAACCCGCCGCGACCGTCTCTTTTGTCGCCCCACCGCCCACGTCTAAAAAATTGGCCGGTTCGCTGCCGGCCAGTTTGATGACATCCATGGTCGCCATGGCGAGTCCGGCTCCATTGACCATACAGCCGATGTTGCCGTCCAGCTTCACATAATTCAGATTGTTCTTGCCGGCTTCGATCTCCAGCGGTTCCTCCTCATTCAAATCTCTCATCGCCTGCACGTCCGCATGCTTGAACAAACCGTTGTCGTCGAAGGAGACTTTGCCGTCGAGCGCGAGCAACGTCTTTTCCTTCGTGATGACCAATGGATTGATCTCGACCAATGCGCAATTCTTTTCCATGAAGAAACGGTAGAGATTTCCCAACATCTGAACGAACGGATTCAGCACCGCGGGCTCGATGTGATGCAATCCCAGCCCGAAGGCGATGTTTCGCCCGTTATAGCCCTGGAATCCCACAGCGGGATCAATCGCTTCCTTGATGAGTTTTTCCGGAGACCGCTCCGCCACTTCCTCGATTTCCATCCCACCTTCGGTGCTGGCGATAAAGACGACCCATCCGGTGTCTCGATCAACCAACAGACTGAGATAGAGTTCCTTGGCGATATTGGCTCCTTCTTCGATCAACAACCGCCGTACCTTCCGGCCTTTCGGACCGGTCTGGTGCGTGACCAGCACTTTGCCCAATAAGTTTTTGGCAAGGCCCGGCACCTCTGCTTGCTCCTTCGTGAGCTTGACGCCGCCGGCTTTTCCACGACCGCCGGCATGGATTTGTGCCTTCACGACATAGACCGGTGATTGGAGCTTCTCCGCCCATTGCTGAGCGGCACGCTCGGTCTTCACCTCTTTCCCTCTCAACACGGGAATCCCATATTGCGCAAACAATTGCTTTGCCTGAAACTCATGAACGTTCATCGTAACCTCAAAGAGCTAATGGCTGATGACAGACAGATTAATGTGTAGCTGATCGTTTTCGGCCGTCTAGTTCCGACCATGCGCCATCGGCCATCAGCTATACGCTCTTATTCTTTTCTCGCGTAGGCCGGCAACACCATCGGCGAGACGACCGACGACGAGACGCCGTGCTGCTTCGACTCCGACCGAAACTTGGTCAAGTGATCCAACGTCAACCGTCCTTGCTGCATCGACGAGACTCTTGAGGCCGCTGTGGTTCCCGACCGCTTCCCGAAGACCATTAAATCGAGCAGGCTATTGCCCATCAAACGGTTACGGCCATGCAGGCCACCCGACGCTTCGCCCGCAACGAACAAATTCTTGACGTCGGATTCTCCATTCACATCGATCTTGACGCCGCCATTCTGATAATGCAGCGTGGGATAAATCAGCACGGGATCTTTGGCAATGTCGATGCCGAACCGCTCGTACTGCAACACCATGGCCGGAAAATGTTTCGCCAGCGTGCCGGGCCCCTGTTCGATCTCGAGCAAAGGGGTATCCAACCAGACGCCGATGCGGCCGGACATCGTGCGAATGCCGCGCCCCTCTTCGCACTCTCGAATAATGGAGGAGGACACGACATCGCGGGTATCGAGTTCGTTGACAAACCGGTCACCCTTGGCGTTCACGAGTTGCCCGCCTTCGGAACGGATTCCTTCCGTGACGAGCGCGCCGATCAATTGCTCCGGGTACACCGCCCCGGAGGGGTGATACTGAAACGTATCGATGTGCATGAGTCGCGCGCCCATCCGATAGGCCATCGCCAGCCCATCGCCGGTCGCGCCGTAGTGATTACTGGTGGGAAATCCCTGAATGTGGAGCCGTCCAATACCGCCCGTGGCGAGGATTACGGCCTTGGCGGCAACCACGACCCATCGTTTGTTGTCGAGATCCTTGAAGATGGCGCCCGTGCAGGTCCTATTTTCACTGAGCAACTCGACCGCCGCACAGAACTCAAGCAACTGAATCTTGCGATTCAACACCTCGTCTTTCAGAACGCGCATGATTTCAAGGCCGGTATAGTCGGAACATGTCACCAGCCGCGGCTTGGAGCTTCCCCCGCCTTTCTTGACGTGTAAATTCCCGTCGGCATTGCGATCAAACAACACACCGAGACTCAGGAGCCACTTGGCGATCGAGGGCCCCTCCTCGACCATTGTCTTGAGAAGATTGTGGTCATTTTTCATATGACCACCCTTTAAAGTGTCGAGGAAATGCGTAACCGGCGAGTCCTCGTCTGTCACGGCAATCTGCATCCCACCCTGTGCCATGACGGTGTTTGAATCACCGAGACGAAGCTTCGTGGCCAACATGACGTTCGCACCTCGCGCCAGAGCGTGCAGGGCCGCGGCACAACCGGCTCCCCCGCCGCCGATCACCAAGACATCGGTCGTGTAGTCCGGCTTGAGGTCCAAGTCGGCAGGAATCGGGCTTTCCCCCTCGAGCAGGGCGGCCAATTCCCGTACCGTCATCTCCCCGGCATTGGGACCGAACTTGATCGGTCGATAGGCGCTTTCACGGAAGTCCGGATGGTACTTCTTAATGAGGTGATCGCGATCCGCCGGCGAGTACTTCGGCAACGTCTGCTTGCGGCGGGCATCCCGAGTCCGGTGGACGACTTCTTGAAGCTTATGAATATCCATGCTGGACGGCGTCAATCTTCACTTGATTAAGCGGCAACCGGACAGGTTGAAGCCACTGTACAAGGGATCCTGAGAGGGACGATCCTTACTTGAGCTCCGCACAAGCCTTGCTGAGCTCGGCATCATTCATGTGCAAGACGCGTTGCCATTCATCGTCGTACTTCCCGCTTTCAATTTCGCGAATCCGCTTATCCAAACGTTCAGGCTTCTCAGTGAAGTGAGCCCCCTGCGCTCGGCTGACATAGAGCGCCACCAAGTTGGGTGCAATGTCCGCAATACAGACCGGTGTGCACATCCCGCACATCACACAGTCCATGAACATTTCGGAAACACCTTTGAAGTCGCCGAAGACCGCCTTCCATACTCCTTCCCTGACATCAATCTTTTGGGGGCAGGCTTCAGTACAGGCATTGCAATTTCGGCAGAGGGGCGCTTCAGGATAGAGCGTAAAGAGATCCTGCTTGGGATCCTGCAAGGTTGAAAGATCGTAGGTTGCCTTGCGGGCCGGGAATGGCGGCATCATGGAGAATGACATGCCGTCTTGCACGGCGGTCTGGCAGGCGAGACAGGTCTTGACCTTGGGATCGTCTTTGGTCCGATAATAGGTCGCACAGGCTCCGCAGAAGCCCCCCAGACAGCCGGCGCCGCGCACGACCTCTTGTCCTGTGTACCAGAGGGCTTTCATCAACGTAATACCCTCCGGCACTTCGTACTTCTTCCCGGCGATTTCAACCGTGACCATCCGCGGCTTCAGCACCTCGGGTTGGTCGATAACGTTGGTATCTTCTTGAGCCATTTCTCCTCACCTGCCCAACTCAGGGTTGGTCCGCTGAGCCATGTTGCGATTTGCGCAGAGGCTCGGGATCCGCACTTGCCGAAACGCTGCGGTCCACGTCTTGGGACCGCGAGGACTGTTCGAAGTTCTATCCCGTGAAGCGACCGATAGAACAAGTTCCGCAGCGGAGCAGCGTAAGGCTTAGTGCGGTCGAGCCGCCGCGCCGAAGCAGCGGCTCAGTCGACCGGCCCTTCACTCAAGCAAACGCGTCCACAATCGCGTTCAACGTCGAGCTCGGGCGCATAGCTCTCGACGCCTTCTCATCGCTCGGATGATAATACCCGCCGATATCGACCGGTTTTCCCTGGGCCGCAAGCAATTCATTGGTGATCTTGGACTCATTGTCCGCGAGATCCTTCGCAATCTTGCTGAACCGTTCGGCCAGCTTCTTATCCTGCGTCTGCTGAGCCAACGCTTGCGCCCAATACAGGGCGAGATAAAAATGACTGCCGCGGTTATCGATCTCACCGACCTTGCGGGCCGGTGATTTGTTGCTCTCCAAGAACTTCGCGTTGGCCTGATCGAGCGTGTCGGCCAAGATCTTGGCGGCCTGATTGTTCGACGCCTTGGCTAAATGTTCCAAGGACGCGGCCAGTGCGAGAAACTCACCCAATGAATCCCAGCGGAGATAACCCTCCTCCTGGAATTGCTGCACGTGCTTCGGAGCCGAACCGCCGGCTCCGGTTTCGAAGAGCCCACCGCCGTTCAGCAACGGGACGATGGACAGCATTTTCGCGCTGGTACCGATTTCGAGGATGGGGAATAAGTCGGTGAGGTAGTCGCGCAGGACGTTCCCCGTGACGGAGATCGTATCTTTGCCCTCTATCATTCGCTCCAGCGAGAACCGCGTGGCTTCCGCCGGAGGCATGATGCGGATGTCCAACCCATTCGTATCGTGACTCTTCAGATACTGGTTCACCTTCTTGATCAGTTCTGCATCATGCGGGCGTTCTTTGTTCAACCAGAAGACCGCCGGTGCTCCGGTGGCTTTGGCACGATTCACCGCCAGCTTGACCCAATCCTGGATCGGCGCATCCTTCACCTGACACATCCGCCAGATGTCCCCTTCCTCGACTTTGTGCTCAAGCAACGTCTTGCCGGAGGCATCGACCACCCGCATCGTGCCGTTGGCCGGCGCCTTGAAGGTCTTGTCGTGTGAGCCGTATTCTTCCGCTGCTTGCGCCATCAAACCGACGTTGGGAATGCTTCCCATCGTCCGGGGGTCGAACGCGCCGTGCTTCTTACAGAACTCGACGACTTCGCGATAGACCGGCGCATAGCTCGAATCGGGAATGACGCACTTGGTATCCGCCAACTTCCCGTCCGGGCCCCACATCTTGCCACCATCGCGAATGACGGGCGGCATGGAGGCATCGATAATGACGTCGCTCGGCACATGAAGATTGGTAATGCCCTTGTCGGAATTGACCATCGCCATCGGAGGCCGCTTCTGATAGACGGCTTGAATATCCGCCTCAATGGCTTTGCGCTGATCATCAGGCAATGTCTTGATCTTGATGTACAAGTCGCCGAGTCCATTGTCCGGATCGACGCCGAGCTTCTGGAACGTGGCGCCATGTTTGTCGAAAACATCTTTGTAAAAGACGGAGACCGCATGGCCGAAGATCTTCGGATCCGAGACCTTCATCATGGTGGCCTTCATGTGAAGGGAGAACAACACGCCCTGCCGCTTGGCGTCCTCAATTTGTTCCTCGAGAAACTGGCGGAGGGCCCGCTTGCTCATGAACGTCGCGTCGATCACTTCGCCGGCCTGCAGGGCGACTTTGGGCTTCAGCACGGTCGTCTTGCCGTCCTGCCCGACGAATTCGATCCGCGCCTCCGTGGCCGCCGGGACTGTCGTGGATTTCTCGTTCGACCGGAAATCACCGCCTTTCATATGCGCGACATGTGTTTTGGAGTCCGGGCTCCAGGGAGACATTTTGTGCGGATGCTTCTTGGCGTAATTCTTCACCGAGAGCGGCGCGCGACGATCGGAGTTGCCTTCGCGCAACACCGGGTTCACAGCGCTGCCTTTGATCTTGTCATACCGAGCCTTGATATCTTTCTCCTTGTCGTCCTTCGGATCTTCTGGATAGTCGGGCAGGTTGTAGCCCTGACTCTGCAGTTCCTTGACGGTTGCCTTCAATTGTGGGATCGACGCGCTGATATTCGGCAGTTTGATGATATTGGCTTCGGGGGTTTTGGCAAGTTCGCCCAACTCAGCCAGGGCGTCGGGTTGCTTCTGCTGCGCCGTGAGATATTCCGGGAAGACGGCCAGGATTCGCCCTGCCAGAGAGATATCCCTCAACTCGACGGACACACCGGCCGCTTTGGTAAAGGCATTGATGATCGGAAGAAAGGAGTAGGTCGCCAGCATGGGCGCTTCATCGGTTTTTGTATAAATGATTTTGGATGCCGTGGTTGTCATGGTTGTCCTCTTTTTTGAAATCTTATTAATTCAGCGCGTTCAATGCCGAACCAGCCTTGAACCACGCAATCTGCTGTTCCGTCATGCTGTGATGGGCCTCGATCGTCAAGGTCCTGCCATCGGCTTTGTGGATCGCCACCGTGACCGGCTTTCCCGGCGCCAAGCCGTTAAGTCCCGTCGCGCTCAAGCGATCGTTCTGCTCGATCTTGTCGTAATCTTTCGGGTCCGCAAAGGTCAGCGGAAGAATGCCCTGTTTCTTGAGGTTGGTCTCATGAATCCGCGCAAAGCTCTTCGTCAACACGACTCGCACGTTCAAAAAGCGAGGCGACATGGCCGCATGCTCGCGGCTGCTCCCTTCGCCGTAGTTCTCATCGCCGACCACAAACGAGCCGATCTCTTTGGCCTTGTACCGTCGTGCAATCGCGGCGATTGTGAGTCCGGATTCGCCGGTCAAGACATCGGTGCCCTTGCCGGGTTCGGAGGAGAACGCGCTGTTTGCGCCTAGAAACATGTTGTCGCTGATCTTATCCAAATGACCGCGATACTTGAGCCACGGTCCGGCAGGAGAGATGTGATCAGTCGTCGTCTTTCCTTTGGTCTTGATGAGAAGAGGAAGCTTATCGAAATCTTTACCGTCCCACCGCGGGAACGGCTGCAACAACTGGAGGCGCTCGCTGGTCGGCGGAATCTCCACCGTCAGATTCTCTCCATTCTCCGCAGGCGCCACATATCCTTCTTCGCCTTTGGCGAACCCCCTGGCGGGCAGTTCTTCTCCTTGAGGAGGATCCAACTTGAATTCTTTACCGTCCGCTGCCTTGAGCGACTGTTTGACAGGGTCGAACTCCAGTGAGCCCGACAGCGCATAGGCGGTGACCACCTCAGGGCTCGCGAGAAACGACAGCGTGTCGCTGATGCCGTCGTTGCGGCCCGGGAAATTTCTGTTGAACGAGCTGACGATCGAGTCGGCCTTCCCCTTGACTCCGTCGGCCCGCTTCCACTGGCCGATGCAGGGCCCGCAGGCATTCGCCAGGACTGTCGCCCCCATCTGCTCGAACGTTTCCATGAACCCGTCGCGCTTCATCGTATGGAAAATCCGCTCTGATCCGGGGGAAACGAGAAAGGCGGTTTTCGCCTTGAGACCCGCCTTCAATCCCTGACGGGCGATGTGCGCGGACCGGCTGATGTCTTCATAGGAGGAATTGGTGCAGCTCCCGATCAACGCCGCCTTGAGCTGGACCGGATAGCCCTTTTCCTTTGCCTCCGCCGCGAGCTTCGAAATCGGGCGGGCCAGGTCCGGCGTATGGGGCCCCACCACATGCGGTTCCAATTTGGACAGGTCCACGTCGATGACTTGGTCGTAATATTTCTCCGGAGCTTGTACCACCTCGGGGTCCGCGACCAAGAGTTCCTTATTGGCCTGCGCCAGGTTGGCGAAATCGGCCCGATCCGTCAGGTTGAGATAGGCCACCATTTTCTGATCGAAGGGAAACACCGAAGTCGTGGCACCTAGCTCGGCGCCCATGTTGGTGATGGTGCCTTTTCCGGTTGCGCTGATTGTTTCGGCGCCTGGACCGAAGTATTCGACGATCTTATTGGTTCCGCCTTTCACGGTCAGCAGACCGCATAGATATAGGATTACGTCTTTCGGTGATGCCCACCCATTCAATCGGCCGGTCAGCCGGACACCGATGAGTTTCGGATGCAAGACCTCCCACGGCAACCCGGCCATCACCTCGCCGGCATCCGCCCCGCCGACGCCGATCGCCAGCATGCCGAGCCCGCCGCCGTTCGGCGTATGCGAGTCGGTCCCGATGATCAATCCACCGGGGAAAGCATAGTTTTCCAACACAACCTGGTGAATGATGCCTGAACCGGGTTTCCAGAACCCGATCCCATATTTCTTCGCCGCAGAAGCCAGGAAGTTGTACACCTCCTTGTTCTCGTCCATCGCCCGCATGAGGTCCTTCTGCGACCCGACTTCCGCCCGAATCAAGTGATCGCAGTGGATCGTGCTGGGGACAGCGGCCTTCTTCTTGCCGGCCTGCATGAATTGGAGCATGGCCATCTGGGCGGTCGCATCCTGCATCGCCACGCGATCGGGACGGAGCGCCAACATGGCTTTCCCACGCTCCCACACTTGCGAATCGAAATCATCCGCGTGAGAGACGAGGATCTTTTCAGTAAGCGTCAAGCCGCGGCCGAATTTTTTCCGCGCCTTGGCGATGATGTCCGGCATCTTCGCGTAGAGTTGTTTGGCTAGATCGAGTGACATGATTGGACCTCGGTTTGGTATGTTTAAACAACTCAAAACCTAACGCTGATAATTCACAGCTTTCATTTTAACGGCGGGACCTCCTGCCTCTATTTTAACGGCGGGACCTCCCGCCGTTTGGGCGCCGCATAGTTGACCAAGTAATCAAACAACCGGATCAACCGGCTCTCCTGCCGCTTCTGGTCCACCCAGTGGCCGATCAAGCCGATCGTGCGGGCAAGAATGAAGAAGCCGTTCAAACTCTCGACCGGGAAACCAAGATCGACCAACACAGCCGCCATCGTTCCGTCCACGTTTAGGATCAAATTGTCCTTCTTCGAGGCCGTCACCTTTTCCACTTCCAGCGCAAAATCCAGGTGGGGTGTTTTGATGCCGAGGCTCTTGACGTAGCCGACGAGTTCCTTGACCCGTTTATCGGGATTCCGCAGGCTCTTGACGCGATGGCCAATCCCGGGAACGGGGCCGACATTCTTTTTCATATGCGCGAGGAACTCGTCCACGCTCATTTTATTGTCGATGGCATACTTGAAATAGCGGCCGGCATCGGTGACGGCGCCGCCGAAGCGGGGACCGATCATGATCATTCCCGCCGCCACGGCTTGTGACATCCCGATTCCCGCGCAAGCCGCCAGGATCGTGCCGAATGCACCGCTGACACAGGGACCATGATCCGCAGACAGCATGATAATGCGTTTGATGATTTCGGCTTCTTGTTTCGAGATCAACCGTTTGTCCCACAACAGGCCAATGATATGGGGAATCTCGTACCCTTTGTTGATGAGCTCAGAAGCAGGATAGCCGTCATACAACGGCTCGTCGCCCCGGTCATCACTGATGGTCGTCCGGATGAGCGGGACAACGGTCACTTCCTGAGCCCGCATGGCCTCTTCAACGGTTTTGGGTAGCTTGGGCAGCTCGGCCGGGTTGACGTCCGACATCGCCACAATCTGGCCCGTCTTGACGAATTGTTCGTATGTTTCTTTGATGGCGGGCCCGAGCGCTCCAAACGTCGGCGGCACAATGGCGCCGGCTTTCTTCAGCGCGTCGGACTTGGCCCTCGCCGACCCTTCGCCCTTTAGGCCTTCCTTTGCCCCTGCGTGGCCGAACTTCATACCTTTGGGCAAGCTCTCCTGGCAGAATCCGGAAACAACCCCGATCAATTTGATCCGGCGCTTCTTGGCCCCATACCATTCGGCAGCCCGTTCTTCCAGATCGCCGCCCATTTCCCCGACGATCACCACGGCCTTGGTCTGAGGGTCCTGTTCGAATTTTTCAAGATAGGACACATAATCCGTACCGGGATAGGCGTCTCCGCCGATGCCGATCGCCGTCGTAATGCCGTCCGCGAACTGCGAGCAGATCCAGATGATTTCGTTCGAGAGCCCGCCGGACTTCGTGATGACACCGAACGACCCCTCTCGATACAGCTTCGAGAGGACCAGATTGTCGAATGCGCCTCCGATCACGCCCAGGCGGCATGCCCCGGCGGAAATGATGCCGATGGAAGAAGGCCCGTTGAAGATCTTGCCGAGCTTCGTGGCCTGCCGGGCGAGAATCTTGGCATCCTTCTCAGGTACCCCTTCGGTGATCATCGACACCAGTTGGATCTTCTCATCATTGATCGCCTCCAGGCCGGCCGCCATGGCCCGATCCGCTCCGATGTACACGAGGCTCGTGTTGATTTGCGGATGATGCTTCGTGGCATCGGCCACCGTTCTATAGATGGGAATGGCCAGCAGCCCGCTGCCGTACGGGATTTCGTTCGTCTTGCCGGCATCGGGAGGATAGACAAAGGCTTCCACATTCAGCGGGCGTTTGATGAGGTAGCAGAATTCGGCCATCCGGCGGGCCGCATTCACGCCTGCAGCGCCACCCTGAACGACCACACGGGTGTCTTTGTTTGCCAGGATACTCATCGGGATCTCCCCTATGTGAGTTAGTTACGCTAACCGGCGGCGGGCTACTTATTCGATTGGATTGCCTTATCGACAATGTCCGTGAGCGGCGTATACCGATCGAATACGTTGATGTCGAACCCCTCATCCTCCAACGCCCGCATGGCGTCCAAGCCTTCCCTTTCCCGCGGCCCCCCTCGACGCACCCAGATGGTGACGCCCTTGAGCTTGCCGTCCGCTTTCGCCTTGCGAAAACCGTTGATGATTCCGCCAAAGGTTTTCTTGACGTCCGTGAAGTTGGCTATTGCGCCTCCGACAATAATATTCTTGATCCCGGGAAGCGAACAGATCTTCTCGGTCAGTACCTCCACCGCCCAATCGGGAGGATCGCCGGAGTATTCGGCATAGTTGGCCAATTTCCCTCCGCGCGCCACGACCGCATCGGAATAGTAGACGCTGGCCCCCCCGCCGGCCGGCAACATCGCCGTATCTCCGCCCGGAATTTCAATGAATTTCACCGACCCCTTGATCTTTGAATCCACGGACATAACTTCCAGTTCACTTTTCGAGTAGGCCCGCCCGAATTCTGCGGCGAAAGGGAAATTCCAGTCCGGATGGCGGAATTTGGCGTCGCCGTCAAGCAAGGTCACGGCGTCCAGCGCCACAAGGGCCTCGTCGCTTTGGCGCAAGACCACCGGATTAACTTCCAAATACTGTGCATCTTCGTTGTCGAAGCAGGCGAACATCTTCTCTGCAAACTGGGCCATCTTCTTCGCCAGTGCGCCAGAGAATCCCGCTTCCTTGGCAAGTTGCTCTAGTTGATCCGGCGACGGCGCCTGCCCCACTTCGAGCGAAAGGCGCTTGACCCGATCCCAATTAGACTCGACTTCAATGCCGCCGCAATTCGCAATCAGCACATCCGCCCCTTCCCGGGTCGACTTCACGGCGCAGTAATACTCTTCTTTATGGGGAATCATTTCCGAGACAATGACCTGGGAGACTGTAATGCTGCCCACTTGACGCCCAATCATCTCCCGAACGGCAGCTTCGGCGGATTTCAGATCCAAGTCGACTTTGACAAGACCCAGTTTAAAACGGGAGCCCAGGGCCTCATGAGCTTTGGCCACGAGTTTCGACTGCCTCAACCAATCATTCGCTTGACCGAGCTTGGTGAGCTCGTCGGCCGAGGTGACCACGACGTAGTTCGGAACGTTGATGCCCCATTTCTTCATGAGTCCCATTCCGGGACCCTCGAGCACTTTCGCCATGGCTCACTACTCCTTCGTGTCGAGAAGAGGAAAAGGATTGCAAGACTAGCCAATTCTTTGAATCAGCTCAATCCTCCAAAGGGCCTACGATTCGAGGACAGAAGTCCTACGCCCTTCCGGGACTCCGCGATCAGATCAAGCTGTTGAAAAGATCTAACGTGGGGGTTTGAGTCTACGAAACCGCTCCCCGTGAAGTCAAGCGGCGGCGGGCGGGGGTACGGCCTCTGGGTTGGCAGGTTGGACAATAGAATGAGGTCCGTTCATGGCTCAAACGGTACAGCAGGCTGCCACACCCATTCGGACAAGGCTCACCCGATTTGCCGTACACACGGTGATGTAGTTTATACGTTCCCATTGTGCCGTCAGGAGCGAAGAAATCCCGTACACTGGAGCCGCCGTTTTCGATGGCTGTCCACAACACTTCTTGCATCGATTCATAAAGCCTGTCGGCTTCAGCGGCACGCAGCGAACCGGCAATCTTGTTGGGGTGGAGACCGGCCCGAAATAGGATCTCGTTCGCGTAAATATTTCCAATACCTGCGACTTTCTGCTGGTGCATCAACAGGGACTTAAGCCGGCTCCGGCTCGTCGCCGTGAGCGTTCGGAACTGATCGCCGGTCATTGTCAGCGGGTCGTATCCGAATCGCCGGCTGTTGTAACGATCCAGCTCCATGGAATTCAACAGGTACAGACGGCCAAACCGCCGTGGATTCCAATAGCGCAACTCCGGCTCCCTTCCTTCGGCGAACCTCATAACGAAGTGGATATGTTGAGGAAACCGCACCGCGACCGAACGAAAGAGAAGCAGGCCCGTCATACCCAACTCAGCAGCCAGAAAGCGCCGCTTCCCATCCCGGACAAAGGCGATTATGACGGTCTTACCTCGGCGCTCAACTGCGTCGACGCGAGCACCGACATACCAGGACAAAGTGTCCAGCCCTTCTCTAATGATGTCGGACCGTCCCACCCAATAGTCTCGTACCCGTGCACCGTAGATACACTGTCGAAGTTGAGCTGCCGCGACTTCTGCTTCCGGGAGTTCCGGCATAATAGGCGGATTCTTTCGACGCCGGCGGTGAAAGGGCTTTGAAGCATCCGCGTTCCAGTTCGGCGGTTGCGATATTACGCCATGAGCGTCAGCGAAAAGGCAAGCCGCGGGGCTGGAATACACGCATTATAAGCACCCGCGACCTCTTGCCGGCGGGCGGCGCATCGGTTCAGGGGGCTGAGGGGGGAGCGGAAGGCAGTGGATCGACTGGATCATCGGATCGGCAAATGCGGCCACGGCGGGTGGCAAGCACTTTTTCCACCGTTTCCTGCAGTTTTGGAAGAGGAAGGCCACCAGGTCTTCTCGTCAAGACCAGCTTGACGGCTTCTTCATACGTGAGGTGCTCTGCGCAGCAGAGATAGGCGATCACCACGGAAACGGAACGGCCCATCCCGGCTCGGCAGCAGACCATGACACGGTTGTCTGCAATATGTGATTCAATCCAATCTACCGCCTGACACAAGGCGGACGCATCCGGTTCACCGAACTCCTTGAAGGGAATCTTGGCATAGGTCAACCAAGAAGGTGCGCTAATATCCTGTTCTTCGGCAACCAGCAGCAATGCGCCGATCTGAGCAGGTGGACGAGCGGCATCCTCAATGTTCCCAACGAGGAGCCGCTTGGTGATCATATGCATGCTAGCGGTAGTATAGGAGGGCGCAGGTCAGGGTCAAGAAATTCATCTCATCGGCCTCTTGCATTGCCTCCTGGTGCACAGCCTCGTTATACTCGACCGACGTACGAATATCCGAACACGATTCATCGCGAGAACCCGGTGCGGATATGGCCAGGCCATCTCTTGAAGAAGTAGAAGGACGATTGCAGGAGGCGCGCTGCGCCATTTGCAAGACGAACAAGTTCGGGATCGACCGGCGAACCGTCCAGCCGGACGGCGAATGTCGGGCAATGTGTCTGAAATGCCGGTATACGTTCCCGGTGTATACCGACATGGAGTTTTACCTGAGAACCCAGCCGGATGTGCCCTACAGGCTGAAAGAAATTTCATGTCCTGCGTGCCAACACCGCGGCGTGCAACTGGATTTTAGGGCCACGATGTCGGTCCGCGAAGCGATTTATTTCGTCACCTGCACGGCGTGTCACACGAAGTTCCCGGAGCCCTCTTCGTTGGAGGCTTTTGAGTAGCCTGTAATCTTTCTCCGGCTGGTGTATACTATTCCCATGCCCGACTCCGACGCATCTCCACAGCAACCGAAGACTCCTCCGACCGAGCCACCCCCCAAGCCGCGGAAGGAGATCCCGCTTATCTCCGTTCCGGACGACCGCGACATGATTGCAGAAGAGATGGAAGAGCTCTTCGACGAAGACCGGGTCAGCCACCAGCACGGAAGTTCCGAACCAGAAGCAGACTAGCCCACCTCGCTCCAATAACCACCCGTCAGTAAACCTTCCCGACCGAGGCTTTATTCAACCTATTCAACAGAGAGCAAGTCCTGTCGCGATTATCCCCGTCCGTCCTGACTCCACGCATCCCCGTGGGGTTCTTCACTCCTTGTCGCCATCTTCCGCTGAGCAGCTGCGCTCCTTGTCTATGCCCGCATGCGATTTCTCCCCTTACGTTACGGGCGGACAGGGACCTTGACCGGCGCCACCCGCTGAGAAGTCGCCATCCCCCGATTTCGCGGCATTGGGTCGGCGCGCAACCAATTGTTAGCCAGCTTCGCCCTTCCAAATTTTATGCAGTTGTTGAGCTAACCTAGCGAAGACTTCGTTTCGCTGGCTCGGTTGAAGGGAGCTCAGAGGTTTATCCGGCTTGTTTACTGTTTGAATTGAGGACAAAACAAACTCGTCCGGGCCGACATCTGGGTCTGGGTATTTGAAAGTCGCCAGCTCAAACACGCAATGGCCAACCATTAGCGGCAATATGGGAAGGCCCTTTGATTTGCGTTTGTTAAGGAGTCTTGGCAGCTCACTTTTTCTCACAAAGTCGGAGGCTAGGAAATGTTGACTTACAAACAGAACGGCCGCACGCGCATTGTCAATAGATATACCAATGTCCTTCGCCCATTCTGCGCCAGGGGCTAAGTCAAGGTCTGACCACGCACACACCATGTCTTGCATTTGCAGTGGCTTTAGATGAGTAACAAATTCCTCCAAGTATGGTTTGTCCTCGTGCGCGTAGCTCAGAAAAACGGGCAGTCGTGGGTTCATGTGCGTCCTCTTGCTTGGGTGTCCGCTAACGTAACAATGATCAGACAAATCGGCATAAGGATGTGACCCCCGTTCTAGCCGTATAACACGCGAGCAATTCTACAGAACAATGCGATAATTCGTGCACTTCAAACCATTGCGATCGGCGGGATTGCCATCGCATTGGAATGGGTTTACATCCCATGCAGCGAACTGTGAACGCTCGCCCTCAGTTGAGCCCCGCTGCGGGAACACATCAATCAGCGCGACACATTTTCAGCCGATCTGTTGCGTGCGTCAAGATGAACTGCTGGTCGGTCTAATGAAATGATTCCATTTCTAGACCGGCCTGCTATGCAGCCAGGATTGCAAACGTAAACAGGCCTAGCAGTGGTTTTCCTCGCCCGCATTCTCTAGCCCGTGCCCATTGTGTTATTGGTCTGGCCAGGTGGAACGGATGCGCGCTGAGGCTTGCGGCATCGCGCAAACGGCCGATCAGGAGGCGAAAGCGGCGCTGAACCCCGTTCTTCTATTCCGGTAAGGGGTGAGGCCAACATACAAGAGATGTGTGGCATCCCTAACCATCGCATGATGACGCAACCGAACGCGCGCACCGTTCGTCACCTGGTCTTAGTCTTTACGCCTTGCGGCTCTTCCATACATCAGGGTGCCGGTGTAAGTGCAGGACTGCCAGAACCGTGACGGCGTCCGGTTCAGCGAGGAAATAGATGCCGTAAGGGAAGTGGTGAAGTAACGCACGGCGCACTTGGCCTTCTACCACAGGAAACTGTCGCGGATTGTCTTCAATCCGCTGAAACACCAGATCGAGTTCGCTAAGAAAGCGTGCGCCTAAGCCAGACTGCTGATCCTCATACCAGATGCTCGCGGCTTGGATGTCGAGAGCCGACTGAGGCTGGACGATGATTCGTCGTGCCATTAAGCCGGATCAACGGTCTCGAAGTTTTTTTTCGATGTCAGTACGAACCTCAGGCCAGGGTCGACCGGCAGTGGGATTGGCGCGGTATGCTTCAAGCCGTTCATGAATGATGTTCTGATGCCAGTCCGGAACAGGAACTTGATCCGGCGAGGCAGCAATCCGGTCCCATAGGGCCTGCACGTAATCAATCTGCTCGCTGACTGTGAGATCGTCGAATCCAGGAGGAGGATTGGGGATACTCTTCGACATATCGAACACTCACTTGGCGGCTAGTATACCCTAAACCCAGCAGCAGACAAACTGGACCCTCAACCCCAGTCCCATTAGACCATCCTTATTTTTTGGCCAGGTGGAACGGATGCGCACTGACGCTTGCGGCATCGCGCAGGCTGCCAATCAGGAGCCCTATCCGGCGCCGAACCCGTTCTTCTATTCCGGTAAGGGAGGTGCGCGCACCCTATTCAGACCGGCCGAATGATCTGCACTGCTGTGTCGCGCTCAATTCTTCCCACCGACGACAATTTTCCATTTCGTTGTTTTCTCACGATGTTGTCGATGCTCACGATGGCCCCGCGATGCCAGTCATCGACCGCAGCGTTGGTCGGCGAAGCCATTCGATCAAGCCGGCCGACTTCCGGCCTGCCCCCTTCACGGCACATCCACGCCCGCTTTTCTCCTTTCAATACCCGGAGTTCGCTCACGATCCGGTAGAGACTGGGACCGCGCTCGACGACCGTTCGTCCGTCTTTCCGCAAGAGGGCATAAGAGAATTTCAGAGCATCCTTGATGAACCCAACTTCCTTATCAACCGCTTGGACCCAAGCCGGAGGGATCCATAGACGCTCCTCATGACACCAATCATCTTCATTGATTAGAGCTGGGCAGGGACATTCATGCAAGCAGGGGCTGTACACGGTGCAAGCTCCGGTTGCCAATAGACGATCCCTCACCAGGTGCAAATCCCGAGAAGCGTCTCTTAGGGCCGGTTCGATCAGCATCACCGTTCCCTTTTCCGATAGCAGTTCCAGTGCAGCCGCAACGACACTGGCACGGCGCTCAATCCGATTCTCCCTGTCGACGAACAGTTCGCTGAGCAGATTCTCCATGATGATCAGATCATACGGCGCGGTTCCACTTACTTGGCGTAACACCCCGGTCCAGTCACGCTGCAGGTCGCCATGCGCCAGTTGCAATCGACATGGCTGCGAAGCGAACGGTGCCGTATAGTCATCCCATAGCTGCCGGCATACCGCCAGGGCCTGCTGTGATTGATCGACCGCCACACATTCCAATCGGCTGCTTTCGAGAAGGGCTTCCGATGCCGCCCAATCAAGGACCGCCATCATCCCGGTTCCAGGGCCACATCCAAGCTCAAGCACGCGCGTGACGCCATTGCGATGTCCCCAAAGGAATGCCGGAGAGAGTTCATCAAGCAGTTCCTGGATTTTAGCGAGATTCACGGGGAAAAAATATGCGAGGTACGCCGCCCGAAGTTGTGGGTTGTCCATATAGGACAACGGACACCGTTCCCGTTCGCGAGTAAACCGCCGAGACAGCTCTAAGACATCTTGTCCCAGCTGATGAGGGACACGCGTTCCGGATACATCCACATCAATCCCGATGGTCCGAGACAACGCAGATAGAATGGCGCTCGAAACCCCTCGCATGTTGCCTCCCTACGGTTGACCCTTCAGAGAGGCGTGCGGTAGATTACCGTTCGAGAGGAGCTTCTCTATTATGACCAACACTATCCTCGAAGCCTATCGCGACGTTGAAAAGGCCATGGAACGGTATACTCTGGCACTGGAAGAGTATGTGAAGACGTTGCAGAGTTCGGAATCGGCCGATGCAAGCAAACTCGAACGGATGACCCATGGAGCTCGCGCGATGCGCGACAGCAGCATGATCTATCTTTCGTACGCGAAATTTATCGCCTATGGGATGCCCGACAGCCCCGACATGGTGGACGAGGATCTCCAAGCGTAACTGATCTGGGCGAGCTTTGAAAAGCGAAAGGGCCTGTTCGGCGTAGCCGAACAGGCCCTTCTCACTTTGCCCTTCGTCGCCGGCTCAAATGCTGCGCATGAAGTGACCCATGGCTTCCTGATCCGCGTCGGTCATTCCCATGATTTGAGACATCGCGACGTTCGTGGATTTCTTTCCGCTAGCCCCGGACTCCACTTCGTCAACGATCAATTCGACCGGCATGGATTGTCCCCCATAAACCCGGGGACCGCCGATGATCTTCGCTTTTGAGTAGCCGTAGATGGCCGCTGCAACATCCTTGGCCAGCCACCCGACGTAATTGAACTCAGGAATGACAATGAGCTTGGCCTTGGCGCACAACTGCCGCAACTCCAAGGTGGGGAACGGCCGAAGCGAGCGGATCTTAATCAAGCCGACCTTCATTCCCTTGTCCTTACAGAGACGCACCGCTTCCCGCGACTGCGCCGCAGCGCTTCCAGAAGCGACAATTAACACATCGGCATCGTCCACGTTCTCAGCAGATAACAGGCCACCCATGTACTTAATGATGTATTTACGGGAGCGCTCCACCGCCGCCCACACTTCTTGCTGCCAGACGGCATGGATGTTGTAGGCCATGAAGTTCGACTTCTGAACCGGGGCGTCACGAGACAGCCGGGCGGGAGGATTCTCCGCGTCCAACACGGGAACAGCCCCGCGCCACGCTTCACGCGGAGGAAGCTTGATCCCTCGGTCCTGCATGCTGACATAGCCGCGGGCATGCGTGACAAAGAAGCCGTCGCAACAGACCCCTACCGGCAAGGTCACGTCGTTCTTCTCGCTGATGATGAACCCCTTCATGATGAAGTCAAACATGTCCTGTTGGTTTTCGGCGTGGAATACGATCATGCCGCAATTCAACAGATACGAAATCTCGATATTGTCCGGCTGGATCGCCAGAGGCGCATTCACCACCCGACATGTAAACATGGCCACCGCCGGAAGGCGGTGTCCGGGCCAAGAGGCGATCGGTTCAATGCCACGCAATGTCCCCGGCCCCGCCGTTGCGGTAAAGCATCGCACGCCGGCCCGTGACGCGCCTGCAATAGACGACATCACACCATATTCCTCTTCGCCGCGGAAATACTCCTTCACGTAGCCCTCCCCGTAGAGGACTCCGATCAATTGCATGGTCTCGCTTTGCGGTGTGATGGGATAGGCGATGGAGACATCGACATTAGACCGCCGGACCGCTTCCTTGGCTGCTTCGCTGCCCGTGATGAATTCACGGGTACGCGGCGCCTCCAGGAACATGTATTCGGGAGTCACCACCTTCTGCCTTTTCGCTTCGGCGTGCGGATCCTTCTTTCCTTCTGCTTTCGGAGCCGCGACACTGGTGATCGGGTCGCCCTGCGGATTGGTTTTCACTTCGGATTCCAACGCTTCACTCATGGCCGCACCTCATAGGGGTATATGGATCTGCGAAAGGGTATTAGGCTTCACTCTGCATGTGCTCCGGTTTATGTCCGAACATCGCGGCGCTCCCAAGCGCAGTCGGCTCCGGTGAAAACGCCATGGGGTTAGTGTGGGTTTTCCCTCCATGCACCTTCGACTGCGTTCCGGTAAACCGGACATTCTGCCCGTCCTCGGGCAATTTAATGCCCATTTCTTCGCGTATACGCTTGAAAACCTGCGCCACCTTCTTCAATTTGGCCGTATCCGAATCGCGGATGGTCAACATGGCGTCCTCATGACCTTGCTCGGCGCACACAGCCATCGTGCAACAATTCGTGCCGGCCCGAATCATCTTGAGCGTCAGGTTGGCATAGTGACAATGGACTCCGATGAAGACGCAAGCCTCAATCTTATTGCCCCAAATGGTTAGATTCGGATGGTTGGGATTGATGACTTCTTCAGGATCAATCTTCGGGTACTTCGGCCGGTAATCCGGCATCGGAATGATCAGCACATCGGGAATCTGAGCGGCGATTTCCAACACTGCTTTGGCCTTCTCTACCGCGTGGTCGTTCCAGGCCCACAGGACGAGGGGACCGGGGAACAGCGTGGCATTGGGACTCGTCAACATTTTCCGGGCCATTTCCTCGATGACCTTTTCCTCGTTAGGCTCGAGGAGACCGTAGTACAACCCTTGCCCAGGATCAGGCAAAGAAACGCCTAACTGCGCGGCAGAAGGCGGGTGGAAACCCGCAGGGCCCGGGACGATGATTTTCTCTCTTGCGTCTTGTGTTGCAGCCACTTGGCAAGTCTCCCTTCGCTAACCGACCGTAGGACTGACCAGCACGGCAGTCGTGCTCTTTTCACCATACGTCACATTGTCCGTAACGGCGGCCTTGGGCAACTGATCGATCATGATCATCTTGATCGCATTGTGCTTGGACATATTGTCGCAGACCCACACACACTGAGCGCAACCTTTGCATCGATCGACGGCGACGTAGGCCGATCCGTATTTGTAGCCCTTTTCCTTTCCCAAATTATCGTTGTACAGAATGGTGTTAGCTTCAGGGCAGTACTGCGTGCACAGCTTGCAACTGGTGGCGGCGCAGATATCGACATTAATATCGGCTACGAGGTACATCGAGACTCCTTCCGTAGGAACCGGTTATGCGCTGACGGCCTCCGGAGCTTCCGAGCGCTTGACATCAGGCGCGCTCCATCCATTGTCGACAGCATAATTCCATCCCGCGCGGATGACGGCGACATTCTTCTCAATGAGTTCCTGCTTTTTCTTGAATTTCCGTTCGACCACGCTGTCCAACGCCGCCGTTCCGCCAGAGACGACAAATCCCTTTCCGAGGAATCGGTCTTTCACCGCTTGCGACAACGCGTCGATCGTGGTCAATCCCGTAATGGCGCCGATCGCCCCCATCAGAGCCATGTTCGTGGCGAGATCCATCCCCGCCACGTCGAGGGAAATTTTTGTGGCCGGGAAATAATAGAGCTTGGCCCGGCGCTCTTCCAACTCGCGCGCCTGATCCTTATGGAGCCTCATCGGCCCGTCGTTATTAATCAGCGCGATTCCGTCCTCTTTTAATCCGAAGTAGAACGGCATCGTATATGACTTGCCGTGGGTAATGACCTGCGGGTGAAAGATGATGATGATATGGGGAAACGTGATTTCTCCGATTTCATAGATGGGCTCGTCGGACACCCGCACATAGCTTTCCACCGGTGCCATCCGCTTTTCCGAACCATAGAAGGGAACGATCGTACTTTCACCGCCGGCATTGATGACCGCCGTACTCAGAATGTGGGAACCTGTGACGACTCCCTGTCCTCCGACGCCCGCCATGCGGATGTTGAATCGTTTTGACATTGGTCCGCTCCTCCAGTCGGTGATGAACCATCGGTCCCGGCCTTTGCCGGGACCGACTCGCAAATTCGCTAGGCCTTGGGAATCTCCGCCTTGGCAGCGGGCTTCTGCTGAAATTCCCGGTAGCCATAGCGCTCGGTCAAATATTGCTTTGCGTCGTCCGTAATGTATTCGGTGAACTGATAACGGTCGCTCTCGACGTTCTTCGCGTCTTCCATGACCTTGTCGGTCGGAATGGCATATTCGATATTGCACGAGGTATAGGCCTGGATGTAGGTGGGGCCGACTTCACGGGCGATGAGCACGGCCTTCTTGATCACGCTCTCCACGCGCCGCGGATTGTTCGGAACGACCGTGGCGATGTACGCGCAGCCGGCAACCTTCGCCATCGACACCATATCCATCTTCTCGAACTTCTTCCCTAACGGCGCCATCTTGAGAACCGCTCCGCGGTTCGTCATGCCGCTCTCCTGTCCGCCCGTATTCCCGTAGACTTCATTGTCCAACATAATCGTCGTGAATTTTTCTCGGCGGAACCAGGAATGCAGCGTCGCGGAGAATCCGATATCCGCCATACCGCCGTCTCCAACCATCACGACCACGTCCTTTGGCTTATCTCCAAATCGGAGCCTCAACCCGCGGGACAGTCCCGTGGCGACGCCGTTCTGGTCTCCATAATTGCCGTAGACAAAGGGGATCGCCGCCTGGGAAATGGCGAGGCGTCCGCATCCGGCTGTTCCTACTGTAATGGTGTCCTCGGGGTTCGGGAAGGAAATCATAGCCAACCGGATAAAGAGCGTCATGGCGCATCCGGCGCACATCGGGTGCTCTTCAAGAATTTCCTTGAACGAACCCATTTGTGAAACCGAGACCTTCTTCCCGAAGGGACCGTGCTCCACCATATCTCGATATTCTTTGGGCATGAACTTTTCGAAGCCGCTCGAAAATTTCACGTAATCAAGACTCATTGGGATCCCTCCTTCTATCTATGCTGGATCGGCCTCGGTAGCTGTCCGATAGCCGCCAAAAGATGCTGAGTGGTGGCCGATGGTACGAGGAAACAGTCCGTCCGGTCACGTAGAGACCTGGCAACCCAATTCGGACAATCGTCGCCGAGTGTAACAAAGGCTGAAAAAACCTGTCAATTGGAAACCCTGGCAGAAGTCACCGTCAAATCAGCACAAAAGCCAGTGTATAGCGTGATGAGGAGTCAATGCAACTTTGCAGAAGGCCCACCCCCGCCGAAAGAAGGCCTAGTGGAATTCTAACGGTTAGGCCGATGGCCCTAACAACCTAAAGAAATATCCTCGCAAACGCCTCACCGGGCAGCATCGAAGTCGGACTGCTCAAACTGGTCAAGTTGTTGGTATCATTCCATTCAGGAGAGCATTTATTACCAGACGTGCGGGCTTAGGAATAAAAGATTGCCCGTTGAAGCGATTTAGGGCTAGACTACACGAATGCCGTTGCGCGTTGTCATCCCCGGAGAAGAAGAGGGCTCTCAGCACACGGGCGGGGTGCACAAGCGCCCTCCGGTTCCGGATGGTTCTCCAAAATCAGAATGCCCTAAATTCATGAGCCACGGCCCATGCGGAGGCGTTCGCAAGGGAGGGTTTTGCGAGGTCTATCCGGACATGCCCTGTCCTTGGGTGACGCTGTACCATCAACTCGAAAAGATAGACCAATTGGAATGGATGAAGCAACTGTGAGGAAACAACGACGCACGAAGCTCGGCTATTCGGAGCTTCATGCTAAGAGCGGTCTGACGGCAAAACTTCCGGCAATCGAAACCTGGCCGAACCAGTATAAAGGATATGAGATCGTGATCGAGATACCCGAATACACGGCCATCTGTCCGAAGACCGGCTTGCCGGATTTTGGCACGATTACCTTATCGTACATGCCCGATCGATCGTGTCTCGAACTCAAATCATTGAAAATGTATGTCCACGCCTATCGCAATGTGGGAATTTTTTACGAGAACGCGGTGAACCGCGTCCTTGAAGACGTCGTGAGCGCCTGCCGCCCCGTCTGGGCCAAGGTGGTCGGAGAATTCAAGGCGCGGGGCGGACTTTCAAGCAGAATTGAAGCCAGGTATCCCTAACGCTCAAATCTCAATTTCCCGCGATTAACCTGTACGCACCTCTCTCAGCGCGCCGGCCCAGATAGTTCCTCCTCCGCTGCCCGGCTCACGATTCAGGTTCGGACCGGTAATTTTGACAGAATGGCCGATGAATCTTACACTTTCCTTAGCTAGGGGAAGCGGGAAACGGTGAATTGATCATGAAATTAGTCGTCATCATAGGCGTGATTGCCGGGATGGGCTGGTGGTTCTGGGGCAGAACCCTCGAACCGGCAAAAGTGGTGCACGCGCAATTGGAAGCCATCGGCAAACACGACTATCAAACGGCCTACGACCTGCTCTCCGACAATGCCAAGAACCGATTGACGCCCGAGCAATTCATTGAGTTGGTACAGCGCAACAAAATAGTTGAGAACAACTACACAAGCGAGTTCCTCGACCGCCATGTCGAACATAACGTCGCCACCTTCTCCGGCACTGTCCGATCACTGGGCCGTGAAAAGACTCCGGCTACCTTTACCGTGGTCAAGCAAGGAGACCGCTGGATGGTTGAAGAGTTTAACTGGTGATGGATTCCCCCTCCTTTCTACCGCCCCAGATCTTGCCAACATGACCCCGGCACGTTACCCTGCCCGACATGGCCACGTATGCCATCGGCGATGTCCAAGGCTGTTTTTCCTCCCTCGAACGTCTCGTTGAGCAGATTGCCTTTGATCCGGCACACGATCGGCTCTGGTTTGTCGGGGATCTGGTCAATCGTGGCCCGGACTCAGTGCGAGTCCTCCGCTTCGTCAAGAATTTGAAAGACGCGGCGACCACCGTCCTTGGCAATCACGATCTGTTTCTGATCGCCGCGGCAGGCGGGGTGGTATCGCTGCGCCCGAAAGACACCGTCGGCGATGTGCTCGCGGCAGTCGACCGCGACGAATTGATCGATTGGTTGCGGCGCCAGAATCTTCTCTATCGTTCCGGTCATTTCACCTTGGTCCATGCCGGATTACTGCCTCAGTGGACGGTGGAAGAGGCCGCACTGCTGGCGTCCGAGGTGGAAACGGCGCTCCGAGGTCCTGATTTCCACAGCCTGTTACGCCGTCTCTACTCCGGTTCAGGTCTGCAGTGGTCTGCCGATTTGGAAGGGCTCTCCCGCCTAGCGGCAGTTACGACCGTGCTCACGAGGCTGCGTACCTGCTCAGAGACCGGCATAATGGAATCGAACTATTCGGGCCCACCTGGGGACGCCCCTATGGGATTTGTGCCCTGGTATGAAATCCCCGGTCGGCGAAGCGAAACGTCCAGGATCGTGTGCGGGCACTGGGCCGCCCTTGGCCTTCACCTCACCGACAATATTTTGGCTCTTGACAGCGGCTGCGTCTGGGGCGGCCGCCTGACGGCGCTCAGGCTGGAAGATCGAGCAGTGTTTCAAACGGTGTGTCGGAATGGATGAGTCGCCCTCGCCATGTCGGGAGCGGCTGCGTTACTCCGGTCAGCCGTTTCCCCGTTATCGTTTCATTCCGGGTGAGACACCACATCCCCGACGCCACGAGCAGGGCCATTCCTTCGGGCAACCGGAACCGAAGCTTGCGGGCTTCGAGGCACGGCTTTGGCGGAATTCGCGAGACTACAAGTTTGCCGTAGACCTCTTCAACTTTGGGTTTTGGTGGGAAAGTCACGAACTATTTGAGGCCTTCTGGCATGCCTCCGGTCGTCGAACTCCGGAGGGGCGATTTTTTCAGGGGCTGATTCAATTGGCTGCAGCGCACCTGAAGCGGCGAATACGAAATACCGCCGCCGCGGTCAGGCTGTTTGATCGTGCGTCCGCCAGCCTGCGACAAGCTCCTCCTGTTTGTATGGGCATCGACATTGAGACCTTGGTGCAGGACATTGAGCGCTGCCGCGAGAGTCAAAACGAATCGGTCGTCTTGCTTCGCTTGAATGTCTCGAATGAGGGTGCGGGGTAGCCGGCCGGGGGGAACGGCCCGCCAAATCCGAGAAGCTTCCGTTTGCAGAAGGGCCAGAGAATCTCCCACACACTTGAGCCGGAGTTCTCGGCCGCCATCGAATCGCGTGACTAGTAGCTTTCCGACTCGGACGGAAACTTTTGCTGTTCCACTTCTTCCTTATAGCGCCGTAGCGCCTGCAGCGCATCGGCTTTGAGGTGAGCATAGGGCCGGACAAACTTCGGCATGAAATCATCGAAGAGTCCCAGCAGATCGTACAACACAAGAACCTGCCCATCACAATGAGGCCCGGCACCGATCCCGATGGTCGGGATGGCTAATGATTCCGTAATCTTCCCGGCCAATCCGGCGGGAATAGCCTCCAATACCACCGCGAACGCGCCGGCCGCCTGCAGCGCCTTGGCATCCTCAACCAATGAATCCGCCTGATCCTTGCCTTTCCCTTGGACTTTGTATCCTCCGTACTGATGAACCGATTGAGGCGTCATGCCGAGATGGCCCATCACGGGAATGCCAAGCCCGGTCATCGCTTGAACCCGATCCGCGACGACCCCGCCCCCCTCCAATTTGACCGCAGCGGCGCCGGCCTGAAGTAAGCGTCCGGCGTTTCGGACCGCCTCCTCCACGCTGACTTGATAAGACATGAACGGCATGTCTGCGATCACAAATGCCCGTTGCGCCGCTTTGGCCACCATACCGGTGTGGTAGAGCATCTCGTCCATCGTCACGGACAGCGTGTTCGATTTGCCTTGCACGACCACGCCGAGTGAATCCCCGACGAGAAGAACGTCGATGCCGGCCTGTTCGACAATCTTCGCGAACAAGGCGTCATAACAGGTCACCACAACCAGTTTCCTCGCGTCCCGCTTGTATCTCTGAAAATCGGGAACGATCATGATGCCAATTCCGCCTTGGTCAGAATTTCGGGAATCCGGTCGGTCGCCTTAATGGCCATGATGTGCACACCATCGCAATGGGGGCGGACGGCTTTGATCGTTTGCACAGCAATGTCGACGCCGACATCCAGCGCATGCTTATCCCCGGCCTTCCGGAGTTCCGCGATCATCTCGTCCGGCACGGAAACACCCGGTATATTGGCATTCATGAACTCCGCCATCTTGGCATTGCGCAACAGCAGGATGCCGGCCAGGACCTTCACCTTGAATCTCCGGACGGCCTGCATAAAGTGCTTGAATTGCTCGGCGTGATAGATCGCCTGCGTTTGGAAAAAGTCCACACCGGCCCTGACCTTGACTTCGAATTTGACCAGCATCGGCCCAAGAGGGTCGGCCTCCGGCGTCACGGCGCCGCCGACGGTAAAACTGGTGACTCCGTCCAATTTGTGCCCCGCATAATCCTTGCCGTTGTTCAGACCCTTGACCAGTTGCATGACCTGCACCGAATCCAAGTCGTACACGGGCTTGGCTTCTTTATGGTCTCCGACAGTCGGATAATCGCCGGTGAGGCAGAGGACATTTCGGATCCCAAGAATATGTGCGCCCATCAGATCCGATTGCATCGCGATCCGGTTCCGATCGCGACATGTCAGCTGCATGACCGGATCATGGCCGAGTTCATAGAGCACACGGCACATCGGCAGCGAGCCCGCTCGGACGATGGCGGCGGTATTGTCCGTGACATTAATTCCGTGAACACGCCCTACCAAGCTCCGGGCGCTCTCGACGATATGGGTGATATTGGTGCCCTTGGGCGGGTTATACTCGATCGTGACGGCAAACTGTCCTTGATCCAACACCTCCTTGAGGCGACGCGGCTCCCGGCTCATCACGCTCTCCTTGACTCACACCCCGGCAATTCTTTTGGCGGACTCCACCGTATTCTCCAGGAGCATGGCGATCGTCATCGGTCCTACTCCGCCCGGCACCGGACTGATCCAGCCGGCCTTTTGGCTGACCGGCTCGAAATCCACATCGCCGACCACTTTTCCGTCGGGAAGGCGGTTCGTCCCCACATCGATCACCACTGCTCCCTCGCGGACCATGTCGGCCGTGACGAATTTCGCCTTGCCGATGGCCACCAGCAGCAGGTCGGCCTCCCTGCACACTGCCGGCAAATCTTTGGTCTTCGAATGGCAAATTGTGATCGTGGCATGCCGCTGGAGCAGCATCAAGGCCAGCGGCTTCCCCACGATGTTGCTCCGGCCGAGGACCACCGCCCGCTTCCCTTCGATCGGGACACCGGTCGATTCGATCATTTTGATCACGCCTTTGGGCGTGCAGGCCTCGAATACGGGATGGCCTTCCACGAGGCGACCGAAATTGTAGGGATGAAACCCATCGGCATCCTTGTGGGGCGACACGGCATCAAGCACGGCCTTGCTATCGATATGCTTAGGGAGCGGGAGCTGAACGAGAATGCCATGGATCTTGGAATCTCCATTGACCTTCTCGATGAGGGCGAGCAGGTCGGACTGGGTCGTACTCGCCGGGAGTTTATGATCATCGATATGAATCCCGGCCGCATCAGAGGCCTTCTGCTTGCTCTTCACGTACAGATGCGAGGCAGGATCATCACCCACGAGAATGGTCGCCAGCCCCGGCTTCACACCCGTTTTGGCCAGCAGATCGGCCGATTCCTTCGCGAGACGCTCCCGCACTTGTTGCGCTAATGCTTTCCCGTCGATCAATCGTGCGGCCACTGTGGCTCCTTTTCGATGTTGGAGTGCTTCTCTCTCACGGAAACAGCGAACCATAACAGGGGGTTTTTGGACAAGTCAACGACTGTTCCCCGCCGGCTGAATGCCGGCGTTCCTTGACAGTGCAAGAGACCGTTGGCTACGATGCGTCATTGCAACCCTCAATCTTCCCTTGTGAACCTGCCGCTCTCTCCGTACGTTCATGGCCATGAGACAAATCAGAGCCTTCGTAGTCGCCCTATGGCTCGCTTCCGCGCTGGCGGGACCCGCTCCAGCCGTGGCCATGCAGATCAGCGGGCTCGAATCGCCGCAAAGCTTTCTCGCCGACCCGGCGACCAACAGCTATTTCATTTCGAACGTCAACGGCGATCCTGGAGCACGTGACAACAACGGCTTCATTACCAAGCTCAACGGCAACGCTGAAATCGTCGGATTCAAATTTATCTCGGGAGGCCGGGACAACACGACGCTCCACGCACCCAAGGGCATGGCGCTCATCGAGGATATTCTCTATGTCGCCGATCTCGATACGTTGCGCGCCTTCGATAAGAATACCGGGCAAAGCATCACCACAGTGGCCTTCCCGACTCACAAGTCGGCCTCCGGCTCAATGTCCCTCATCGATATCGCCGCCGGAGGCCAGGGTCTGCTCTATGTATCCGATATGGGCGGCAACACCATCTACCAAGTCGATACGGCCCACCAGTACCAAGTCTCGGTGCTGGTTCATGACGAGCGGCTTGCCGGACCTGCCGGGCTCGCCGTCCATCCCAAAACCGGCCATCTCGTCGCCGTGAGTTGGGACAAGGGCCATATCATGGACATCACGCCCGATGGGATGCTGACGGAGCTGGTCAGCAATTCATTTTTCACCTCGCGGTTCCAGAATCTCAGCGGCATCGATTTCGATCGGTGGGGCAATATGTATGTCTCGGATCCGACGAAGGGTAAAGTTTGGCGCATGCAGCCCAATAAGAAATTCCAAGTCATCGCCGAATACCTGCCGACGCCGGCCGACATCGGAGTCGATCGTGTCAACAATTTGATTCTGGTTCCGTATATGCAGGCCAATGTGGCCGAGGTGAACGGCTTGGAAATGCCGGTCGGTATGCGAGGTGACGCGAAAAAACGCACCTTGGCCGACTATGGATTCGTCGCTCCACCGAAGGACGACAAGGGCGGAACGACTCACAAATGAGCAAGTGCGTCTATTGCCATCAGCGAAAGGGCCGTCGTTCGTGTCCGGCTTTGGAAGGACTGATCTGCAGTCAATGCTGTGGCGAACACCGGCTCACCCGTATCTCCTGCCCGCCGGGCTGTTCATACTTGGACACCGGCAGCGACTACCAGCAACGTCGGCTCGGCGAACAATTCAAGCCGGTTCGCCGCGAATGGTATCGCAGCCTGAACGACACGGGAGGGGAAAAGGCCGCGGCGCTCCTTAATCTGATCGAGGTGGTGACCTTTACCTACTTCCATGATCGACGGGACGGCCAGGATGCCGAAATTATCGCCGGCATCCAAGCCCTCAGGCGGACCCTCAGTCCCCTCCATGTTCCGGCCGCTCCCATGCCCGTTTTCGCGGAGCATCTCAAGAAGGAATACGACTCGTTCGCCAAACAACAGCCACAGCAGATCGTGGACAATCATACGGCTCCCGATGTCCTGGACAGGCTGTTGACCTTCATCGCGGAGTTTTCGGGCAACGCGTTTCAATCCCGCCGCTTCCTCAATGGACTCATCGGGTACGTCCGCACGTTCCATCCCGAGATCGCCGAACATCTAAGGCAGCAAACACAGGGTGGCAGAATCGTGCTGCCAAGCCAGTTCGCACCCCCGCCGGCGGAAACGCACGTCCATTCTCCAGAATGCCGGCACCACCACTGAGGCTGTGCGATTGGACCAACCGGACAAGGTTTCACGTTCACATCTCCGACCTATCCTTTCAGATACGGTTCGTATCCGGAGCGATACGCCATACCAAAAACCTCTCCTATGTGCTGCATCGTATGTGTTTGAATCTATGATAAGTCATCATATGGATCAAACTTTGCTTTACATCTGCACAGACCGCGTAGTACAAGATACGGATATCGAATATCGGTAGACGGCGAGGATAGGGTCCCCTCACAAATGGAGTCCATCCGTGCACTGTCTCACGTTCGGCGTCGAAGAACATTTCCAAGTATCGCGGTTTGATTCCCCGATGCGCCGCCGGCACTGGGGCTCCTTTGAAAGTCGCGTAGCGGGCAATATCGACCGGCTGCTGGAGCTGCTGGACCAGCATCACACGCGAGCCACGTTTTTTGTTCTGGGATGGGTCGCCGAACGACGGCCTGAAATGGTTAAGACGATTGCCGCTTGCGGCCATGAGATCGCGTCGCACGGATACAACCATGAACTCGTGACCGCCCAGACTCCGACCCTGTTCCGTGAAGACGTGAGAAAGGCCAAGGTCCTGTTGGAAGATCTCACCGGCCGCCCGGTACAAGGTTATCGCGCGCCGGGTTTCACGATTACAACCGAAACATCGTGGGCGCTGCCGATCCTCGTAGAGGAGGGCCATACCTACGATTCGAGCATCCTCCCCATGAGACAAGGCCACGGCGGTATTCCCGGATCCTCTCCGTGGCGACATGTTCGCGAAACATCGGCCGGGCTTATTTGGGAAGTGCCGCCCACGACGGTCCGTCTCGCCGGCATGCGTTGGCTCGTGGCGGGGGGGCCCTATTTTCGTCTGCTTCCGTTTTCGTTGATTAGGGCGCTCCTGGATGGCGACAATCGCAACGGCCACGGACTTGTCATGTATTTTCACGCATGGGAATTTGATCGGAATCATCCGAGAATGGAGGGGCCTTTTCTCTCCCAACTGCTGCACTTTCTGAACTTTCATCAGACGGAAAAGCGCCTCAGCGCGCTCTTCAACCAGTTTACCTTCGCGCCGATTCAAGACTTGATCGACCAGTCGAGCATGACCCCGATGGACGATTCCCTCCGCTTCGCTCCCGCCGCCGCGCCGGCGATTGCCACGGATCTCGTGTGACTTGAGCCTCACCTGGGAAGATATAGTCCAGCCTCCGCACCCACAAAGAGATTGATCGCACTCCCGCCTTTCAATATTATGAGAGGTCGTCCAAAGACCGGCTCGCCGGCGGAACCAAAGCTGAGGATCCGGGTTAGGGGTAATCCGAGTCAGAATGATAAGATTATCGTACTACCTGCTTACGCTGGTGAGCCTGCTGGCTTGGTCCTCCACCGCGTCGGCTCAGTCCGTTGATGAAACAGTGAAGTTCATTTCGGACATGATCAATACCCATGGATTCGTTCGGGCATTGAACTGCCGGAACCCGAAGGCTGCAAAGCCGACCAAAATGACGGAGGTCTATGCCATTATCCCGACCGGCGCCAAGCTCGGCGTCATTGAACTCAATCACGGCCGGGATGATTCCTTGACGGGATTCACACAATTCGACCTGCACAACATCCAAACGGTGGAATACCGAGCCAAAGACACGGAGGAGCGGGGAGTCATCTATCACGCCGTACAGTTTACCTGCACGGGAGGCGATCCGTGCGTGGTCAAAGCCACCTTCTGCAGCGGCGCTGTGACAGAGCTGGAATCACAATTTCCTGAAGACCGTGTCCTGTTCCGCAACGCCTCTCACGCAGAACGGGTGACGAAAGCCTTCGCACACTTTCTCTCGCTCATCCGCGCGCAAAAAGACAGATCGCCGTTCTAATCCTCTCTCCTGAGTGCCCGGCGCGGCGTCGTTCTACTCGACGATATTCACGGTCATTTCCACACGTTCCAGCGGATTGTCGCAGGGGCCTTTGTCCGGCGGGTTCGGCGCGCCCGTTTGACACATGACGCGCGGCTGGCCGGCGATCTTATCCGCCACCCCGATGCCTTTCACCACTTCGCCGAAGATCGTGTATTTCCGGTCGAGGAACCGAGAGTCTTCCACCACGATGAAGAACTGGGAGCCGGCGCTGTCCGGATCCTGAGCACGGGCCATGGACACAACACCGCGTTTATGCGGCAGTTCACTGAACTCGGCCTTGACGTTATGGCCCGGACCTCCTTGGCCATACAACTCTTTCTTGAGAGAATCCTTGGTGTTCGGATCGCCTCCTTGAATCATGAAGCCGGGAATCACCCGATGAAAGATCGTGCCGTTATAGACACCCGATTTCGCCAACTTGATGAAATTCTCCACGTGCTTGGGCGCCACATCAGGAAGAAACTTGATTTCCATATCGCCGAACTTCGTCTTGACGATCGCCCTGACCGACCGGCTGGTTGGTTCTTTCCCCGACTTTCCCTCTTCCGCCGCCCACAGGGGACCCGAGCCGCCCCCGCAAAGGACGACCGCGACGGCAACCGCGGCGCATGTGCATCGGACATAGGATCGTGCTCTTGTTCCCATCTCATTCCTCCGTCCTGCTCGTTTCATATGGACCGTTTCATATGGAGCTATCGTGCATGCCGAGACTCTGCTCCACCTGCTTTAGGCCCGCATTATTCATGAAAGATTCTACTGCAACCGCGTATACGCCGCTCCGACAAGCCTGGCCGCGATTTGTGCACGGCCAGGCGGGCGGGCTCGCCCCGCGCTGCCTCAACGTACTGTTTCAAGTACGTCTCGGCCTCTCGTGGCTCCACGCACCCGTCTCGCATGGCGTCTCCGCAGTTTTGTCACGAACCTTCATGAATAATGCGGGCCAGCGCCTGTTTCGCCGCCATCTGCTCCGCCTCTTTCTTGCTGAGCCCACGACCGCTTCCCTTGACCTCGCCGCGAATCACTAACTCGACCTCGAATATCTTCCGGTGATCAGGGCCCGATTCCCGCACTGTAACATAGCGGGGTAACGTATCAAACCGCTTCTGACAAAGTTCCTGAAGGTAGGTCTTATAATCCTCGAGACCGGATTCTCCGTTGACTTTCCGAATGGCTTGGAGTTCCTGGTCGAAGATGCGCAACGTAAAGGCGCGGCCGGCCTCCAAGCCTCCATCCATATAAACCGCGGCGATCAATGCTTCCAAGGCGTCGGCCAATAATGAGTTCTTCTCCCGGCCCTTCGAGAGTTCTTCTCCTTTGCCGAGTCGCAGCAACGTTCCCAAATCCAACCGCTTTGCCGCTTTTGCGAGCGACGATTCGCTGACCAGGCGTGCTTTCAACTTTGATAAGGCGCCCTCGGTGCAATGAGGTAGGTCCGCCGCAAGGTGTTCGCTGATGATCAACGAGAGCACGGCGTCGCCGAGAAATTCCAGCCGCTCATTCTGTCGGCGATCTTTGACCCGATTCTCATTGACGAACGATTTATGCGTCAGTGCTTCGTGCAGAAGATGGGGACGCTGAAAATGGTAGCCGATCCGGCGCTCGATCGCCTCCGTGGACACCATGGGCGTCATCGCGCATTCCGTTCGCGGACTCGACTGGAATCAGGCCTTGAAATGCTGAAACAGCAGGCAGGCATTGACGCCGCCGAATCCGAACGAGTTGGACAGGGCCACACTGAAGGAGGCCGGACGGGCCTTGTTCGGCACGAAGTCCAGATCGCAAGCCGGGTCCGGGTGGTCCAGATTGATGGTTGGAGGAAGTATGCCGTGATGGAGCGCCAAGATACTGAAGACCGCCTCAATACCGCCGGCCGCCCCGAGCAAGTGTCCGGTCATGGATTTCGTCGAGCTCACCGGCATCCGATACGCATGATCTCCAAAGACTTGCTTGATGGCGCTCGTTTCAATCGCATCCGCCATGGTGGAAGTCCCATGGGCATTGATATACCCGACGTCGGACTTGGAAATACCGGCGTCCTTGATGGCCAGTTCCATGCAGCGCACCGCTCCCTCCCCCTCGTCCGGCGGTGCAGTAATGTGATAAGCATCGCTGTTCATCGCGTAGCCGATGATCTCCGCATAAATCCGCGCCCCACGGCCGCGCGCATGCTCGATCTCTTCGAGCACGATGATTCCGGCCCCTTCGCCCAGCACGAATCCGTCCCGATCACGGTCAAACGGACGACTCGCCTTTTCCGGCACGTCATTGCGGAAGGACAGCGCTTTGGCGGAGGCAAATCCGGCAACCCCCAGAGGGGTGATGGCGGCCTCGGCGCCCCCTGCAATCATCACATCGGCTTCCCCCCGCTGAATAATGCGATAGGCGTCGCCGATGCAGTGATTGCCCGTCGCACAAGCCGTCACCGCGGAGGAATTGGGACCCTTCGCTCCCAAACGAATGGCCACTTGGCCTGAAGCCAGATTGATGATCGTCATCGGAATAAAGAACGGAGACACCCGTCCCGGCCCCTTGTCCCGCAATACTTGATGGTAATGTTCGATCGAGCCCAGTCCGCCGATGCCCGAACCGATATAGACGCCTACCCGGACGGATTCCTCCGGCGTCACCTTCAACGCTGCATCATCCACCGCCAGTTGGCTGGCCGCCACGGCATAGTGGATGAAAGTGTCCATTTTTTTGATTTCTTTCTTTTCGATGAATTGCGCGGGATCGAAATCCTTCACTTCACCGGCGATCTGGGCATCGTAACCGGTCGGGTCAAACCTGGTGATCCGGGTGATGCCGGACTGCCCGGCACACAGGGCTTTCCATGTCTTGTCGGTCCCTATGCCCAGCGGAGTGACCAATCCAAGACCGGTGACCACCACGCGCCGCGAAGATGGATTTAGTGCCATCGGAACGTCCCGCCTAAACCTTCTCCTTGATGTAGTCCAACGCCTTCCCCACCGTCAAAATCTTCTCGGCATCTTCGTCAGGGATCTCGATCTCGAATTCTTCTTCCAGGGCCATCACCAACTCAACCGTATCGAGCGAATCGGCGCCCAAGTCTTCGACAAAATGCGCTTCCGGAGTCACCTCTTCTTCTTCGACACCGAGTTGTTCTGCGATGATCTTCTTGACTCTTTCATCCACGGTTGCCATCGATTTGCCCACCTCCTTCCCCATGAAAACCTCCTTGAGATACCGTCGTCGCGGTTCCAACCGGCGCACCGATCTGCGGCCCCCGCGTCATCATGACATCAACATGCCGCCGTTGACATGAAGCACCTGCCCGGTAATGTAGGCGGCCTCGTCCGACGCGAGAAACCGGACGGCAGCCGCGATATCCTCGGGCTGCCCCAAGCGACCCAACGGAATCTGTTTCTGGAGCATGTCCTTGACGTCGGTGGAGAGCCCCTGCGTCATCGCCGTATCGATGAAACCCGGCGCCACCGCATTCACCGTCACCGCGCGGCTGGCGTACTCCCGCGCTGCCGTCTTGGTAAAGCCGATGACCGCCGCCTTGGAGGCCGCGTAATTGGCCTGGCCGACGTTGCCCATCACGCCTACGATTGAGGCGATATTGATAATGCGCCCGTACCGCTGCTTTGTCATCGGCTGCAACACCGCCTTGGTGCAGTGGAACGTGCCGTTTAGATTTACTTGAAGCACCAAATTCCAGTCTTCCTCTTTCATCCGCAGGAGCAATCCGTCTCGTGTGATGCCGGCGTTATTGACCAAAATATCGATCTTACCCCATTCCTTGACCACGTGCTCCGCCATTGCCTTCGCATCGTTCCACTCGGCGACATTGACTTTCACGTTCAGCGCCCGGCGGCCGAGCTCTCGGACGGCGGTAACCGTTTCCTGCGAGCGCCCGGCATCCACATCGGCGACGGCCACGTCTGCGCCGTCCCGAGCCAGCGCCTCGGCGATGGCCCGCCCGATCCCTTGAGCGGCCCCGGTCACCACTGCAACTCTTCCTTGTAATCCCATCAGAGAACCATCCTCGGTTAACGCATTCGAGAAGCGCCGAATAGAATTAGGTCAACGCTTTCACCGTGGTCTCCAGTGACTTCGGATCGTGAACGTTCAACGTCCGCGCCTCGGGAACAATCCGCCTGATGAGCCCCGTGAGCACCGTCCCTGGTCCGACCTCAACAAAGGTCGTCACGCCTAATGCAACCATCATCTTAACTGATTCTTCCCACCGCACCGAGGACGGCAATTGACGAACCAGAGAGGCCCGCACCTCATCCCCCGTGCGCAATGCCTCGGCCTCCGCATTGTTGACCAACGGCACGCGGAGATCGTTCCACGTGACCGAGTCAAATTCTCTTGCCAATCGCTCGGCCGCTTTCTGCATTAACGGCGTATGCACGGGCACGCTGACAGGCAGGGGGATCGCTTTCCGACATCCCTTGGCTTTTGCCGATTCGACCGCCCGCTCGACTGCAGCCTTGTCGCCCGCGATCACGATTTGCCCGGGACAATTGAAATTCGCCGCAGCCACGACGCCATGAGGCGCCGCCTCACGGCAGATTTCCGTCACGACGTCGGCATTCAACCCGATCAGCGCAGCCACCAAGCCGGATCCGGCAGGAACCGCCTCAGCCATGTACCGCCCACGTTTTTGGACGATTGAGACCGTGTCCGCAAAAGACAATCCGCCCGCCGCGCAGATGGCGCTGTATTCGCCCAAGCTGTGACCGGCCACCGCCACAGCGGTCAGACGAGCCGGCTCCAACGCCTTCCAAGCAGCCATGCTCGCGACCAGTAGAGCCGGCTGCGTAAACTCGGTGAGATTTAACCGGTCCGCCGGGCCATCAAAGCACACCGCCGCCACGTCGTAGCCCAACACCGACGAGGCAGCCTCGTACACTTCGCGGATGGCCGGATCGGCATCATGAAAATCCCGTCCCATCCCGACCGATTGCGAACCTTGGCCGGGAAAGACAACGCCGATACCGGTCGCAGCCATAAGCGCGTAAGATATCTTAGAAACTGCCGGGAATGTCAACGAGAAAAGTGGCGCCGGTACGATCGCTCACCAACGGATCAACGCTGAAGCCCACGTGAGTCCCGCCCCGAACGCTCCCAGCATGATTAAACTGCCGTCTTTGACCCGGCCGTCCTTCACCGCTTCGTCGAGCGCAATCGGAATCGACGCGGCCGACGTGTTTCCGTAGCGGTCCATATTGAGCACCACTTTGCTGAGCGGCAATCCCAGGCGGTCAGCGACCGCCTTGATGATCCGCACGTTCGCCTGATGCGGGACATACAGATCGACATCGTCAACTTTCAGACCGTTCGCGGCGAGCGTTTCCCGCGCGATCTCCTCCAGGGTGCGAACGGCGACCTTGAAGGTTTCATTCCCCTTCATCTTAATATACTGGAGTCGCTCACTCAGCATCTTCTCAGAGGGAGGGATCCGTGAACAACCTCCCGGCACGATAATGAGGTCGCACAGGCTTCCGTCGGATCGCAAGTGGGTGGAAAGAATGCCGCGGTCGTCCGGCGCGGCCGACAGCACGGCCGCGCCGGCTCCGTCGCCGAAGAGCACGCAGGTGTTCCGATCGGTCCAATCGGTAATGGCGGACATCACTTCGGACCCGATAATCAGCACATGCCGCATACCCGTCTTGATGTACGCATCGGCAATCCCGAGCGCATACACGAAGCCGCAACAGGCGGCGGAGATATCGCAGGCGGCGGCGTGCAGGGCTCCCAGTCGATGCTGAATCACGCACGCGGTCGCAGGCAGTAAGGTATCCCCGGTGCAGGTGGCGACGAGAATCATGTCGAGGTCGAGGGCAGACAGGCCTGCGGCTTTCAGCGCGCGTTCGGCTGCCTGGACGCCCAGATCGGAGCAGGCTTCACCGGCGGCGGCGATTCGACGCTCTCGGATACCGGTGCGTTCTGCAATCCACTGATCGGACGTCGCAACCATCCGCTCCAGTTCCGCATTGGTCAGAACGCGCTGCGGCGTGTAGGACCCCGTTCCGGAAATGCGGCTTCTCATAAGCGCCCCGCCCCTCCCAGGCGCTCTTCCTGATGGCGGATAATGGTCTCGTCGATATCCCGCTGGATCAATTCATTGACCCGGCTCTCAGCCAACCCTTTCGCCCGCTTGATGGCATTCTTGATCGCCTTGGCGGAAGACCGCCCGTGGCAAATCATCGTAATCCCGTTCACGCCCAGCAACGGCGCCCCACCGAATTCTGCATAATCGATTTTCCGCTTGAGATTGAGGAGCGGGCCGGCGATGAGCGGATAGGCCAGACGCCCCAACCAGGATCCTGAAATTTCCTTTAGCAGGAGCTTCTTGATGACTTCCGCCACTCCTTCGGAGATTTTCAACGCGACATTCCCGATGAAACCGTCGCAGACCACCACATCGGCTCCGCCGCTGTAGACGTCACGCCCCTCGACGTTGCCGATGAAATTAAGAGGACCGGCTTTCAAAAGTTTGAACGCCTCCTTCGTCACCTCATTGCCTTTCGTATCTTCTTCCCCGATGCTGAGGAGACCAATGCGCGGGTTTGGTTTGCCATACAGATGTTGGGCGTATTCATGGCCCATCACGGCAAACTGCTCCAAATGCTCCGCCGTGCAGTCCACATTGGCCCCCACATCGAGCATGACGGCGGTGCCGGTCAACGTGGGCAGTAGCGTGGCGATGGCGGGCCGCTCCACCCCCTTGGTCAATCCCAGGACGAAGAATGCAGCCACCATACTGGCGCCGGTATTGCCGGGGCTGACCACGGCGACCGCCTCACCGGCTTTGACCAATTCAGTGGCGACCCAGATGGACGAGTCCCGCTTTTTCCTGGCGACGACCGAGGGAGACTCATGCATTTCCACGATCTGCGGTGCGTGGCGAATACTGAGCCGTGCATCGTTGCATCCCAGGCGGCCGCATTCCTTCGTCAAGACATCTTCTTGCCCGACGAGAATGATGTCGGTGTCGAACTCACGGGCCGCCTGCAAGGCCCCCTCAATGACAGGCCCCGGTCCATGGTCCCCACCCATGGCATCGATGGCAATTCTCATAGGCTCTGAATGTCCACGGATAGATGAGTGAGATGAATCGCCGGATCTGGACGTGTTCCAGGAACTGCGGGAACCAGCGACAATTCACAGCAAGGCGCTGTGATCACGGGGCGTCATTGTACCGAACCACGCCCTCAAGAAAAAGACGTTCGGCTGATTAGGCTTCTTCAGGCTTCTTCGACGGTGATGATCGCTTTTCCCTTGTACGTTCCACAGTTCAGACAGGCATAGTGAGGCAACTTCAGCTCATGGCACTGCGGACACACCGAAAATCCGGGCGGCACCAGCCGGGTCTTCGCGGTTCGGCGCTTATCTCTTCTCGCTCGGGAATGCTTATGTTTCGGATTCGGCATAGTGACTCCTTGGCTGCAGCGGGATCTACGCTCCGCCGTCCCTTTCGTTCTTTCGACGAATGTTCCGCAGAAGGCGAAAAGGACTGTTCATGTGTTCCGGCTCGCAGGCACACCGCCGCTCGTTCAGGTTCTGGCCGCATTTCGAACAGAGACCCGCGCAGTCCTCTTTGCAGAGCGGCTGCATCGGCGCGGTCAGAATGATCTGCTCCCGCAACATGGGCGTCAGATCGAGCTGTTCCCCCTGGTAATAATAGATTTCGTCTTGCTCGTCGGCATCCTCGTCGGCAGGGGTTTTTCCCTGCGCGGGGGCTTTCCCTTCGACGCGCTTGGACGATTCTCGCTTCTTGAACGTCGCTTGGACGTGGCGAAGGTAATCGGCATAGAGCGTGACGTACAGGGGATCCTCGTAATCAGTCAAACAGCGGACACATTGGCGCACGGCGGTGCCTTCCAGCGTCCCTGCGACCGTAACCGCGTCGTCCTGCTGCCGAAGCTCGAGGTCGACCGATAGAGGACCGGCTACCCTTTCGTCGGTCTCATTCAATCCGATCTCCTCCGCAGCCACGTCGCGTGAAATGACGAGGCCTTGAGGAGGGATGTCTGCGAGAGCTGGATGAAGCGAATCCATCGTGGCAATACCAATAACCATAGAAGGCATGTAATCGGCGGTCAACGTCGGCCCTCCGGCAATATCTCGGTTGCAGGCCGGCAACGATCTGCAGCGGTCTTCATCGCTCTTCCGCAAAACTGACCAATGCAATATGGCGGGCCCGCTTGACCGCGATGGTCAGCTCCCGTTGGTGACGCAGGCAATTCCCCGAAATGCGTCGCGGCACGATCCGGCCGCGTTCCGTCAAGAAATTCCGTAGCAGTCCGATATCCTTGAAGTCGATCGGCGCCTTGTCGATACAAAACCGACAGGGCTTGCGCCGCTGAAAGAACCGCCCTCCGCCGCCGCCACTCGATGTACGCTCCATTCCTGCCTCCGCTTTTTAACAGGATGTTGAAAAGTTCAGCTCTTCGATGCTGCGGCCTACCCGCGGAAAGGCGTGTCTCGGCACGACGGGGCCGGGCGGGTGTAACCAGACTTTTTTGAACATCCTGCCCTTTTTGAACAAGCTGCACGGTATTGTTTCATTATTCTGGCCATCCTAGAGACTACTAAAACGTCTCGTCTTCGTATGCGGGTTCCTCGTGCGAGGCTCCGGCCTCCGTTCCCGCCTCCGCCCGCTTCGGCAGAAACGTCACGCTCTGAGCCACCACTTCATGCTTGCTCCGCTTCTGCCCGTCTTCCGTTTCCCAGCGGCGTTGTTGCAGCCGCCCGTCGACGATGACTCCATTCCCTTTGCTGAGATACTGGCCGCAATGTTCCGCTTGCTTGCCGAATACCACAATATCAACGAAACACACTTCCTCTTTGAGCTCATCCCCCTGCTTGAACCGCCGGCTGGTGGCCAGCCCGAAACTGGCGACCGGTGTGCCGCTCGGCGTGTACCGCAGCTCAGGATTGCGGGTCAGGTTTCCGACCAGGATGACCTTATTGAATCCTGCCACCGGTGGCCCCCTGTGCTTCTGCCGCCCCGCGCGGAGGCATGAGTTCTTTTTCCAGACGAACGGTCAAGAATTTGATGATTGAATCCTCTAACCGATAAGAACGCTCGAGTTCGCCGACGACTTGCCCCGGCCCCTTAAAATAGAGGTAGACGAACGTGCCCTTCCGCTCGCGCTTGATTTCATAAGCAAGCTTCTTGCGCCCCCAGTTTTCGGCTTTTATCAACGTGGCGCCGTTCTTTTCCACGACGCCTTTCATTTTATCGAACAGTGAGGTGGTTTCTTCGTCGTTTAAGGACGGACGAATAATGAACAGAGATTCGTAGATCTCCATGCAGCGAGCCTCCTGGACAAAGGCCCCGCGTCAACGCGCGGAGCGAGGTGTAGGACGTCGACATTCGACGTGAGTGGCGGAAGCTATCATAGGGTCGCGCGGACTGTCAAATAACGATGGGCCTGATGACCGAGTTCAACCAAATGGTTCGCGCATGGGAAGCGGCGCGTCGAGCTTCCATACCGAGTTTCTACATCGCTCAGCCGATCGCTGTGGACATGAGGCGGCTGTCGAGCAACCTTACGCACTTCGACGAGCTTGACTGGGCTTTCTCATCTTGTAACCATTGGATACTTCACCCAGACAGAGCACGCGCATAAAGTTTCCGCAGGTCGTTGAGCATTATTGCAAAAGAGGTGAGCGACATCGTGGTGCACCTGCATGTCCATTCGGATTACTCTCCCATGACCGGCGTCTCACCGATTCCGACGCTGCTCGATGCCGTGCGCGCCCAAAGAGGAACTGCCGTCGCCTTGACGGATACGAACGGGCTCTATGGAGCGATCCGTTTTGTGGAGGAAGCTCGGGGAGCCGGCCTGCGTCCGATTCTCGGCGCAGAGCTGGTTACTGATCACCACCGCGCTGTGCTGCTCGCTAAAACGCCCGAGGGTTATGCCAATCTTTGCCGGGTGTTGTCCGCACGCCACTGCGAATCCTCCTTTGATTTCATCCGGACGGTAGCGAACCATCGGACAGGGTTGATCCTCCTG
>DATFFC010000008.1:0-20801 GCA_035250505.1 Nitrospiraceae bacterium | reverse complement strand
GAGCCGACGTGTCTGAGCAGGGCAGGCTGCTCCATTCCGAATCGCGCACGATGTCGGTTCACCAGGAACGTTTCACGACACTTAGATACCCACACAGAGTCGGGAACACCCTTTATTTATTCAGTTTTGATCGGTCCACCGATAAGATGTTCGGATACCCAATCAACCAGAAGCGAAGTCATCGCGCGGAAATCGTCGCCCTTCGAAAACTGGTGATCCGCTCCGGGGAGCACGTCCAAGCGCTTCAGCCCGGAGAGCGACTCGAAGAGCCGTCGGCTCTGATGGAGCGGCACCAACTCATCGCACTCCCCCTGGATGATGAGAGTGGGCATCTTTATGAGTCGAGCCGGCTGATAGGCGGTCAGTTCAAGCGCATCCTCATAGAAGGCATAGCGAAGGTGGATCCGTCCGGTCCCACCGAGAATATTCGGGATGGTATCGGTGGCCTTCCACTCGGCTATGCCCTCCTGTCCAAATTCCAGGCGCAGTTCCTCTCCAAAATCCACCACCGGACATTTGAGGGCAAGGCAGGCGAGGCCGGGAAGATCTCTGCCCGATGCCCTACGTAGGCCGTGAGACTCCGGCCACCGGGCCGCCGTCAGGATAGAGACCAAGCCCCCAAAGCTCGAGCCCACCAGACCGATGTGGCCGAATCCTCGGGACGCGGCTTCCTCGATGGCGGCCGTCGCCTGCGCAATGCCGATGGTGGTGGTGATGTCTTCGAACGGGCCTTGGCTTTCGCCGTGACCGAAAAAGTCGAACCGAAAGGTCGCAATGTCGCGTTCGTTCAACAGACGAGTGAGCGTCTTGTTTGTCGTGCTGTTCTTATGTGAGAGAAAACCATGACAAAGGACAGCGACACGATCGGTGCGGCGTTCCGGTGTGGCAAGTAGGCCGGCGATCCGATGTCCGAGTCCGTCATGAAAATAAACAGTCTGTTCCATGGCTCGGCATTCTAGCAATCGCGGATCAATCCGTCCCGGCTCGATCCACGAATAATTGCGCCACCTTGGCGCAGAACAGCGCAAGATTCACGGCAAGCAGGCCGACGGCCGCCCAGGCAACCGCCTGAGTCGTTGAAGAGCCCAAGGGCATGGTCCAGGTCAATGAAGCCAAGACGGATAGCCCGAGTGTTCCGCAACCGAGCGTGAACAACTGGACGGCCCGCCATTTGTTCATCACGCCGATCAGACGGGCGAAATATGGGCCGCGCTTCTTGGTGCTCGCAATCTGCGATGCGAGCCACGCAGGGAGAAGAATAGAGAGACCGCCGATGGCGACCTGCAACAGAAATCCAATGAAAGCCGTATGGGTATAGGCGACGATGTGGAGCGTACCGTACGGCAGCAGCGGAGGAGACCGGAGCGAATTGAAGCTCGCGGCAAGCCCTAGAACGGTGGTGAGGAAGAGAAAGAAGCTTGATGCCAGGAGGTGATCCGTGGCGCTGTGTCCTGGTTGACCGGCCTCCAGCCAGGTACGGACTTGGTTATATAGGTGGAGAAGAATGCCGATCAGGAAGAATCCGCCGGCGACGAGTTGGATTTCGAGCGAGGTCAGCAGGAATCCGGTCAGCAAGCCCGCCGTGCCGGCCGGAAGCAATAGGAGCGTGGCGGCATTCAACCCCGGCCGAGCGATCGGTCCGTGCAGAGCGGCGGGCACCCAGCGCTGGAGCAAGCCGATGGCCGCCAGCGTCATGAAGGCGAGAACCGTCAAATGGATATGTGCGAGGCGCGCGTGGCCTTGCCGGGTCTCAATGAGATGGAAGGCCAAGCCGGTTCCGATGAGGAGCCCCCCGGCCAATGCGAGCAGCGCGAAGCCATAATAAAATCGATCGATGGCGTCTCGGTGCTCGCGACGAAGGAACTGCCAAATCTCCTTTCCCCAGAGAAGCACCGTGACCGTGAGCGCCGTTCCCGCTGAGCCCGTGATGCGATAATCCCGGAGCGCGAACCCGCCGAGCAGGGCGAGCGTGGCCGTGTTGAAGAGAATGAAGCGGACCGAGAGGGCGGAGGGACGGTTCATGGTCGTCGAGATCGCCAGCCCCATGAGGACGGCGCCGATCATCATTTGCAGCAAGCCGCCGACCAAGGCGCCATGAACGTGAATCAGTTTGATCGAAGATGGAAGCGGTGTCCCGCGGACGATGCCGATGAGGATCGCGAGGCCCAAGAGAGAGGCCAAAACCAGCCATCCCAGTCCGGTCAAGAGTACAAGCACAGGAGACCCGGGCCCGGCCGCCACCCTCACGAATCCTTTGCGAGGAAGTAAAAATGGTCGGTGGGGCCTTTGCCGTGGCCGATCGCCAGGCTATGCCGGATAGCCTCGGTCAGGTAGGACTTCGCCGCCTGCACGGCGTCCGCGACCGATTTGCCTCGGGCAAGCTGGGCCGCAATGGCGGACGCGAATGTGCACCCCGTACCATGGGTATGCGGCGTCTCGATAAATTCTCCTTTGAAGACGTGGAAAAACCGCCCGTCGTACAGCAAATCCGTCGCCCGTTCGGCCAAGAGATGCCCTCCTTTGATCAGCACGTGCCGGCAGCCGAACTGGTGAATGATCTTAGCGGCCCGGCGTGCATCGGACAGCGCGGTGATTTCGATGCCGGAGAGCTGCTGGGCTTCGTGAAGATTCGGTGTCACGACGAGCGCCAGCGGCAACAACTCTTTCTTCAACGTCTCGACGGCATCCGGCTTGAGCAGAGGGCGTCCGCTCTTGCTCGTCATGACCGGATCCACGACAAGATTGGGCGGCGCTTGCGGTCGCAGCATCGCGACGACGACCCGAATGATCTCGGTGGACGCCAACATCCCGGTTTTGACGGCCGAGATGTCGAAATCGTCGAACACCGCATCGAGCTGCGCGGCAATGATGGAAGCCGGCAGTTCAAAGACGTCCGTCACCTCCTCGGTATTTTGGGCGGTAATGGCGGTCACAACCGACATGGCATACACGCCGTTGGCGGACATCGCTTTGATGTCCGCTTGAATGCCGGCCCCGCCGCCGGAATCCGACCCTGCTATCGTGAGGGCTTGTTTAATCATGGTGCCCTGCATCACGGCGGTGCACGATCAGTCGAGGCACTCGGCTCTCCGGTCTTCTCCGGCGGCTCCCCACGTCGTTCCAGCTTCAAACCGTCGATCGAGAAGACGAGATCGTGCCGAGGAGACGTCTCATGAAAATGGAGGCTGAGCATCGAGCCCGGCTGCTGCTCCTGGATCGGAAACGACAACGTCGCGTGCGCTTTTTTCCCCGGCGCCAATTCCATGCCGCGGACACACAACCCATCGCGGCTGGTCGAAACGTCTTGCCGCCATTCAGCACCGCGCTCATCTTTCACATACGTATCTTGAAGCCGGCAATGTATTTTTATGTCACGCGCCGAGCGATTTTCCAGTGTCATTTGGAGCCCGATGTGCCCGGCGTGCTGCCCGATGGTATTGATCACCATGGCATACACATCGTTGACATGGGAGGGGAGCGCGGGGAGGGCGGTGGCCTCCTTGGGTGCGGGTGGTGGCGTGGCGGGTGCGGGAGAGGCCTTGAAGAAGGCCGCCAGGGGGCCGGCCTTAGGAAGCACGGTTCTGGCTGCCCCGGCCGCCTGTACCGACCGGGGATGGATCAGTTTCGCGCTCACCTGAAGACCTTCCGCTATCTCAATGAAGGAACCGACCACAAACAAATCGACGCGCAGCGCTTTCGCGACACGCCGGACGGCCTTGGTTTGGGACACGTCGAGCCGGTTCAGCCGATGCTTGGCCATCGTGGCGGCAAGCAATGCCCGGTCCACCACGCCTAGTTCGCCCACGACGAGAATTTGCGTGCCGAGTTCTTCGGCAAGAAATTGACCGATCGGTGTCACCTTTCCCTTGTGATCAGTGAAATCGAGAATCGCCAGCCTCGCGGCCTTTTCCTTCACGGCTTCAGAGATGATCCCCTCCGCGAGTTCGTTCAGACGTTCCTCGTACTTCGAGAGGGCCTGCGCAGAGCCGGTCCAGAGGAGCAGGACCGTCATCACCCACAATACTCGATACATGGTACGTAATCCTGGCTAAGCCGGTCGAAGACTGTGCATTATACCCGGCCGGCCCGATCTGTCTACCCCGAGCAACGGTCGCCGGCTCAGATAGGCGAGCGGCGCGAAAAACCGAAAACCGGTCCACTCCTGGCTGTCGGCGTGAACGGCGTGGGAACAAATGGATTAGACCGCCCGAAGAGCAAGTGATCCGTTTGCTGGTCGTGGCATCAGAATGCGGCCGGCCGCTCAGGGTGCAAGGAAGAGGATCAAAATTGGCTGCTTGGTGCCGGAAAGTGAAACAGAGGGATATGGAGTTGTAGAAGACCTTCGGCACACGGCAACGAACTTCTACAGGAAGGAGGCTGGTAAAGCAATAACGGCTTTCATTAAGTCACTTCAGCGGAGGCGACGGGGAGGGGGTGGCTATACGGCATTGGTATTGCACGTCTAATTTTACGCGTTTACACGTTCAATAAACCCCGATTTAGGAGATCTCATGGAAGCACACAAGCTGGGTACGGTACACGGCCCCCACTCCTCGATTAAAGAACTTTGTGAACTCGATCAGCCATTCAGTTGGCATGGCCTGATCAGCCTCATCCATCCGCATGTTTGGGCCATGATCGTGGCCCTATGGATCGGCCTCGCTTGCTTGGTTCTGTACGAAGCCGGGTAGACTCTCGCCTGCAGTCATGTTGCGTTGTTCGATCCCGGTTTTCCATTCAGCGTAATGGCGCCGTTGCCGGTCGAGAGCAGCGCCGTACCAACATTCAGCGAAGTGCCGGCCCCCTGTGTCATGGCTCCCCCGGTCGTATTGCCGCCGCGGTTCGTGGCCACTGTCAGTGTCCCGGACGGTACCGTCAGGTTGCCGAGCGTTGCCGTTCCTGTTCCTTCTGCTTCCTCTTCCGGCAGCAAGCGATCTTCTGTGGTTCTCACAGGGAAGCGGAGGAGGTGGGACCCCGGCATTTCCCCGGGTAGCACTATGACGGGCGGTGGATTACCATGGACTTAAAGGGCCATCGTTCAAAGGAGGTTAATATGCCGGCCATCACAATGGGTGCTATGCCTCTTATCGCGCTCGGCTCATTGACGATCCTAATTCTCGCCATCGCCGTGTGGGCGTCTGTCTCGCAAGAAAGTGATACGAGCATGATCGGCGAGGGAGAGCCCGATTGGGGGTTTGAGCCTTTTGAAAAGCAGGACGAATACCGCAAGACAGGCTGAGCTTCCGGATCCTATCAGCACGGTCGTCCGTTAGGCGTAGTTCCTATCAGCGCACAAAGCTTTGCTGCTGCTGTGGGGTAGGTTTGCCTTCAATCATCCACGTAGGGGTATTCTCCTAGTCAATTCAGAGCGTCGAAGTGAGGGTCTGGCGGCGAAGCCGAGGCGCCCATGTCCTTCTTGCATTGCTCGCTGTGAGAGGCATGCAGGGCAGCTTGAGTCTGTCGCGAATCGCGTTCGCTTATCACCATCAGGTTAGTGTGGGGCAGGTCAGCGCAAGCGCCGCCATTGCGCGCGGCTCCTTTCTGGTGTATCTGCCGAAGACTACGATGGGAGCCGTATCCAAATTCCCGGCACTTTCCTACCTGGCTGGAACGGATGCGCACAGAGGTTTGGACGTGGCGCTAATGATGGCAAGAGAGCTGAGGCCAACAGCGGAGCCGTTCCGGTAGTCCGCAAGGCGAAGCGGGACTACTATTCTATCTGGGATAGGCCTGGGAGGGCGGACGCATCACGGCCAACACCGGTTGGGCGCACCGTTCGTCAGCCAGGCTCGGATCTCTACAGCAGCTTGGCGAGCGCATAGGAGCGCACCGCTGAGCCGTCCTCTACACCGGCCACTCCTCCTCCTTCCACGCCATCTCCCAGAACATCCATTCATAGCGCGAGCTGATGAGGAACGCGTCCTCCATGCGCCGCTTTTCCTCCTGTCCGGCCGTTCGTGCCCACCGATCGACCTGCCGCCGCATCCAGGCCTGCACCGCTTCAAACTCAGGCGAGGCATACAACAGGAGCCAGTCCCGATAGGGGTGTTTTGGGCCGGGCCGGCCGTTCTTTAAGAGATGTTTGCCCACGACGCAGTAAATCCAGGCGCAGGGGAGTGCGACGACGGTGATCTCTGCGGCGCTGCCGCTTGCCGCGACAGTCAACATGTGCCGCGTATAGGCATGGTTGGTCGGCGCCATCGGGACGGCGGACATCTGCTGCCGGGTCAGTTTCCACTTGCTCCCGTAGCTCTCGTGGAGACTGCGTTCTACGGTAATTGTCTCTTCCGCGAGTTTGGCGAAGCGCAGTGCGGCATCCGAATCGGGCGCGCGCTGCGCCGCCGCGGCAAAGACACGCGCAAGGTCACTTAGGAAACGGGCGTCTTGCAGGATATAGTAGCGGAACTTCCGTTCCGGTAATGTCCCGTTACCGAGGGCGACGACAAAGGGATGTGTCAGCTGCGCCCGCCAGATAGGCTTCGCCAGCTTCCGAAGATGATTGGAAAACGACATATTAGCTTATGGCGAATGGCTTATGGCGCGGAAAAGATGTCATCAGCTACAACCCACATTAGCCATACGCTCCTATCTTCTTGCTCGTGCTATCAGCCATAAGCCATCTGCTATATGCTCTTGAGTTCACGCTCTCGGCGCCCAGGGCCGGGGCATCCGGTTAATCCCGTCGAGCGCGGCGACTCGGTAGCATTCTGCCAACGTCGGGTAGTTGAATACCGTGTCGACGAAGTAATCGATCACCCCGTGATACGCCATGACGGCCTGGCCGATGTGGATCAGTTCGGTGGTCCCGTCGCCGATCGCGTGAACTCCCAAGAGCTCCCGCGTCTTGTTGTGGAAGAGCAACTTCAGCATGCCGGTTTCGTCGCCGATCAATTGCCCCCTGGCGATCTCCCGGTAGCGTGCCACGCCGACCGCATACGGCACGCCGTTCTTGGTCAGTTCTTCCTCGCTCGGGCCGACCATGGAGATTTCGGGGATCGAATAGATCCCATACGGCATCAATTTCCCTTCCGTCGTGCAAGGCTGTCCGAAGGCGTGGCAGGCGGCATGGCGGCCTTGCTGCATCGAGGTAGAGGCGAGCGCGGGAAAGCCGATGATATCTCCCGCCGCATAGATATGGGGAATCGGCGTTTGAAAATGTTCGTTGACCTGCAGACGACCGCGATTGTCCGGAGTGATCCCGATAGCCCCGAGATTCAAGTCCGCGCTCGCACCGACTCTCCCGACGGAATAGAGGACCGTGGTCGCGCCGATTTCCTTTCCGCTTTTGAGCCCCACGATGACTTCCGCGCCGGGCGTCTTTTCAATCGACACCACCTCTTCGTTGAACTGTAACGTCATTCCGATATTGCGCATTTGATACTGGAGCGCTTCAATGATCTCAGTATCCACAAACTCCAGCAGGCGAGGCCGCCGTTCGATCAAGGTCACGCGGACGCCGATGGTGGCGAGCATCGACGCATACTCCGTTCCGATGACGCCCCCGCCGATGATGGTAATCGATTTGGGAATTTGCTTAAGATTCAACAGGTCGTCGGTATCGATGATGGTGGAGTCGTCAAACGGGATATGGGCGGGACGCGCCGGCACCGTGCCGACCGCGATGACGATGTAGTCGGCGGTGTGCTCGGCCGTGTCGTCCGCACTCCTGATCATCAGGCGATGGGGATCGGCAAAGCTGGCGACTCCGCAGAGCACCCGGACATTGTTCCTGGCCATCTGATTGTGGATGATCTCGACTTCGCGCTTGATGACGTAGTTGGCCCGAAAGACGAGATCCTCCATCGTGATGTCCTGCTTCACGCGATAACTGGCCCCATAGAGGTTGCGCTGGTGAAATCCGGAGAGATAGACGACCGCTTCGCGGAGTGATTTGCTGGGGATCGTGCCGGTATTGATACAGACGCCGCCGACGAGTTCCTTGCGCTCGACGATCGCGGCCGTTTTTCCCAGCTTGGCCGCCTGGATGGCCGCTTTTTGGCCGGCTGGTCCGGAGCCGATTACGAGCATGTCAAAATGCGCCATTGTGTCCTCGCCTTGCGACAGAAGACCGCATGGGCACTGTCTGATCCCCGGCGGATCACCAGTCCCATGCCGGAACATTGCCGTGTTGATCTTATTGACCGGCGGCTGCGCCCGGGTCCCATCCGGCTGTGTTACACAATCCGGTAGGAAAGGCGCAACGTCCGATCAACTCGCCGTCACGAGCTTACGCGCGAACTTGAAGGCTTCTTCCATATCCGGCAATTGGGCAAGCTCGGGTGTCACTTGGAGATAGCGGACGATATTGTCCTTGTCTACGACGAGAATCGCCCGTGTCAGAAGATGAGGGTCTTTCAGAAACAGCCCGTGAGCTTTTCCGAAGTCGGCCGCACGATAGTCGGAAAGGAACGTGACATTCTGAATCTTGGCCTCTTCTGAAAACCGCTTTTGCGCAAAGGGGGTATCGACGCTGATCGTGATCAACTCCACCATCTTGTCGAGACCCTTGTTCTTTTCCGAGAGATAATGCGTTTGCTGCTCGCACACTTTGGTGTCGAGCGACGGCACCACGCTGATGATCCGGACCTTGCCTTTGCCTTTGGTGTCGGTGACGCCGATCATGGAGAGATCATTTTGCGTCAGTTTGACGTCTCGAAGAGGTTCTCCGACTTTGATGGCCGTGCCGGACAGCATGAGCGGCTTCCCCTTGAACAGCACATTATTGCCGTCGCCTGCCTTCGCGCTGCCGTCTGCAACCGGCAACTGCTTGTAGCTGAAATCCGGACCCGATAGATCGACCGAGCCGCATCCGGTTATTCCGAGAAGCAGAAATCCCATAGAGATCGGCGAGAGTGCTCCGAGAACACGCGTGTTCATGATGGCCTCCAGATTATTGCTTCAAATCAAGCCGGAAGAATGCCGAGCGTGCAGACAGTTTATGGACCGGCATCCGCTCTAAGTCAAGGTTCGAGGAAGGCCAGTAGGTATCCATTCACCGGCCGGGGCTGTTCCCACTGCGGGATATGGCCGGCATTCGGAATGACGTGAAAAGTCGAATGTGGAATCAGGCTCTGCATCTCCAAACCGACCTTCGGGGGAAACAGCCGATCTTGTTCGCCCCATAGGATCAAGGTAGGTCGGGAAATCGAGTGGAGGCGAGGGGCGTAGTCCGATTCCCATTGAGGGAGATGGTCGCGGAGCGACATCAAAGGTCCGATCAGCCCGGGCCGGCGCCGATTTCGCTTCGATCGATCCATCACGGCTGGAGTCAACAGCCGGTGGTCGAAGACAATCTCCTTGAGGACTTTTTCGGTCGCATCCGATCCGACCAGCCGGTTGCCGAACTCCGCCAGCCAGACCGGCACCTTGGTCTCCACGGCGCGTTTCATGAGCGGGCTGACGAGCTTGGATTCGACCTTCGGCGGAAGGCCGCTGATGAGGACCATACGATCCACACGGTCCGGATAGGTCAAGGCAAAGGCCATGGCCAGGCCGGCGCCCATCGAGTTTCCTACCAGGCTAAGGCGCTCAATGTGCAGTTCGTCGAGAAAGCCTCGAAGAAATTCCACCAACCGGTCGGGCCGATAGTCCATATCGGGCTTGTCCGACAGCCCGGATCCGATCAGATCGAGGGTAATGACGCGATGCCGGACCGAGAGTTCCGCCTGCTGATATTCCCATTGCCACATCGAGCCGCCGAATCCATGCAGAAGCACGACGGGTGGACCTTGGCCCTGGTCCAGGTATGCAAGGCGGTGGCCCTGAACTGTAACGGAGAGGAGGGGCAACCGCTGAATCTGATCGAACCAGGGTGGAAGCTCGCGTGATGATGAAGAGCAGGCCGTCATGAGCGCCCATATGATGAAGGGCACGATCGCAGAGTGAGGAGCCTGTCCGACATTGACCTTTCTACTGCGGCGAAGGATGCACCGGCACCTGCTTCGTTCTCGGCCTCGAAAAATCCTCAACGTATTCCCTCGGGAGGGAGCGCGTCTTGGCGCGTTTGGGGTGGGTGGGTGCAATAAGCTACGCCTCCGGTTTTTCGGGAACCTGCCGGCTCACCGTCTCGCCGGCGTGCGCAAACGTGACGCGCCTTACTCGTCGCGTCGCGCGCAGCCTGCGGCCTTGCATCTGCCAGCGCCTGCTTCCCCTCGTCATGAACGGCAATGTCGGACAGGCTCCTAGGCGCGGATAGCGGGATGAGCCCGGGCGCCTTCAGTAAAACCACCCGCTACTCCAACTGTATCAGGGTTTCGTCGGTCTTCACATTCTCCCCCTCTGAGACCAGCACGGCCAGTACGCGTCCGTCGATCGGCGCCGGGACCCGGCTTTCCATTTTCATCGCTTCAATGATGAGCAAGGGGTCTCCGGCCGTGACCGTGCTGCCTTCGGAAACGAGGACTTTCACCACGCGGCCCGGCATGGGCGGCGCCACGTCACCGGACTTGCTGGGCTTTGGCCGTTTTGGTTTGGTCGCGCTGCCGGCGTCCGGCGCCTCGGGCACTCCCGCGAGCACCTCCTGAATCGGCTCGAGAGAGACCTCTTGCAGCCGGTCGTTCACCCGGATGTAGTAAGGCTTGTGACCGTCTTTCTTCCGGCCGGACCCGGACACAACGACATGATAGGTTTCGCCGTGCACCGTGATATTGAACTCGGCGGGGGCCAAGTGCAATTCATGGGCGACGGCCGGACCTTTGGGTTCCGACGGCTCGAGCGGCTCCGGCTGCAACTCTCCTCGCGCGCGCGCATCGAAGAAATCCCGCGCGATGGCAGGGAAGAGCGCGAAAGACAGTTGGTCTTCGATCGAGCTGACCGATTCCGGCAGGTTTTTCTTGATCGGTTCGAGTTCCGGCTCCAATCGGTCGGCGGGCCGTCCCTTAATCGGCTCTTCGTCGCCGATGGCCCGAGCGAGGATCTCTTTATCGACCGGCCCCGGCGGGCGTCCGTACAGGCCGAGGAAGTAGTTCTTCGTTTCGGTGGTGATGACCTTGTACCGCTCGCCATGTTCGCCGGTGAGGACATTGAGCGTGGCCTGTGTGCCGACGATCTGGCTCGTCGGGGTCACCAGTGGCGGATAGCCCATGTCCTTGCGGACCCGCGGGACCTCATCCATCACTTCGTTCATCCGGTCCAACGCGTTCTGCTCGGCCAATTGCGCCGCCAAGTTCGACAGCATGCCGCCGGGGATCTGGGAGGTCAGGATCTCGGCATCGACGCCGGTGAAATCGCTTTCGAATTGGCGATATTTGCGGCGGACCGTCTGGAAGTGCTCCGTGATCGGTTCGAATTGTCTGAGATCGAGGCCCGTATCGTACGGCGTATTGCGCAAGGTGGCGATGACCGTCTCGGTGGGCGGATGCGAGGTCCCCCCGGCCAGCGGCGAGACGGCGGTATCCAGCATGTCCAAGCCGCCGAGAATGGCCATGAGCGACGACATGGAGGCCATGCCCGACGTGTAATGGGTGTGCAGATGAATCGGCACTTTGACGGCGGCTTTCAGGCGGCGCACGAGATGATAAGCCTCGAGCGGCGCCAGGAGGCCCGCCATGTCCTTGATGCAGAGTGTATCGGTCCCGAGGTCCTCGAGTTGCCGAGCCATGGTCACAAAGCGATCGAGATTGTGCACCGGACTCACGGTGTAGCAGATGGCGGCTTCCACATGCTTGCCGCAGGATTTCACCTCTCGTATGGCGCGATCCAGATTACGGACGTCGTTGAGGGCGTCGAAGATCCGGAAGATATCGATGCCGTTGGCGGCCGAGCGCTCGATGAACTTTTCCAGAACATCGTCTGCATAGTGGCGGTAGCCCACTAGGTTCTGCCCCCGCAGCAACATCTGCAGTTTCGTATTCGGCATCGCCTCGCGCAGGGCCCGGAGCCGCTCCCACGGGTCCTCTTTGAGGAATCGCAGGCAGGTATCGAAGGTCGCGCCGCCCCAGACCTCCAAGGACCAGAACCCGACCGCGTCCAGTTTCTGGGCGATCGGCAACATGTCTTCGGTGCGCATGCGCGTCGCCAGCAGCGACTGGTGGCCGTCGCGCAAGGCCACGTCGGTGATCAGCAGCTGTTTTTTCGGCGCGGGCTCGATCGAGAGCGCCGGCTCCTTCGTCCGGGCGCTTCCCGATCTGGATGGTGCGGCTGAGGCTCGGCGAGGTTTCTTGGTTGAAGGGGCTGGTTTCTTTCTTGTCGGCATTGATCGGCGCTTGTGCTCTAATCAGTCAACGGTAAATGGCTCGCGGCCGGTGCTGAGGCTGGCGAGGTCAGAGTCCTTCGTAGGCGGCAATAGCAGCGGAGATGGCTAACACCAGATCTTCCGGCTCTACCGATTCTTCGTATTGATAGAGATCCGGATGCGTCTCCAAATACGAGGTGTCGAAATGGCCGGACCGAAAGTCGGGTTCCATCATGATGTTCATCATGAACGGGATGGTCGTTTTGACGCCTCGTAGCACATACTCCTCCAGCGAGCGGCGCATGCGGCTCACCGTTTCTTCCCATGTCCGTCCCCGCACGGTCAGTTTGGCCAACAGCGCATCATAATACGGAGGAATCGTGTAGTCCTTGTACACTGCGCCGTCGATCCGCACGCCGATGCCGCCGGGCGACAGGTACGCCGTCACGATGCCGGTGCAGGGCAGGAAGTTGTTGCGCGGATCTTCCGCATTGATCCGGCACTGGATCGCATGGCCTTGCAGCGTCACATCTTTCTGGCGGATCTCCAGCGGCTTGCCGGCCGCAATGGAGATCTGGTTGCGGACAATGTCGATGGCCGTGATCTGTTCGGTCACGGTATGCTCCACCTGGATGCGTGGATTCATCTCGATGAAGTAAAAATGGCCTTCCTGGTCGAGCAAAAATTCGACCGTGCCGGCATTGTCGTACTCCACTGCGCGGGCGATGGTAATGGCGGCTTCGCCCATTTGGGCCCGCAGCTTCGGTGTCAAAACCAAGGACGGCGCAATCTCGATCAGCTTCTGGTGTCGGCGCTGGATCGAACAGTCTCGCTCGCCCAGATGAATGACATTGCCGTGCTTGTCGGCGAGAATCTGGAATTCGATATGGTGCGGACGCTCGATGTACTTTTCGATGAAGACACTGCCGTCGCCGAAGGCCGCCTGTGCTTCGCGGGCGGCCGTTTCCATATTATCCCGTAACTCGTCGTCGGACCGGACGACCCGCAGTCCCCGTCCGCCTCCGCCGGCGCTGGCCTTGATCATGACCGGATAGCCGGCATGCCGTGCAAATGCCAGCGCTTCTTCGGGATTCGTCACTCCTCCTGCCGTTCCCGGTACGATCGGAATGCCGGCCTGTTTCGCGATCTCGCGTGCTTTCACCTTGCTGCCCATCAGCCGGATAGCCTTCGGGGACGGGCCGATGAACGTGATGCCGGAGGTCTGGCAGAGCTCGGCGAATCGGTCGTTTTCAGACAGGAATCCGTATCCGGGATGGATGGCGTCGGCGCCGATCCGCTTCGCGAGTTCCACGATCTGCTTCATGTCCAGGAAGCCTTTGACCGGGCCGGGTCCGACAAGGTAGGACTCGTCGGCCTTCTTGACATAGATGGCGGTGGAGTCGGCTTCGGAATAGATGGCGGCGGTCGCGATATTGAGCTCGCGGCATCCACGGATAATCCGCATGGCGATTTCGCCGCGATTGGCAACCAGAATTTTGCGGAACATGCGTGAGCTCGTCGGCCGTCTTAGCCCGCATTATTCATGAACACTTCCGCTCCAATCGCGGATTCGCCGCTACGACAAGCCTTACGGCGGACGTGCTCGCCGCTCAGTCCCTCGACGTACTGTTTCAAGTACGCCTCGGTTCCTCGTGGCTGTGCTTGTCCGTCTCGCCTGGCGACTCCACGATTTCGCGACGAAGCGTCATGAATAATGCGGGTTAGCGGCCATCGCCTTCGGATGAGAACCCAAAAAGTTCGCGTAACCTAGCATAGGATCAAGAGAGTTGTCGAGCCTGGCGAGTGGATCAGCGGGGTCGTGGGGCAGGGAGAATTCGAGGCGGGGGCCGCGGTGAAACCGGGCCCCCCAGGCCGGTAGACCCGGCTATTTGGACTTGATGAGAAGGGGTTTTGATTGAGCGCTGCCCCCTCCGGCGACGACGATGATAAAAGACATCCCCGCCTTGACTTCGGGCACAGTGGCTTCGATCGTGGTCTCGTTGAGGAACTTATAGTCGACCTTTTCTTTGGAGGCCGCGCTGAAAGTAACCCCATGGAAGCATTCCTTGGTGCCGAAATTCTCCCCCTTGATCGTGATCTTTTCGCCTGGTGTTGCCTCGTCCGGCTCCACTTTGGAGATGCTGGGACGCCTGGATCGATCGCACACCGGATCTTTTTCCACCTTGGTCTCGTCAAAGCCCTTGATGGATTCCATGTCGAAAAGGCTGAAGCCGGTCCCCTCGACAGTCGATCCCTGGTCGGTATTTTCGGCGCTCATGATTCCGACCGGGCTGACAAGCGTCCCGGCGGTGATAAGTATGCCCAACAAAACATAATAAGCGACGCGCATGAGATCCTCCTTTCAAGTCGCTATTTATCTTTGAGTGAAATATAGGTCTCTGAAATGATTTTCTGGCCCTGCGCGGAGAGGACAAACTCATAGAATGCGTCAATCAAGGGCGTCGACTCCTTCTTCGACAGCAAGAGCACCGGCCGGCGAAGACTGTAGCGCCCGTCTTTCACCGTGGGAAGCTCAGGCTCGACCTTGTCGATGGGAAGCAACCGGACGGCCACGCCGGAATTCACCGCATCCAACGCATGCCGCAGAGAGAGAAACGACACGGCGGACAGGGGCGGCAACGTCCCCACGATGGTCTTGATCACCTTGTCGTCCCGCGCGATGACTTTAGCCGTATCCGGAATCTTCCCCGCGATCCCCAACTGCTGCTCGAAGGCGTCACGCACATTTTGGTTGCGCGGTCGGTCGATCAACATGATTTTCGTGTCGGGACCGCCCAAGTCGGACCACATCTTCACCGCGCCGGAAAATATGTCCGCGACCTGCTGCTTGGTAACTTCTTTGGTGAAATTGGAAAGATGCACGACAACGGCGATCCCGTCCCATGCAACTTGGGTGGACTTGAGTTCTCCGTCTTCCGCGCCCGTCACCGCCAGATGTGCGTTGCCGGCTTTCACCATGTCGATCGGTTTGGACCGCTCGTCCCAGACCACGTCCACATAGGCACGGGGGTTCGCCTTTTCAAACGCGCGGGCCAGGGATTCGACCGCCGCTTGTTCCGGTCCGTTGCCTGCAATAATGAGATTGCCGGACACTTCGGCGTGAAGCGGAAGAGGGAGAAAGAGCAGCCATGCCAACCATATGGGCAAAGACCTCGGAGATTTCACGCTGGACACCGTTCCTTTCCGACCTGCGATATGGTGGTGATAAGGCCGGGACGAGTGCGAACGCCGACGCCGGACGTAGGCGGTTAGGAGGAGCCGGTCGCACCCCCGTCATTTCCTCCAGAGGAGTATGTGTCCGGAGGCATCGTCATATTGGGCGGAGGCGCATTGCGCTTGCCGGCCAAAGGCGGCAGCTTCGAAAATTTGCTCATCCGCTCGTTCAACATATTATAGGCTTTCATTTCCTTAAATCCCGGCTTGCGGTCTCCTTTCACAGTCGTTGCACAGGCTGAAATGATGCGGGTGGCGCTTTGGGCATTGCAGTGCGGACAGACGGTATCCTCAGATCTGGCGTGAACCGATTGGGTGGCTTCGAACTGTCCTTCGCATTTGCCGCAACGATATTCGTAGACCGGCATAGAGACTCCTTGTTATGTTCCTGCAGACTTGGGACTAGATCCGTTAGCTCCTACCCGTCCGGCGGTCGCTGTCACCTTCGTAAGGCCTTGACCGTTCGAACTCGTTTGCACTATTGTACCGAAATTAATGTCCTAAACGCGAGTCTAGAAACAGAGGAGTCTCGTCATGTCGTTGTTAATCCGGCGGTATAAGGGATCGAGTGGCGTCATGCAGGAGGAACGCATCGATGATCCGGATCGGATCGACCGCTATATGCGCATCTTTGAGAAGGAGGACGTGAAGAAGTTGCAAACCGGCGCCAAGGTTTTCATTGAAAAGGATGAGTGGCAGCTCCTGCCGTAGCTGTTCCTTCCAGTTTCCTCCCACACTGTGCCTCTTCTTCATGCGACATACAGCTAAGGGCTGGATCTGTTTGATTGCTCGGCTTAGTCGTCGCGTGATAGGGTAAGCGGCTGCCGACACAGGAAAAGCGATCATCTCTGTCATGATCTACTGGGTCCACATTGCCCGCGCGATCGATCGAGCCACCCTTCACCGGGAGCGCTGTTCTGAAGTCCCGTCCAATGTGTCCAGCAGTGATTACTGGACCGGTGGCTGGTTCGATTATCCGGACAAAGAGCGCGCGCTTGCGGCGTTGGAGCAAGCCGGGACGACGGAGCAGCGCCGCTGTCCGCTCTGCAAACCCTAGAAGAGGTTCTGAGCACCCAGGACTCAGCACTCAGCACTTCCCCTTCAGGTCATGCCTCGGCTGGCGCTTCTTCTCACTACGCTGATCTGGGGAGCAACGTTCCCCGCCACCAAGGCGGTTCTTGAGCAAGTCCCGCCGTTGACATTTCTTTTCCTGCGCTTTGTGATCGCCGCGTCGCTGGTGTTCGCGGTGCTCCGGTTCTCCGGTCGGCGCTTGCCTCGGGATCCCTTTACGCTGCGGATTAGCTTCATCGCCACGGTGTGGCTGTTTCTGGGATATGTCCTCCAGACGGTCGGCCTGCATTACACTACCGCTTCCAATTCCGCCTTCATCACCGTGTTATATGTCGTGTTCGTGCCGATCTTCCTGCGGCGATGGGCTGCGCGGGGGTGGCTGGCGGCGCTTCTCGCCATGGTCGGCCTCTGGTTTCTCGTGAAACCCGAAGCCGGGGGCGGTCTGGGCGATCTCCTGACCCTGAGCTGTGCCGTTGCCTTTGCGGCGCATATCGCCTGCCTCGAGCGCTTTACGCGGGTGGCGGATCCCGTCGCGGTGTTCGCCTGGCAACTCGCGTTCGTCACACCGGCTCTGTTCGGTATGATGGTGTGGGAATCTCCCTCGTCTTCTGCCTTTGCGCTCACTCCGGTGCTTACTGTGGCTCTTGGGATCACCGGCCTGTTTGCCACCGGCGCCTTCGCTGTCCAAGTCTGGGCGCAACGACTGTTGCCGGCTCAGCAGGTGGCTCTGCTCTTCTCGCTCGAACCGGCATGTGCATCCTGGCTGGCCTGGTACTTTCTCGGGGAAACGATGGATGCGCACGCTTGGTTAGGCAGCCTTCTCATTCTAGCCGGAGTGCTGATGGGGTCGCTTCAGGATGAGCCCTTGCCCGCGATGGACCAATTTGAAATCAAGTCCATGTCCGTTAAGTAGTAGAGGAGAGGGATTATGGCGCAGAAATTCGGAAATGGACGCTGGGTCAAGGAAGGATTTCTCGACAACCGCAGGCGCGGGAGCGTCGTCGGCCGCATCGTGCTGGCCGGTGTCGGACCGGTCGAACTGTTGCTTCAAGGCGACTGTCGAGGCGAAATCGAAGGACGGGTCATCTGCTTTCGAAACAGCCGGTTTGCGGATGAGGAATTAGCGGGCCATGTGCTCGGGGATCTGGAGAGTAAGCAAGTCGGCGACGTGAGCCTGATTTCTTTCGATCCTCATCCGCATTTGGCGCCGCATCCCTATATCGAATGGTTTTCACTCCGGCAGGACCATTATCGAATCGAGATGGCGCCCGAAGACGCATGGATTGCTTCGGAAGAAGAACTGGCCGTGATCGACGCCGAAAGTTCGAGAATCAGGGACGCGCTCGGTGGTTTGCGCCGCCCACCGCCCAGACAGGAGGAATCCGACTGGGTGTAACTGAGCAGGATGTTGAAAAAGTCCGCCAGCTTCGTTCTCGCGTCGTTCAGAGGCTCAACGTACGACCACGGGAAAAGAGCCCGCCTCGGCGGGCTCGGGGCGGGCCGGGTAAGAATGATTACGCCTCGCTTTCAAGACACTGCCGGCTCACCGACTCGCCGGCGTGCACGAACTTGGCGCTCATTATTCTTCGCGCCGTGCACCTCGCTGCGGTCGCGCCCGCGGAGGGGCGTGTCTCGGCGCGCCGGGGTTGGGGGTGAGAACAGCGGCCTTTTTGAACATCCTGTCGGTATTCCGATCTCTTCGATGGTCTTGTGCTGGCCCGAATTTCTGGAGTTCACGATGGTTTTCAACAGCCTGCTAGGCGGCGGTCAGGCTGCCTTGCTTCTCCCGTCACGGACATGCGCCGGGACGCCGCGGACATCCCAGACGAGGCCCGTCCACGCCATCGCCTTGAGGATATAGAAGGTGATATCCACCTCCCACCAATAGAATCCCTGTCTGGTCGAGGCCGGATAATAGTGATGGTTGTTGTGCCATCCTTCTCCGAGGGTGATCAATGCCAACCAGAAGTTATTCCTGCTGTCGTCATCGGTGTCATAGCGTTGTGAGCCGTACACATGGGAGAGTGAATTGATCGTGCAGGTCCCATGGACCAGGGCGACGGTCGAAACAAAAAAGCCCCAGATCAGCATTTGCGGCCCGTTCGTGCCCAAGCCGGGTGCGTACAGTTCGAGCAACTTACCCAACCCGAACATCCCGAATCCACACAAAGTCGGGACGAGGATGTCGAAGCGATCCAAAAACCTCAACTCCGGGTACTTGGCGAAGTCGCCGATGCTTTTCAACCGGGGCGCGAAATGAGTGCGCGAAGTGAACCAGCCGATGTGAGACCATAGGAATCCGCCATGCCGCGGTGAGTGGACGTCGTCCTTGGTATCAGAGGCGATATGATGGTGGCGGTGATGGCCGGCCCACCACAGCGGGCCCCGCTGCGCGCAGGAGGCGCCGAGCAGGGCGAATACGAACTGGCATCCGCGGCTGGTCTTGAAGGTGCGGTGCGAAAAATAGCGGTGATACCATCCGGTGATGGCGAACATGCGGACGAAATAGAACGCGACGGCCACCGCGACCGCCGTCCAACTCCATCCTACCCAAAACACTCCCAAACACATGAGATGCACGGCGATAATCGGGATGCACCGCAGCCAATCGACCCGCGGAGTTCCGTCGACGTGCATATGCTCCAAACCCGCCCAGGAATCGAACCATCGCAAGACCGTAAGCCATAGGTCCGATCTTTTCGCGGGTGCGGCTCCCTTTGACAAGGGCAGGACATCTGCGTCGTTCATGTCACCTCCAGAACCTATGGGATCGGCGATGTCTGGTGAAGCGCTGCGCCGTCGTCCCGATCAATTGTCAGTCACCGCGGCGCTTGACGAGAGAAGCTGTAGGCAGGCCGCCGGATACGATGTGAGATTACCGTTGGGATTGCATTATACACAATAACGTGACCTGGTGGAGCTTTTTTTGACGAATTTGACAGTCCTTCCGGCGCGACCCTAGAATGCGCGTTCCTATGAATGATCGTTTTTTGAAGGCTTGCAGGCGAGAACCGGTGGACTGCACGCCGGTCTGGTTCATGCGCCAGGCCGGCCGATACATGGCGGAATATCGACGTTTGCGCGCCGCTCATTCGATTCTCGAGATGTGTAAGACGCCGGAGTTGGCCGCCCAAGTCACGCTCCAGCCGATCGACCGCTTTCCCCTGGATGCCGCGATTATTTTCGCGGATATTCTTTTGCCGCTCGAAGCGATGGGCCTCGAGCTCGAATTTGCCGAAGGCGAAGGGCCGGTGATCCATAACCCCATTCGCGATCGCGCGGCGGTGGAACGGCTCAAAGTGATCGGCGGCGACGAATTGCGATACGTTGCGGAGGCGGTCTCGCTGGCACGTCGGCTCCTCGACGGTCGTGTTCCGCTGATCGGATTTGCCGGAGCGCCGTTCACTCTCGCCAGCTATGCCATTGAGGGCGGCGGATCGCGCAACTATGTGTTGACGAAACAATTGATGTATCGAGAGCCGGAGAGCTGGCACAGGCTGATGGACAAGCTGGCCCGGGTGGTGACCGGCTATCTGAGAAAACAGATCCAATCCGGGGCGCAGGCGGTTCAGTTGTTCGATAGCTGGGTCGGGTGCCTCTCGGCCGGTGATTACGCGGAATATGTGATGCCGCATGTACAGCTGATCTTCGAGGGTTTGAAGCATGAGGGTGTGCCGTTGATTCATTTCGGGACCGGCACGACGGCCATCCTCGGTCTGATGAGGAAGGCGGGGGGCACGGTCATCGGCGTTGATTGGCGCGTTCCGTTGGACGAGGCTTGGGCGATGCTCGGCCATGACACGGCAGTGCAGGGCAATCTCGATCCCGTGGCGTTATTCGGGCCGGTTCACGAGATCGAGCGGCGGGTCGAGGATATCTTGAGACGGGCCGGCGGCCGTCCCGGCCATATTTTCAATTTGGGCCACGGGATTCTGCCGCAGACGCCGGTGGAGCATGTCGCCGCCGCGATCGAGATGGTGCATAAACTGAGCGGCTCAAGAGCATATGGCTGATAGCGTATAGCTGATAGCACGAACAAGGAAGGTTCGCATCCGCTTGTGCCATAAGCCATATGTCACCAGCTAAGCTTTTCAGTTGCGAGTTACGAACGACGATTTTCGAGCGACGAACAAAGATGCCTGGACCGCAGCGACCGATAGCGATCTTGTTGATGGCCATGGGTGGGCCCGAGCGGCTGGAGGATGTCGAGCCGTACTTGAACGATGTCCGAGGCGGCCGACCGACTCCGCCGGAATTGGTCGAGGAAATCAGGGAACGGTATCGGCGAACGGGGGGGAAATCTCCGGTGTTGGACATCACCCGT
>DATFFC010000007.1:0-16195 GCA_035250505.1 Nitrospiraceae bacterium | reverse complement strand
TGTATTGCGTAGAGACGCTGGGATGTGGGGCTGAAGATGACAATGCTGAAGCGAGAACAATGAATGCAGGAGACCCGGTACGGTCGACACGTTGAAGACGGCTCTCAGGATGGGTATGCTCCTCTCGCCATACGGTCTTTTACCCGGGTAGGGTAATCTCTTCGCCATCAAGATGCAACCAATACTTCATCGAAGCCGGAAATAATGGCGCATTGCCCCGGCTGCCTCCGCCATCGACATGTCAGGGACGTTGCTTCTTGAGGATGTCGCGGATTTCCGTCAACAGAACTTCTTCCTTCGAAGGCGCAGGCGGCGGGCCAGGAGCAGGCTGCGTCTTGAACCGATTCACTTGTTTCACGACGAGAAAGATGACGAACGCGAGAATCACAAAATCCAGTACGGTCTGTAGGAATACTCCATAGTTGATGGTTGGCGCGCCGGCTGCTTTGGCGGCCGCCAGTGACTTGCCGGCGGCTTCATCGGAGAGAGGAATGAACAGGCTCGAGAAATCGACGCGGCCCATGAGCAACCCAATGGGCGGCATCAGGATGTCGCTGACAACGGACGAGACGATCTTGCCGAATGCTCCGCCGATAATGACACCGACCGCCATGTCGAGGACGTTTCCTTTCATCGCGAATTGCTTGAATTCACTGAGCATGCCCATGAGCGACCCTCCTTTGGTGGCTGATACCGCTACAGATCCCCCCATGCACCGTGGCCCGGTATGCTGCTATCTATTCGGTTGTGACCGATTTGCGCACCGCGTCAAGGTTTCACGATGAATAACCCTGGGTGATCACGGAGCCTGAAGAATGCGGGCTAAAGCGTCTTCAATAGCCGAACGTCATGCTGGGGAAACGGGATCGAAATATTTTCGCGTCGAAACCGCTCGAGAATGGCCTGATTCAATTCGGTCTGGGTCGACTCAAAATCAGAGATTCCCACCCAAGGTTTGATTGAGATCGTCACGGCTGAATCGGCGAAGCCGGCGATACCGATCATGGGCGCCGGGTCCTTCAGCACATGAGGATTGAGATCCAGGACATCTCGCACGGTGCGCAAGGCGTGATTGATATCGGTATCGTATGAGATGCCGACCGACAGATCGAGTTGGCGGATGCTGCCGAAATTGTGGAGAATCTCGCCCACGATCTTGCGGTTCGGGATCACGATCCGAGACCGGTCGGGGTGCAGAAGAGCGGTGGTAAAGATGTCGATTTTGAGCACGTCGCCATGGACCCCCAGGAGCGAAATATGTTCGCCGACGCGATAGGGTTTCGTGAAAATAATCGACAGGCCGGCGATGACGTTGCTGAGGACCCCTTTGCAGGGCGAATCCGATTCCAAGCCCGGCGACGCCGAGGCCGGCGATCAATGGAGCGATCTGGAACCCCAACTGGTCCAAGGCCACGAGAAGCGCAAATGCCAGGACCACCATCTTTGCCATGCGAACCAGCAGCAGTTTCACCGGTGCTTCCAGGTCGTGGTGGTCGAGCCATTGCTGCAGCAAGGTTCCTATCCAGCGAGCCACGAAGGCGCCGGCGGCAAGAATGACGGCTGCACCCAACATCTGGAAGCCGTATCGGACGGCGTATCCCAGCATGAGGTTGGGCAGTGACATGAGTCCTTCCATGATCATCTCCTAAACAAATCTTTCAACAGGCTTTTGCCTTGCTGCCGGAGGTCTTCCGGGCTCGTCTTACCCTCCAACAAATCCCGAACCGCTTCTTTCGCTTTCTGCTTCGCTTGTTCTTGGACCTTCCCCGCGAACATCTTTGTGTCCAGGCCGTACGACGGCGAGTGGATCGTTCCGGAGATGACAAGCGGCACTGACAGACGTTCATTGTAAAGGGCTGCCCGGGCGATCGGCGATGCGGCCGCGATACGGCGGCTTAACGACGGTGAGAGATTCAGGTTCAGTCGAAGCTGCAAGGTTTGATCGAACCCGATCGTTCCGTTGCCGGTAGCCTGGAAATCATGACTTTCCGCAATCAGCCGCTGGACGTTGACCAGCCCTTGCTTCACGAGAAAGTCGCCGTCGATAGTCGAAAACAGGGTTGCCTTCATGTCGTCCGGAGAAAGGCCGGCAACCTTCAAGAGCCCGGCAATCTCCTGCATTACATTGAGACCTTGGACGGCACCGTTCTTAATTATGACCGTTCCGGTTCCTTCAAGGGTTTTTCTGATGTCGGGCGCCGTATGGCCGCGTCCTTTCATGGTCAGATGCGCCCCGGCGGTGCCACTGGCAGATAAGGGCGCGAGTCCGGCTGCATCGGCCAGGGGACGTAATTGCAGGCCTTCGGTCACGAGCTTCCCGTGAAACGGCGGCGCTTTTGAATCGAGGCTCATGCTGCCTTGCCCTTTCACTGACCCGCCGAACACTTCGAAGACCAAGCTGCTCACGCGGGCTTCGTTTCCTGCTGCTTCCAGCGCGGCATGGAGGCCGCTGATCCGAATCGGTTTCTTGAGAGGGACGGCCACCGGCAGATCGCCAATGTCCAGACCTTTGGCTGTGATCGTGGCTCGTGCTACACCTGTCTTGAGCGTTCCCTGGACATCGGCCGTTGAGTTTCCCATAACGACCGTGCCGCCGAAGTCCGTGACGTCGGCTAGGTCCAACGGCTGGACAGCTTCACCCGGTGGGTATTTGCCTCGCGCGCTCAAATGGAGATTCTTTATCGAGACCGGCCTAGCTAGTGGCAGGGCAACGGGCACATCATCCGTATGGACTTCGACTGCGGCGGCGGTGATGTGCGCGACGCCGCGGGCGGCGGTGCCCTTCACATTCATCACCGAGCGCCCCATCGCCAGCGCGAAACCCATGTCCTTCACCTCAACGGTGTCCCAGGTCTGAGCCTGAGCCGAGTGAGCGTAATCGACGTGAGCCGTGAGATGAAGATTATTGATCTCAACGGGCTTCGTGAGAGGCAAGGCCAGCGGGATATCGGCACTATTGATGGATGGGGAACCGGCGGTAACGTCCAGTTTTCCTCCCACTGCACTACCCTTGAGCGAGACCGGAATCCGGCCGAGACCGACGTCAACGTCGAAGTGCTTAAGGTCCAGCGTTTCAACAAGTGGTCCAAAATTTCCGTCAAGCTTGACGGGCATGTTATAGGGTTGCACGGTCGCGGCCATGTGCAGGTGGGCTGTCTCACCCAGGTGGATGGAGGTGAGAAGGACCTCCAGGTCGTGGACCACATAGTCGAGGGGATCGGACGCGGACTCGTCACGATACGTCAACTTGCCGCCGTCGATCGAGACCTGATCGACGGCGAGGAGAGCAAGAGCCCGCAAGGGACCCTCGGCCGGCGCACCCGACGGGACTTCAGGCTTGGACACGGCCGGGGCTCGTGAGCCCAGGGTAGAAATATTCAGACCCCCCGCCCTATTTTTCAACACTACGATCACGGGGTCACGCAACGTGATTTCCTCCACTTCAATCCTGCCGCGCAACAACGGAAGCAGCTTCACCCCGACATCTAATGACGAAAGAGAAGCAAATGGACCCCGCCGAAACGAAGGATCGTCCTCAACGGTGAAACCGGCGACCCGGGCCCCGATTCTCGGCCATACCGTCAGCCGGATATCCTGAAGCATGATCTTACGGTTCAACGCTTCTTCAATGAGCGGCCGGTATTGATCCTGATATGTGTTCAGATCGATCAAGAAAGGAAGCGCCAGCCCGACACCGACGAGAAGCACAAAGACAAGGGCGATGCCGAAGAAGATTTTCATGATTGTGCCAGGGCAGTAGCAGTATAGGTAGAGGAACCAGGGCGGTCAATGCCGGCAAGGTGTGCGGGGGCCGCGCGCTTCGCGGCATAAGCTGTCCGAACGCCGGCCAACGCTGCCTTGCCGCTCATTGGGTCGCATGATAAGATGCTGCCCTTTACGAATTCCAACGCGGTCGGAGAGGTGCGAGAGTGGACGAATCGGCGTGCCTGGAGAGCACGTGAACTGGCAACGGTTCCGTGGGTTCGAATCCCACCCTCTCCGCCAAGAGCAGTTCTGAGCAATGAGTGCTGAGGACCCAGTTGGGTGGGGCTATCGGAAAGTCTAAAGAGTGGGATTCGAACGGGGGTTCTGAAGGGGGTGTGCCCCCTTCATGGGGTGACCGAAGCGAAGCGGAGGCGCGAGGGGGCTTGGCCCCTTAGCGGGAGCGCGTGCGAAGCACCTAAGCGCGACTTCGAATGCCCACCCTCTCCGCCATACCGCACTTCGTGTGGGCCGTCGGCCTCGCAATTATGGCCGACGGATAAGTGCCTTCGGTGTCTGTATCTTGTTCGGAAGCTTGACCCGACCGGGAGCCCTTTACAATGGTTCTTGGCGACCGGATAGAAGCCACATGTTCTTATTTTGCATATCGCTCGACCCGGAGCATACCAACCTTCGGTTGACCCTACGGCCTCTTTAATGGTTTATCGTAATTGGGGCCGTTGGATAAGTGCCTTGCGTGCTATTCTCGCGTGCTGTTTCATGACTGAGTGTGACGCCAAGGTTCCCCGACTCAATAAAATAATAGGATGTGGATATCAAGGTAGGGGCCGGGCCCTGTGCAACAGAATCCTGTGAACCCCGCCAGGTCCGGAAGGAAGCAACGGTAAACGGTCCATTCTGTGTGCCGCAGGATCACCTGGCCCCGCTAAGGTCGAAGTGACAATTGTTGAATGAGGAATGCTGAATTGATGCGCGTCGGAAAATTCACCATTCCTCATTATTCCTAAATTCCTCATTCACCATAGGGAGCATCGCGACGTGGATTATCAAGTCTCGGCCCGCAAATATCGTCCCGGGGTCTTCGATGAAGTCGTCGGCCAACCGCACGTGGTGCAAACATTGGTCAACGCGATCGGGTCGAAGCGCGTCGCGCACGCCTTTCTCTTTTCCGGCACACGGGGAGTCGGGAAAACCACGGTCGCACGCATTCTGGCCAAATGCTTGAACTGCGAGCAGGGGCCCACCGGAGCGCCGTGCAACGTTTGCGCCAGCTGCCTCGAAATAACGCAAGGAATCTCGGTCGATGTGATCGAGATCGATGGGGCATCCAATACCAGCGTGGACGACGTGCGGGAGATCCGCGAGAACGTCAAATTCAGCCCCTTTCGCGGCCAGTATCGTGTGTACATCATCGATGAAGTCCACATGCTCTCCAATTCGGCATTCAATGCATTGCTGAAAACATTGGAAGAACCGCCGGCGCATGTGGTGTTCATCTTTGCCACGACCGAGATCCATAAAATCCCCGCAACGATTCTCTCGCGCTGCCAACATTACAATTTTCGGCGCATCTCCAAGGCCGAGATCGTCGCCCGCCTTAGACATGTGGCGGAGCGTGACAAACTGGAGATCGAAGATCGAAGCCTGCTCGCGTTGGCCCGGGCGAGCGAAGGGAGTATGCGGGATGCGTTGAGCCTCATGGATCAAGCTGTGGCCTTCGGGGGTTCCTCCATCGTCCATAGCGATTTGGAGGCGCTTCTCGGAGCCGTGCCCCACGAGTTGGTGTGCGCCATGGCGACGGCCGTGCTGAATCAACAGAGCGCGCCCGCGCTTCGCGCGATCGCGGAGGTTCTCGACCAAGGGCATGATGTGCGGACGTACTGCGCAGAAATCGTGGAATATGTCCGGAATTTATTGATTGCCGCCGTTGTGCCGTCGGCCGCGGAGGTCAAAGGGTTGGTCGAGGGATCCGACGAAGATATCCGCCAATTGAAAAGTGATGCCCAGCGCGTGACGCCGGAGCAGTTGCAGGAGGTATTGCGGATTTTCACTCAGGCGGAAGATGCGCTTCGCGCCAGCTCCCATCCCCGGTTTGTTCTGGAGGCGGCGGCGGTCCGTGCGACCAGACTCACGGCGGCACGAGAACCGGCCGTCACCGATACCCCTGCATCGAAGAGCCGTCCCGAGGAGGCGGGCCGAGCCGGTTCCGGCCGCGACACGCAAGCCAAGCCTCTTCCGAGAAAGACCGAGGCAAGTTCTGCGGCATCAGTAGGATCTCCCGCCTTGGATGAGAGGCGCGATGGTCGACCTGTCGGCGATGCCTCCACGGGAAAACTGAGGGGCACTACATCGGAGCGGGCCGGTGTCAAAGTCCAACAGCCTGGTGACCGCAATCAGGAGCCGGTGCATGAGGATGGCAGCAGGACGAACGTCCGGGATGCCGGTGGACCGGCAGCTTCTCAGGCTGAACTCGTTTCGGCTGAGTCTGTTACGCCCGCCATCCTCGACTGGAATAGCTTTCAAGAAGCAGTCTCTTCTGAGTATCCCAACATTGCGCCTTTTCTGGAAATGGGCCGGTTTATCGGCTGCGAAAGCGACCACGTGCTGATCGGATTTGCCAAACAGGGAACGGTCGGGCGGTCGATGCTGGAGAAACCGGACAATATTCAGGCTCTGGCTCGGTTGGGGGAACGCCTTGTCGGACGTCCGCTCCGGTTTCGCATTGTCGAATTGGCCGAGCCGGACGCGTCCGGGCCTACCATGGGAGAACTACGCGCCGCCAAGCAGGCGGAGGAGCGCATGATCCTATTTCAGCAGGCGCGCGCCCATCCGTTGGTCAGACAGGCGCTGGAATTGTTCGGCGGGGAACTGACCGAGGTGCGTCCCAGATCCCTGCCACAGGAGGTCCAGGAATGAAGAATCCATTCGGAAACATGTCCAATATCATGAAGCAGGCGCAGGCCATGCAGGAGCAAATGGCGAAAGTTCAGGAGCAGGCGGCTGCGAAAACCGTTTCCGGCACCGCCGGAGGCGGCATCGTCACCGTGACGGCCAACGGCGCCATGCAGATCGTCAGCGTGGCGCTGGATCCGGAGGTGGTGAAGTCCGGCGATGTCGAGATGCTGCAGGACTTGGTCGTTGCGGCTTCCAACGACGCCCTGCGCAAGGCGCATGAGATGATGGCCGAAGAAATGAAGGCGGTGACGGGAGGACTCAAGATTCCGGGATTGTTCTAGTGGTCGATCGGCACATCATGAGGAGCCGTCCGAAGTGAGCATCGATCAGCAGGGGCTGTTGGCCAGGCTGGCGCGCGAACTCGTCCGGTTGCCCGGCATCGGTCAGAAAAGCGCGCAGCGGTTGGCCTTTCATCTCTTGAAAGCGGAACGGGACGATGCTTTGCGTTTGGCCGACGCCATCCGGGCCGTCAAGGACGGCGTGTCCTTTTGCATCGAGTGCCGGAATATTGCGGAGGGCGACCTCTGCGAATTCTGTCGTGACCCCAAACGGGATCGATCGAAGATCCTGGTGGTGGAAGAACCCAGCCCTCTGTACGCGATCGAACGGGCCGGCGGGTATCGCGGCCTGTATCATGTCTTGTTGGGAGCGTTGTCCCCGCTGGACGGCGTTGGGCCGTCCGATATTCGAGCGGACGAATTGATTGAGCGTGTCAAGGTAGGCGAAGTGACGGAGGTCATCCTCGCGACGAACCCGACGATCGAAGGGGAGGCGACCGCAATCTACCTGACGAAAATGCTGAAGCCGTTGAATGTCCGCGTATCTCGAATCGCCTATGGTATTCCGGTCGGCATGGATATCGAGTATGCCGACGAAGTCACCTTGGTCAAATCTATCGAGGGCCGTCGGGACTTATGAGAGGGAAGCAGGGTCACCGCATCATGAATCCTGAACGGTGCCGCTGATGGAACCGGCTCCGGCATCTGCCATTGACCGCAGAACTTTACGGCTGGTATAGTCTCAAACCCTGGGAGGCGCTTCACGTATGAAGATAGGCCAGCCAGCCCCGCGACGCTCCTTACGATCCCCAACCAAAACTCGTTCCCATGAGCCTCCTCCCGCTGCAGGACGGAACGGCGAAAAATATGCAGATATTCAGGCGGACCTGGAACGCCAGCGGGCTGCCATTCTGCAGGAGGTGGAGGATATTCTCACCAACCGAAAGGGAACGGAGAATTTTCCGGATGTCAGCGATCAGGCGTCGGCCGAGACCGATCAAAATTTTTCTCTTCGCATCAGGGAACGCGAACAGCGACTGCTGAAGAAAATCGACGAAGCATTGGGAAGGCTGGCCAGCCATACCTATGGGATCTGCGAAAGCTGCGGCAATGAGATTCCGTACAAGAGACTGAAGGCCAGGCCTGTGACGACGTTGTGCATCGAATGCAAGACCAGTCAAGAGGAACAGGAACGGTCCCGCCGGTAGATTGCCGAACGCGAAATCTCAAATTCCAAATCTCAAATTCCAAATCTCAAATTCCAAATTCCGATCTATTAACGCTTGAGGGCTTTTACCCGTTCCTTCGCGAGCAGTATGCGGTCGGCTTCTTCCGGGATGCCGTCGACGATCGCGATATAGGTCTCATATTCTGTGATGGCCCGCTTGCGGTCGGTCGGCTCCAGCATTTCGGCGAGATTATAGCGGGCAATGGCGTAGTTCGGCCGAAGGAAGACGGCCTTTTCAAAAGAGGCCAGCGCGTCCTTCTTCTCTCCGAGGCTCTTGTGGATCGTTCCAAGGTTGTTCAATACCTCCGGACTGTTGGGCCGGATGTCCAAAGAACGAAGTAGCTCCGCCTTGGCTTTGTCAATCTCTCCCTTGGCGTCCCAAGCCAACCCCAGCCGGTGATGAAGTTCGGCCTGCCAGACTTTGCTCGAAAAACCACTGGTTCCGGCTTTCTTGTAAGCATCGAGCGCAATGGTATCGTCCCGAGTCCCGCAATACGAGAGTTGCGCGGTTTGGCCGCGAGCAAATTGCTGTAAGGAGACAAATGGTTCTTTATCCTCAGCGCCCTGTGAATCCGTGCGGTCCGCCCCTTCCTTGCCGGTATGTCTCAGCCGATCCAGAAATTCTTTGCGGTAGGGCGAAAAGAGCTGAACGTAAGGATCGACCGTAAACGACGCTTCCAGCAGTGCCGGAGAGTCCAATGCCCCCAACACAAGGTATTGCGTGGTCGTTTTTTCGTCTCCGGTTTGATACAGCGTGCTGGTCTCCATGTTGGCCCGCTCGGCAAGCTTGGCGACCGTCAAATAAAACTCCAATGCCGGTTTGAGCTGCGACAGAGTATAGCGTAGGGTCGGATAGGGTTTCAGATCGAGTCCTGCTGGAAACACGAACAGCGCGCCGACCAGCGTGCCGTCTTCGTCAAAAAAATAAGACTCATCGCCTTTCAGCGGACTCTGCGCAGATGGCAAACGGAGTTCCTCACCGGTTCCCCACGGACGACGCTCGAGAGAGGCGGATTGCCGCTGCAGGAAAGGCTCCCGTTTGTCGCAGAGTTTGGTCGAGCGCAGCAGATCGAGATCGCTCTCGGAAGGTGGAAGAGGAGGGCGGGGCGGCGGCGCTTGACATGCGACGAGCAGACACAGCACGACCGGGAAGGTAAACAGGCGAAAAGGGATCACGTTCTGACGCTGCATCGTTCAGCCGAGCGGGCGACGACTCCCAACCGGCAGAATACACCAAACGATGGGGCGAAGCGAATGGAAGGGCGCGCGGAAAAAAAGGCTCGCTCCCACCCAAGCAGAGCGAGCCCACTGGCGACAGGATTAGCGCCTCTGAGAATCGAGCATCGCGTCCTCAGCCGTGTAACCAAAGACATAAGGTGCCATGGAGGCAACGGCGTATAGCGGGCGGTTGATTGCGTAATCCACTAGTTGTCCGACCGGGTGAAGGAAGAAGCCGAGCCAGCGACGCGGGTCGTCACTTCGAGGTGCGGCGGCTTGGGGATCCGTATAGACGAGAGACGTAGCATCCATTGTGCTGTAAATGCTCATGGGCGCGATATAGTCTTGCTCGACTGCAGTGCCTTGGCGGGTGCTCGAACAGCCCGTCACCAGGAGAACAACCAGAAATAACGACGACCAGGCTAGACCAGGCATACGGTCCTCTCTTTCTTCTGACGTGATGATCCGTGAGACAGAAAGCTCACGTGGAAAGTCTAGCGCAAGGGGTCTATTCTGTCCAGTGGCTGAAGCGGCAGGGCAGCCGAATATGAAGAGTGCCGGGACGGTGGAACGGTCTCGTCCGATAAGGCTTTGAAATGGTGGGCGATACTGGTATCGAACCAGTGGCCTCTTCCGTGTGAAGGAAGCGCTCTCCCACTGAGCTAATCGCCCACGCGAGGGAAGTCTAACATGGCCTCTTGAAATGGATCAACAGAGAGAGCAGTGCCTGGCATTTCCTTGACTTCATGAAAAACCGATTCTTACAATCACAGACTTGTCATTAACGTCAGGGATTCATGTTGATGCGACTTGATATCGTCATCATCGGAGGTGGGCTCGCGGGGAGCGAGGCGGCATGGCAGGCGGCCAATCGAGGGGCCAAAGTGACGCTTTATGAGATGCGTCCCAAGGAAATGACCAAGGCCCATAAGACCGGCTATCTCGCTGAATTGGTCTGTTCCAATTCTCTCGGCTCCGCCGATCCGTTGAATGCGCCCGGTATTCTAAAGGAAGAGATGCGGCGTCTTGGTTCGCTGGTGATTCGCGTGGCGGACGCGGCTCGTGTACCTGCCGGCACGGCGCTGGCCGTGGACCGGGAGCAGTTTGCAGCAAAGATCACGCAGGAATTGGAAGGCCATCCCAACATCAGGATTCTGCGGGAAGAGGTGACCGAAATTCCGTCGGACGCCGTTGTCATTATCGCGACCGGCCCCCTGACCTCGGACCGTCTGTCGGCTGCCATCGCGCAATTGACTCACGAACACCATCTCTATTTTTTTGACGCCATCTCCCCCATCGTGGACGCCGACTCGATCAACATGGATGTCGTCTTCCGCGCTTCACGGTACGGCAAGGGTGGAGATGACTACTTGAATTGCCCGATGGATGAGCCGGCGTATCAGGCCTTCTATGAAGCGATGATGGCGGCGGAGAAGGTTCAGCCGAAAGACTTCGAGAAGATTCCCTATTTCGAAAGTTGCATTCCCATCGAGGTCATGGCGGAACGAGGGCGGCAGACCATGCAGTTCGGCCCACTCAAGCCCGTCGGGCTTGCCGATCCGCGGACCGGGGTGCGGCCGTATGCAGTCGTGCAGTTGCGCGCCGAAAACGCGCATCGATCCTGTTACAATATGGTGGGCTTTCAGACCAAACTGACCTATCCCGAACAGCGCCGCGTCTTCCGGATGATCCCCGGCCTCGAGCAGGCGGAGTTCTTGCGGTACGGGAGCCTGCATCGGAACACCTTTATCAATTCGCCGCAGTTGCTGCGGAGCACGTTGCAGCTGAAGAGCCGTGGGACAATATTTTTCGCGGGTCAACTGGTCGGGGTCGAAGGCTATACGGAATCAGCCGCCATGGGTGGACTGGCCGGGATCAATGCCGCGAGAGGCCTGGCCGGCCTGCCGCTCGTCGTTCCTGTGCCGACTACCGCGCACGGCTGTCTGATTGCACATATTTCGGGAAGCGATCCTCGCCGCTTTCAGCCGATGAATACGAATTTCGGTCTCTTCCCGCCGCTGCCGGTCCGCACGCGCAATAAGGAAGAGAAACGCCGCCTGCATCACGAGCGCGCCCTCAAGGATTTCGACGCATGGATGATGCGATCCGCGCTTTCATGACATTCCTTGAAATCCAGCAGGATGCGTCGGTTCAGACGGTGCGCAGCTATCGATCGGATCTTCGGGAATTTCGGAGCTTTCTTGCCGAGCGCGGACATGGAACGGAGCCGGCCGCGCTGGATGCATCCGTGATCCGGGAGTATCTGGCATGGCTCGCCGGAAGCGGAGACAAGAGCAGTTCACTGGCCAGGAAACTGGCCGCGTTGCGCAGCTTTTATCGCTTCCTGATTCGCACGGGGCAGGCGCGCTACAATCCCGCATTGGACGTTCGCACGCCGAAACTGCCACGGTATCTGCCTCGTGTCCTGTCGAAAGACGACGCGAATGCCCTCATGGAATTTCCCGAGGGCGAGAGTGAATCGGCGTTGCGAGATCGGGCTATTTTGGAAGTGCTGTATTCAACAGGTGCTCGGGTGAGCGAACTTGTTGCGCTCGACGAAGGGAGTATTGCGCCGGCGGAAGGATTGGTCCGTCTCCAGGGAAAAGGTCGCAGGGAACGCATCGTTCCGATCGGAGCGGTTGCACTCGATGCGATCCGTGCGTATCATGCGCGGCGTCGATCGTCCCGAAACAGCGCACGAGGTGCGAGCGACGCCGGGCGGGCGGTCTTTACCAACCGGTCAGGCCGGCGGCTTACATCCAGGTCAGTGACGAGAATCGTGGCGAAATATTCCCGGCGTCTTCCCGGCGGGGCGGTGAGTCCGCATGCGCTGCGCCATTCGTTCGCCACTCACCTTCTTGACGAGGGCGCCGACCTGCGCGCCATTCAGGAAATGCTGGGCCACGCCTCGCTCAACACCACGCAAAAGTACACGCACCTCGCGGCCAACCAATTGCTGGCCGTCTATGACCAGGCTCATCCACGCGCTGCCCGCGGGGCGGCGCGTCAATCCGGGACGGCGGGCAAGAAACCATGAAGATACGTTCGACGACGGTGCTCTGCGTGAGGCGTGACGACCGCGTGGCTATGGGCAGTGACGGGCAAGTGACGGTAGGGACGACGGTCATGAAACGGAACGCCAAGAAGGTGCGCCGCTTACATGGAGATCGCGTGTTGGCCGGCTTTGCCGGCGCAACTGCGGATGCCTTCACGTTGTTCGAAAAGTTTGAGTCCAAGTTGGACGAGTATCGCGGGAACCTAACCAGGGCGGCGGTGGAACTGGCGAAGGATTGGCGGACCGATCGTGTGCTGCGTCGGCTGGAGGCCTTGCTTTCGGTGGCGGATGAGCAGAACTCACTCCTGATTTCCGGGACCGGCGATGTCGTGGAGCCGGAAGACGGCATCATAGCGATCGGGTCTGGCGGGTCTTACGCGTTGGCCGCCGCGCGGGCGCTTCTCGCCCATTCAGCACTCGATGCCAGACAGATTGTGGAACAATCCCTGTCGATTGCGGGTGCGATCGACATTTACACCAATGAACACATCGTCATCGAAGAACTGCCGCAAGGAACCGCCTCATGAGCACGGAAACCTCAACGCCTCTGTTAAATGTGAACAGTTTGACGCCGCGCCAGATTGTCGAAGAACTGGACCGGTATGTCATCGGACAGCGTGAAGCCAAGCGCATGGTCGCCATCGCCCTGCGCAATCGGTGGCGGCGGCAACAGTTGCCCGCCGATCTGCGGGACGAAGTCATGCCGAAAAACATCATCATGATCGGTCCCACGGGGGTGGGAAAGACCGAGATCGCCCGCCGGCTGGCACGGTTGGCCGAAGCGCCGTTCATCAAGGTGGAAGCTTCGAAATTTACCGAGGTGGGCTACGTCGGACGGGACGTGGAGTCCATTATCCGGGACTTGACGGAACTGGCGGTCAATATGGTGAAAGCGAAGCATCTCGAGGAGGTGGAACAGAAGGCGGAACATCTCGGGGAAGAACGGCTGCTCGACCTCTTGTTGCCGCCCACCGGTCCGAGGCCTGTCGGCGGGTTCACCGACGGTTCGAACGAGGCAGAAGGCGCCGCCCCGGCTTCCGAATCGCAGGAAGCGACGAGATCCAAGCTGCGGCTGCAGTTGCGGCAGGGGAAGCTGGATCACCGGTCGGTCGAAATCGAGGTGAAGGAGCGGGCTCTGCCGGTCGGCGTCATTTCCAATGTCGGAGGGCTCGAAGATATCGAGAGCAATCTGCGGGACATGCTCGGCGGCCTGTTCCAGGGCAAGAAGAAGAGACGAATGATGAAGGTGCCGGAGGCCCTCAAGCAGCTTACACAAGAAGAGGCGCAAAAGCTCATCGACATGGACGAGGTGATCAGGGAAGCCATTGCGAAGGTGGAGCAGACAGGGATCGTCTTTCTCGACGAGATCGACAAGATCGCTGGCCGCGAACGGACCATGGGCCCCGATGTGTCGCGGGAGGGCGTCCAACGCGATTTGTTGCCGATCGTTGAGGGCTCGACTGTGACCACCAAGCACGGTCCGGTCCATACAGATCACATTTTGTTCATTGCCGCTGGCGCATTCCACGTCGCAAAACCGTCGGATCTCATTCCTGAGTTGCAGGGACGCTTTCCGATTCGCGTCGAACTGGCCCCGCTCACGAAGGAAGACTTTACGCGAATCTTGACGGAGCCCAAGGGGGCGCTGACCAGGCAGTATCATGCGCTGCTCGATACGGAGGGCATCAGTCTCGAATTCAAGCGGGACGGGCTCGACGCCATCGCCGCTACCGCGGTGCAGGTCAACGAACGTACTGAAAATATTGGTGCCCGTCGCCTCTTCACCATCATGGAGCGCTTGCTGGAGCAGGTCTCGTTCGAGGGACCGGAACTGTCGGAGAAGAAGGTCGTGATCGATGCACGCTACGTCGACGAGCGACTCAAGGACATCGTCAAGGATCAGGACCTGAGCCGCTATATTCTGTAGAGTTGCCGTCGCAGTGAGCCTCTCGCCGGGGGAGCACAGGCATGAACAAGCTGATCAAGAAGGCGAACGTCCTGATCGAAGCACTACCTTACATCCGCACGTTCCGCGGCAAAACGATTGTCATTAAATACGGCGGCAACGCCATGACCGAGACGTCGCTCAAGGAGCGGTTTGCGCAGGATATTGTGCTGCTCAAGTATGTCGGGTTGAATCCGGTGATTATTCACGGCGGGGGACCTCAGATCGACAGGATGCTTAATCGACTCGGTATCCAAGCCAAATTCCGACATGGCGTCCGGGTGACCGATCAGGCCACGATGGAAATCGTCGAGATGGTCCTGGCCGGACAAATCAATATGGAAATTACGGATCTGATCAACCGACATGGAGGCAGGGCCGTCGGGTTGAGCGGCAAAGACGGCGGCCTGATCCGGAGCAAGCCTTTGACCACTAAGGCGTGGGCACAGAGTTTGGAAAAGGATCTGGATGATGCGGACGGAGAACAGGACTTTGGGCTGGTCGGGGATATCGAATCCGTCGATCCAAGTCTTTTGCGCAATTTGCAGGAAGACCACTACATTCCGATCATTGCGCCCATCGGGACCGACTATGAAGGCCATACCTACAACATCAATGCCGACTTGGTTGCCGGGGCCATTGCGGCGGCGCTGCGCTCAGAAAAGCTGCTCATGCTCACCGATGTGAAAGGAATTCGCGATGCCAACAATCGGCATCTGTCCACGGCGTCGCGTAAAGATGTGCAGCGGATGGTCAAGAAGGGCGTGATCGGCGAAGGGATGCTGCCCAAAGTCCATGCCTGTCTCGATGCGTTGGAAGGCGGCGTCAGCAAAGCCCACATCATTGACGGCCGTGTCCCCCATGCGGTGCTGCTGGAAATTTTCACCCACAAGGGCATTGGGACGGAAATCGTCGCGTAACGCTGCGAACCCGTGAAAGATCGACTGCTCGCGCATCTGCAGGCACTGGTTGGGACGCGCCATCCTCATACCTCTCGGAACAAGCTTCAGCAAGTCGAAGGCTATGTGAGTCAGCAGCTTCGCCGGCCTGGCGTGACGGTCCAATTGCATCCATTCCGCGCGCTGGGCGAGACCTATCATAATGTGGTGGCCACTCTAGCGGTGCACAAGCCGGGGACGCCGCTCATCGTCGCCGCTCATTTCGATACGGTGGCTGAGTCTCCTGGTGCCGATGACAATGCCAGCGGGCTGGCGGTGCTATTGGAAGTGGCCCGGTTGATTCAAACACAGGCCTTGGCCCGCCCTGTCCGGCTCATTGCCTTTAATCTGGAAGAGGAAAACCTGCTTGGCAGTCTCGCCTATGTCTCTGACCTGGGGCGAAAGGGTGAAGAGATTTTCGGCGCGATTGTTTTGGAATGCGTCGGCTATGCGCGTAGTGAACCGGACTCGCAACAGCGACCAGCCCGCATGCCGGTCGAAGTGCCGTCGGTCGGTGATTTCCTGGCGGTGGTTGGAAATGAGGCGTCCCAAGGGTTGGTCGCGGCAGTTACGTCATCCGGCAGCCGCGCCGTCCCGCCGCTTAAGATCATTCCGCTGGTGGTCCCAGCGCGAGGCGAACAGTTGCCGGATACCAGGCGCAGCGACCATGCGGCCTTTTGGGATCATGGCCATCCCGCCGTCATGCTCACCGACACGGCGAACTTCCGCAATCCGCATTATCACCGGCCGACCGATACGATCGAGACGCTGAACCTCACCTTTCTCGGTCATGTCACCTTGGCCGTTACCGCCGCGGTTCGGAACCTGACTGCCCAGGCTACATAGCTTTCACCA
>DATFFC010000006.1:0-11466 GCA_035250505.1 Nitrospiraceae bacterium | reverse complement strand
GCCGCGGCCGTGCAGGAGGACAAGGGGACGTTGGAAGATGTATATGAGCCCTACCTGATTCAGGCCGCCATGTTGGAACGCACCGGCCGAGGCCGACAAGTGACCAGGCAGGCCTACGACCACTTCAAAAAGCAGAAGGATTTGCTCTCTTTGTCCGGCCTGGACTCCTCCTCCACAAGTCCTTGAATCGCCGGGTCTATTGTTGCAAAAATCTTCACGCTTCCTGTAGGATACCCGCTTGGTCCGCGCCAGACACAGCGGCACGTGCTGCTGATGACCCCCGCCTTGCTACGGGAGTCCTCCGGAAGGAAATAGTTCCCAATATGTCCAACGACTTGCAGGGCCACCGGCAAGAGATCGACCGCATTGATGACGAAATTCTCCGTCTCCTCAATCAGCGCTCCAAGAGCGTGATCGAAATCGGGAAACTGAAAAAGCTGAAAGACTCCGACGCGCATCTACATACTCCCGCCAGAGAAGCGGCCATCATTGATCGCCTGATGAAGCAGAATACCGGTCCCTTTCCGACCGAGGCCATCCGGCCGCTCTATCGGGAGATCATGTCGGCATCCCTGTCTCTGGAGGGGCCCCAAAAGGTCGCGTACCTGGGCCCCAGGGCGACCTTCACCCATATGGCCTGCCAGCAGAAGTTCGGCGCTTCCGCCCATTACGTCCCTGTCGGCAGCATTAAGGAAGTCTTCAGCGAGGTGGAGCGCGGACGGGCCAACTTCGGGGTCGTCCCTATTGAGAACACGACCGAAGGGGTTGTGAACTATACGCTGGATATGTTCATCGATTCGAATCTGTTGATCTATGGAGAAGTGCTGCAGGAAGTGGCGCACCATCTGTTGTCGAAGACCGGCGTGACGGAGGAAGTGAAGAAGATCTATTCCCATCCCCATGCCATCGCCCAGTGCCGGAATTGGCTGGAAACGAATCTGCCGCACATCCCCGTCTCGGAGGTGGCCAGCACCGCCCGCGCAGCCGAGCTGTGCGTCGATGAACCGACCGCCGCCGCCATCGCATCGGAACTCGCGGCTCAGCTCTACGGGTTGAAGGTGATTACGGCGCGGATCGAGGACAATATCAACAACTTTACCCGCTTCTTAGTATTGTCGCAAAAGCCGCCGGAGCGTACCGGGCGGGATAAGACTTCGCTCATGCTGTCGATCAAAGACAAAGTGGGCGCGCTTTACGATCTGCTGAGGCCCTTCGCCTCGCATGGATTGAACATGACGAAAATCGAATCCCGCCCGTCTCGCCGGAAGGCATGGGAATACTTGTTCTTTGTCGATATCGAGGGCCACATTGAAGAGGAAAAGTTGAGAAAAGCGCTGGAAGAGGTGAAAAGCCGGTGCCTCTTTATGAAGATTCTGGGATCTTATCCCGCGCATAGTTGACATTATGCCGCTTCGAGTGCACCAAGACATCCTCTCATTACGCCCCTACATTCCGGGAAAACCGATCGAAGAGTTGCAACGGGAGCTTGGTCTTTCCCGGGTCGTCAAACTGGCCTCGAACGAAAACCCCATCGGTCCCTCCCCGAGAGCCGTCGCCGCCCTGTCGGAAATGGGCCCGGCTTTGAACCGATACCCCGACGGGGGCGCGCATCGGCTTCGCACGGCGCTTGCCGAACGGTGGAAAGTCGGCCTCGACCAAGTGATCTTGGGGAACGGCTCGGATGAGATTCTCGGCCTTCTGGCGAGAGCCTTTTTGGCTCCCGGAGATGAGGCCGTCATGGCCGATGAGACCTTCGTCATCTACAAGATGGAAGTGACGGCGGCTCACGGGATGTCGATCGAAGTGCCGCTTAAGGACGGGCGGCATGACTTGCGGGCCATGGCGGACGCCGTGACCGAGAAAACCAAGCTGCTGTTCATCTGCAATCCGAACAATCCCACCGGGACGGCGGTCCGGAAGGGCGAGGTCGATGCACTAATGGCGCGGGTGCCCGAACATGTCGTTGTGGTGTTTGATGAGGCCTATTACGAATATGTGAGGCTCCCCGACTTCCCGAATACGCTCTCATATGTGGCCCAAGGTCGCAATGTGATCGTGCTGAGGACTTTTTCGAAAATCTACGGCCTGGCCGGCTTGAGAATCGGCTATGGCCTCACGACGACCGAAATCACCGACTATCTGAATCGGATCCGCCCGCCTTTCAACGCCAACAGCATGGCACAGGGAGCGGCCCTGGCTGCGTTAGAGGACGAGGAGCATGTCGCAAAGAGCCGGACACTGAATGGGTTAGAAATGGAGAAAGTGCGGGCGGGATTGGAAGCATTGAACTTAAAGCCTCTCCCGAGTGAGACCAATTTTCTATACTTCGATGCCGGCCGAGACGGCCGTCGGCTGTTCGAGGCGCTGCTCCGGGAAGGCGTCATCATTCGCCATATTCGCGGCCCGATGGTGCGGGTCACCATCGGATTGCCGGAAGAGAATCATTTGTTTTTAACGGCATTACGACACGTGATGCGAGCGTGAGACCGGAGGAAAGAGGCATTGCCATGATTATCGTCTTACGACCGGAGGCGAGTGAGCGGGAGGTCGATCATATTATCGACCGCCTGCGGGAACTCGGCCTGAAATCCCATATCTCGACGGGACAGGAGCGGACCATCATCGGAGTCATTGGCGACGATCGTATTCTGCAAAACCAACCTTTGACCGCCTTGCCGGGCGTCGAAAGCGTGCTGCCGATCTTGGCGCCGTGGAAGCTGGTCAGCCGGGAGTTCAAGAAAGACAATACCGTCATCGACGTCAACGGCGTGAAGATCGGTGATCGCAAGGTCACGATCATGGCCGGCCCTTGCGCCGTGGAGCGGCTGGAATTGACGGTCGGGATTGCCCATGAGGTCAAAGCGGCCGGCGCGACGGTGCTGCGCGGCGGCGCCTACAAACCAAGGACGTCGCCCTATTCCTTCCAGGGTCTTGGACGAGAGGGGCTGGACTATCTCTTGGAGGCGAGAAAGCAGACGGGTCTCCCGGTTGTCAGCGAAATTCTGGATACCAGGGATATCGAGTTGTTTCTTGAAAAGGCGGATATCATCCAAATCGGTGCGCGGAACATGCAGAATTTCGAACTGCTGAAGGAAGTGGGTGCGTACGATAAACCGGTACTGCTGAAGCGCGGCTTGTCGGCCACCATCAAGGAATTTCTCTTGTCCGCCGAATACATCATGTCCCGCGGCAATCGGAACGTCATGCTCTGTGAACGGGGCATCCGGACGTTCGAGACTCAGTATCGAAACACACTGGACCTTGCCGCCATCCCGACGCTCAAAGAACTCTCGCACTTGCCGGTGATCGTGGATCCCAGTCATGCGACGGGGAAATGGAATCTGGTCGCGCCGATGTCGAAGGCGGCGGTGGCGGCCGGAGCGGACGGCCTCTTGATCGAGGTCCATTCCAATCCTGAATGTGCGCTCTGTGACGGCGAGGAATCGATCAGGCCGAGCAAGTTCAAGGAACTCATGCACGATCTTCACAAGATCGCCGAGGCGATCGGCCGTACCGTATGATGGCAGCACGACTCATGGCGCATCGACTCGGGGCAAATCAATAGGTGAACCAGGCATGACCGTCCATTTCAAACGGGTGGCCATAGTCGGCGTGGGATTGATCGGCGGATCGCTGGGCATGATCCTCCGCGGGAAGAAGCTCGCCGATGAAGTCGTCGGGATCGGTCGCCGGGTCGAAAGCCTGAAGGCGGCCGTCGAACTGGGTGCGATTGATCGGTATGTATCTGATCCGAAAGAGGGAGTGAAGGCCGCAGACCTCGTGGTGCTCGCTACCCCGGTGGACACGTACGAGCAACATCTGCGGGATTGGGCGGGGAGTCTCTCCGCCGGCACGATTGTCAGTGATGTCGGCAGCGTCAAAGGACTGTTGGTCGAACGGGCGGAAGTCATGATGCCGAGACGCGTGCATTTTGTCGGGGCCCATCCGATTGCTGGAAAAGAAAAAACCGGCGTGGCCGCCGGCTCGGATACCTTGTTTCAGGGAGCCCGGTGCATTCTGACGCCGACATCCTCGACCGATCGTGCCGCGCTGGCGATGGTTCGCGCGCTATGGGAGACGGCCGGTTCCATTGTCTTGGACATGGACCCCTATCTCCACGACAGGATTCTTGGCGCGGTCAGTCACTTGCCTCATGTCGCGGCCTTCGCATTGATGAATACCTTGGCCGACGTGCGAGACCATGGAATCCCGGAGCTGGATCTCTCCGGCCACTCGGGTGGCGGGCTTCGCGACACCACGAGGATTGCGGCCAGTTCGCCGGAGATGTGGCGGGATATTTTTCTGTGGAATCGCGACAATATCGTGGCATTCATTGAGGCCTACGAGCGGCGACTCGGTGAGTTGAAGCGCCTGATCCACGCCGGGGACGGGGCCGGCATTGAAAAGGAACTGGAACAAGCCAAGCGAGAACGAGAGCAAATGAACCAACGCCCTGCGAGGTCGGTATGACGGCGGCGACGGCGTCCTCTCTCACCGTGACGCCGGGCCGCCCGCTCCGCGGGATCTTGTCCGTCCCCGGGGATAAGTCTATTACACATCGCGCTATCATCCTGAGCGCGTTGGGGGACGGACGGGCCAGTATCTCCGGCTATTGCCACGGGGAAGACTGTCTCAATACGGCGCGCGCCTTTCGCGCGCTTGGCGTGCGCATCGATGAAAGTGACAATCGGCTCGTCGTCCATGGCAAGGGAATGTGGGGCCTCTCAGAGCCGGACGGGCCCATTGATTGTGGAAATTCGGGAACCGGCATTCGATTGCTCGCGGGCGCCCTCGCGGGCCAGGATTTTTTCAGCCTTCTGACCGGCGACGAATCGATCCGAAGGCGCCCGATGGGCCGCGTCGTCAAGCCGTTGCGCCAGATGGGGGCGGCCATCACCGGCCGCAAAGGCGGAGAGTTGGCGCCGCTCGCGATTACCGGATCGAAGTTACGGGCGATCAGGTACGAGTCCCCTGTCGCCAGCGGGCAGATCAAGTCGGCTCTGTTACTCGCTGCGCTCTACGCCGAAGGAACGACCGTCGTTTCGGAGCCGCGGCTCTCTCGCGATCATACCGAGCGGTTGTTTGAGTATGTGGGGATTCCATTCAAGCGCGACGGCTTCACAGTGGCGATCGACGGACGTCCATCGGTCCGGTGGGGAGGCCTCGAGTTCACGATCGCCGGCGACCTCTCGGCGGCCGCGTTTTTCTTAGTCGGAGGGACCATCGTTCCGGAATCCGACGTCACGGTGATCGGTGTAGGGATGAATCCGACCCGGACCGGCGTGATCGATTTGCTGACGAGAATGGGTGCACATATTGACGTTCTGAACCAGCGACATGAGGCGGGTGAGCCGGTGGCTGATCTGCGGGTTCAAACGGCTCATCTCAAAGGAATCAGCATCGGCCCGGACAATATTCCGCAGGCGATCGATGAGTTTCCGATTCTGTGTGTTGCCGCGGCGGTGGCGCACGGCACCACGGAGATTTCCGGAGCGGCCGAACTGCGGGTGAAGGAAAGCGATCGCATCGCGACGATGGCCGCGGAACTCCGGTCGATGGGAGCGCGGATTGTCGAAAAACCGGATGGACTGATCATCGAAGGCCTCGGGGGGCGCCAAGGAAACGGCAGGCTCTGCGGGGCACACTGTTCAAGTCATGGGGACCATCGGGTCGCGATGTCGTTGGCCGTGGGGGCCTTGACTGCGTCCACTCCAACCACGATCGAGGGCACGGATTGTATCGAAACCTCATTCCCGGGTTTTGAGCGGAAGCTGACCCACTTGTTGAGCAGCGCCGGTTGAACAGGATCATGTCGATCTCGATGAGCAGGATCAAGAGGGAGCCGAACGGCCGGCGCGGCCTCATCATCGCGATTGATGGGCCGGCTGGTGCGGGCAAGAGCACCGTGGCGAAGTTGCTGGCGTCGCGCCTGGGCTACTTATACCTCGATACCGGCGCTCTCTACCGTGCCGTCGCCTGGAAGGTGAATGAGGTCGGGGTTCCGCCACACGATCATCGTGCCGTGGCCGATATGCTGCAGCATACCGAGATTCATATGGAACATGCCGGAGAACGAATCGGCGTGTACGTGGACGGCCGTGACATCTCACACGAGTTGCGCAAGCCGGCTGTGAGTAATCTGGCCTCCGTGGTCTCGGCGATTCCGGCAGTCCGAGAATGGCTCTTGCCGGTGCAACGACGGATCGGCGCCGGCGGCAGTGTGGTGGCCGAAGGGCGAGACATCGGCACGAAGGTCTTTCCGACCGCAGACGTGAAGTTTTTTCTCGAGGCAGATGCAGACGTGCGGGCCGGCAGGCGCCATCGCGAGTTGGTCGCCGCCGGGCATGCGGTGCCGCTGGAGGAGACGAAGCGGGATCTCTCCGGCCGGGATGATCGCGACCGGACCAGGGAGGTGGCTCCCTTAGCGGCGGCCGCCGACGCCGAGCGAATCGATACGTCGGCGATCCCGGCGGAGGAAGTGGTCCGGCACATGTTGGCCGCGATCACGGCCAAGCTGTGACCGGCGCGGTCTACGGATTGCTGTGGGTCCTGTCGCGGGTGATCGGCTGGATCTGCTTCGGGTACAGGACGGTCGGGAGCGTCCCCCGCGAGGGCGGCCTGCTGATCGCGTCGAACCATGTCAGTTTTCTGGATATTCCGCTCTTGGGTTGCGGGATTTTTCGGCGGCTGTGGTTTCTGGGCCGGCATGACCTGTTTCCGATTCCGCTGTTGAACCAGGTGTTGCAGGTGCTCGGATGGATTCCGCTGCGGGTCGGGCGGTTGGATCGGATCGCGTTTGCGAAAGCCGGAGAACATATCAAGAACGGCAGAGCAGTGGTCATTTTTCCCGAAGGAACCAGATCGGCGACCGGGAAACTGCGTCCGGGGAAGCCGGGGATCGGCATGATCGTGAACCAGACCGGCTGTCGGGTGATCCCGGCCTATATCAAGGGCACGCATGAGGTGCTGCCCGTCGGCGCGTTCTGGCCGCGATTCCGCCGCGTCACGGTCACGTACGGAGAGCCGCTGGATTTCTCGGACGATCTCAAGCATCTGGAAGGAAAACGATTGTATCAACATGTGAGTCGAACCGTCATGGCGAAGATCGCGGCGCTGGGTCACGTGGCTCCTCCGAAGGACCACGGAGAACGATCCGGCGAACAGCCGCATTTGAGCTCGACGTTGGCTCCCGAGTCTTGCAACGCTGAGTAAGCCTCGTGTGTTTCCACCTTCAGCACCCGGCATGAGCCGGAGGACTAGGACTTTCTCATGAGCACGGTGACGAGACAAACGGACCCCAAACTGGATCGCGACGCCCTTGCGGCGATGTACGAGGAAACCTTCCGAAATTTTGAGGAAGGCACCATCACGGAAGGATCAGTGGTGGCCATCGGCAAGGACAAGGTCGTGGTCGATATCGGGTACAAGTCGGAGGGAATGATCTCGGCCGACCAATTCTCATCGGAGGAATTGCAGCACTTGAAGGTCGGTGACCGGCTTCAAGTCTACCTCGAGGAGTGCGAGGACGCGGACGGCAATCTGGTTCTTTCCAAAGAAAAAGCCGACAAGATGAAGATTTGGGAGGAATTGGAAAAACTGCACAAAGAGGAAAAAAGCATCGAAGGGAAGATCATTTCCCGCATCAAAGGCGGCATGATGGTCGATATCGGCGTCAAGGCATTTCTTCCCGGCTCCCAGATCGACCTGCATCCGGTTCGGGATCTTGACGGCTTGGTCGGCAAGACCTTTCCGCTCAAGATCATCAAGATCAATCATCGGCGCGGGAACGTCGTCGTGTCCCGCCGGGTGTTGCTCGAAGAATCGCGTGACAGGCGGCGCCAGACCACGTTGGCCTCATTGAAAGAGGGACAATTGATTCAGGGTATGGTCAAGAACATTACGGACTACGGGGCGTTCATTGACTTGGGCGGGATCGACGGCCTGCTCCACATCACCGACATGTCCTGGGGACGCGTCGGCCATCCGTCCGAGCTGTTCCAGGTGGGTGACAAGGTGGAAGTGACGGTCTTGAAGTACGATCGCGAGACCGGCCGCATTTCACTCGGCCTGAAGCAGAAAAGCGCCGATCCCTGGACCGGAGTCGCCGCCAAGTATCCGATCGGCACCAGGGTACGCGGGCGCGTCGTGAGCCTCACCGACTATGGAGCCTTCATCGAATTGGAACCGGGGGTCGAGGGCTTGGTCCATGTGTCGGAAATGTCCTGGACCCATGAGGTCCGCCATCCGTCGCGGGTCGTGTCGGTCGGAGATCAGGTGGAAGCGGCGGTATTGAATGTGGATCCGGCCAACCGGAAAATTTCGCTGGGCATGAAGCAGACAGCGCCCAATCCGTGGGACATGATCGAAGGGAAGTATCCGCCCGGCACCAGGATCGAGGGCAAGGTCAAGAGCCTCACGGACTTCGGGGCGTTTGTCGGACTTGAGGAGGGCATTGACGGCCTCATCCACATTTCCGACATGTCGTGGACGAAACATGTCAAACACCCGTCCGAGCTCTTCAAGAAGGGCCAAAAGGTCGAAGCCGTTGTCATCCGTATCGACAAGGACAAGGAGCGGCTATCTTTGGGCTATAAGCAGTTGAGCCGAGATCCCTGGGAGGATCAGATCCCCAGCCGCTATCGTGTCGGCGACACGGTTGCGGGTAAAATTACGAAGATCGCCGACTTTGGTGTCTTCGTCGAGTTGGGTGGAGACGTCGAGGGATTGATTCACGTCAGCGAAGTCGGGCTCGAACCTCAGGCCCGGATGGAGGACAAGTTCAAGCTGCAGGATGAAGTGACCGCCAAGATCATCAAGGTCGATCGCGACGAGCGCAAGATCGCCCTCAGCCTGCGGGACCATCAGATGGATACCGAGCGACGGCAGGTGGATGAATTTCATGCCTCGCAGGGTGCCGTGGACCAGACGCTGGGCCGAGCAGCCAAACAGAGCCGGAAACGCGGCGAGGGGGAGGGCGCATAAGACCGCCGGTAGGCAGTGTCTACGGCGGGATGGTGACCCCACCAGCAGACGTGCGGAGGAGCATGTATGGACGACGGGACTCAAAAGCCGGCCGGACGTAAACGGAGCCTCTTTCGCCGCATCATCTGGATCGCCGTGATTGTGATCGGCGGGCTCATCGTCCTCAACGCACTATTTCCGGATTTGGATCTCTCCGGGGAGAATCGCATTGCTTTGATCCGGGTCGAGGGAGTCATTCTGGACGCGCAAACGACGATTGGAGACCTCAAACGGTTCAGCGAGAATCCTCTCGTCAAAGCCATTGTGCTGCGTATCGACAGTCCGGGCGGCGGCGTCGTACCCTCTCAGGAGATCCATGACGCAGTGAAACGGGTGAGGAACAAGAGCAATAAGGCGATCATCGCATCGATGGGAACCGTCGCGGCCTCGGGCGGCTACTACATTGCGGCGGCCACCGACCGCATTATCGCCAACCCCGGCACGCTGACGGGCAGCATCGGCGTCATCATGGAGATGGCCAATGTCGAGGGGCTGCTGAAAAAGGTGGGCGTGGAGGGCATCGTCATCAAGAGCGGACGATTCAAGGATGCCGGATCGCCGCTTCGGCGGATGACCGAAGAAGAACGCAAGCTCATGCAATCGGTCATGGACGACGTTCATCAGCAATTCATTCAGGCCGTGGCCGAGGGGCGTTCATTGGAAATGTCCGAGGTTCAGCCGCTCGCGGACGGGCGCATTTTTACCGGCCGACAGGCGAAAGAGGCCAGGCTGGTGGATGAGTTGGGCGACCTCGATGATGCGATTCACTTGGCCGCGGATATCGTCGGTATCGAAGGGGAACCGAAGGTCTTGGAACCCCGTCGGCGTTTCTCGATACGGGAACTGCTGGAGTCCCGGCTGCCGTTCTTCTTCCCGAAGCTGGACCTCCAGAGCGGGGTGAGCTTGAAATACCTGATGGCGTTTTAGACTCGCGAAGCGTCGTTCGTGAAGCGTATCTCGCTGACTGCCGTGAGAGAGTGGAGAGCAAACCGTCAAGAGAGGGAACTATGACGAAGGCGCAGATTATCGAACGGGTCTCCGAGCAGGTGACGACGTTGACCAAGCGACAGGCCGAAATCGTCGTGAACACTATCTTCGATTGTGTCCGTGACTCGTTGAGAAATGGAGACAAGACGGAGATTCGCGGCTTCGGCAGTTTTCGCTTGAGAGCCCGCCGCATGAAGGAAGGGCGCAATCCCAAGACCGGGGCCACAGTCGCCGTTCCGGCCAAGCGCGTTCCCTTCTTCAAGGCCGGCAAGGAACTGAAGGAACTCTTGAATCAGTAACAGGAGTCACACGTGGCACAGTCGAACGACATATCAACGTCCGAAGTTCGTTGGAGCGACGGCGCGCTCAAACGGATGGAGCGCGCGCCGGTGTTTCTGCGCGGCATGGTCCGCCGGCTTGCCGAAAAAAAGGCGCGGGAGCTGGGATACGCAGAAATCACGGAGCAGATTCTCGACGACTTCAAGAATCAAATGATGGGCCGGATGGGCGGGGAATCCGGGATGGGAGCCGCTGCTGAGGAGATGGCGCAGGGCAAGTTGCCTTGGACCGCCGCCGCTCGGGAACGATTGGCGGCGGTGCCCGAGTTCATGCGCGGGATGATCAAACAGATTGCGGAAGAGATGGCGCGCGAACGCGGACATCTGGAAGTCAATGTCGAACTCTTCGAGAAGGTCGAAGCCTTGGGGGATGTGCGGGAGACCACCGCGGCGCCGATGGAATGGACCGACAGCGCCGTCGCCATGCTGCAGGACAAGATTAAAGAGTCGCCACCGATCGCGATGGACTTCGTGAAGGACATGCTGAAGCTGGATACGGAGGAGTTGGCTCGAGAGCGGGGACTCACTTCCATCGACGAGCACAGCCTGCGGCAAATCTGGGACGCCCCACAGGAGCGAGTGGCTTGGACCGACGAAGCCTGGAAGCGACTGCAGACCTCGCCTGATTTCGTACGCAGCGGGATACGGAAGGCGGCCGAACGACGGGCGAGAAAATTAGGCCTCAAGGAGATCGATTCGGAGCATCTCACGACCTTTCGCAATCAGGCCATGATGAAAGCCGTGAAGCGGATTCGCTCCTTCGGCTACAATGAGCTGACCTTCGATGCCTTTGAAACGGCCCTTCAGAAAACCAAGCGGCTGCAAGGCAATGAACAGGCGGAATTGCGCCTCCAGGAAATCCGTGAGCATTTCAAAGCCCCGGAGACCAAGAAGCCGGAGGGGGGCACGTTGGGTGCCGAGCTGATGTCGCGGTTTCGCAAGTATTTGAAGGGCGAGGGGTCCCTATAGGCGCGGCTAATGGGCCGGGGCTCCCTGCGGCCAGAATTTGTGCCGTATTTGAGGCAGCGGAACGTTGTCGAGGTTCGGGATATCGTACAGGCAGCGATCGATCGTTTCGACTTCCTCTTTCGTCAACTCAAGCGTGACCTGCTTCTTCCAA
>DATFFC010000005.1:0-12751 GCA_035250505.1 Nitrospiraceae bacterium | reverse complement strand
TCACGCCGCCGAGGCGACGGACGAGCCGCCGTGCCAGGCCTGCGCGTTCTGAACCAATTCCGAGATATCGAGAATCAGGACAACTTTTCCTTCACCCGTGATGGTGGCCCCCGACACGCCTTTCACGTTCTCCAGATAGTCCCAGATGGACTTGATCACGACTTCCTCCTGCGAGCGTAGTTCGTCGACCACCACGCCGACCCGGCGGTCGCCCAGCGCCGCCACAACGACGTAATAGCGGCCGCGATCGGGGTCGGCCGGGATCTCGAATTCCTGGGCCAATCGGATGAGGGGCAGGACACGGTCCCGGAGGTGAAGCACCTCGCGGCCGTTGATCGTCTTGATGTCGGCTTTCGTGATGCGGACCGCTTCAATGACGGAACTCAGCGGTATGGCAAAAATGGATCGTTCCACTTCCACCATCAGCGCCTGAATGATGGCGATCGTCAGCGGCAGTTTGATGATGATCTGGCTGCCCTTACCTTGCTCCGACTCCACCTCCACGCTACCGTTGATCTTTCTGATGTTCGTGCGGACGACGTCCATGCCGACGCCGCGCCCGGAAACATCGGTGACATTCTCAGCGGTGCTGAACCCCGGCAGGAAGATTAAGTTGACGATCTCACGGGGTTCCATCGTGGCGAGTTCGGCTTCGCTGATCAGTCCGCGGGCCAGCGCCTTGGCCTTGACCTTGTCGAGAGGAATGCCGCGGCCGTCGTCTTGAATGCGGATGACGATGCTGTTGCCTTCCTGGCTCGCCAGAATGCGGAGCACGCCTTCGCTCGGCTTCCCCTTTTGCCGCCGCTCCACCGGGATCTCGATGCCATGATCGATGGCGTTGCGGACAAGGTGCACCAGGGGGTCGCCCATTTCGTCGGCGACCGACTTATCCAACTCGGTCTCTTCGCCGTGGAGCTCGAGGCGTACCTGCTTGCCCAGTTTCTGCGAGAGATCGCGGACCATGCGGGGCAGCTTGGCAAACACTTTCTTGATCGGCAGCATGCGGGTCTTCATGACGGCGAGCTGCAGATCGGTGGTGACCAAGTTCAATTGCGCCAGGGTTTCGCTCAACGCGCGCACTTGTGGATCTGATTCATGGGTCTGCTCCAGTTGCGTTCCGATCTTGATCAAACGGTTGCGACCCAGGACCAACTCCCCGACCAGGTTCATGACGCTGTCCAACCGTTTCGTCTCGACGCGGATGGTGGCGTCCTCCTCGGCCGGCTTCCCCTGCTTCTCCTGTTTCTGCAGTGCATGATCCAACGCCCGTTCCGTGATGGCTTTGGCCTGGAGCAGAATCTCCCCCAGCGGCGTCTTGGGATCGGGTTGTTGTTGCTGCTGCGTCAACGCATCGAACACCTGCTCCTTGGACGCAAGGCCCTCATTCACAAGGATTTCGCCGAGGCGCGAGGGGTCCGGCTGTGCCGGAACCGTCGAAGGACCGGCGGGGCTTCCCGCCGACTGCTGTGTGGCCTGGACAGGCCGAGGAGTTGGTTGTTGAACCTGCCCCGGTGATGGGGACGGGCCCGCAACCGCCGCCCCGGCCTGACCGTAGTTTCCCGCGAGAATCTCGTCCATGCGTCGCGCGATGGCTTCGGTCGGCACATGGGTATCGGTGCTCGATTCGCGGATGTCGGCCATGAGCAACTTGATCGTATCGACGGCTTCCAAAATGACGGTGATCACCTCCGGCACGACCGCCATTTCACCCTGCCGCAGCTTGTTCAAAATGTTTTCCGCCCGATGGGCCACATCGACCAGATGCGTGAAACCGAGGAAGCCGGCCGAGCCCTTCATGCTGTGCACGGCTCTGAAAATCTCATTCAACAACTCCTTGTTGGCGGGATCCGATTCCAAGGCGACGAAGCGCTGATCCAGCACTTCGATCATCTCGCCCGACTCGGTCAAGAAGTCGTTCAGTATTTCCTGCATCTCATCATTCATCGCCCCACCTCAGTTGAATCCGAATTGCGTCAGAATTTCGTCCGCCAAATCCTGGTTGATTGCGGTGCTCTTGGCCGCTTCGAGCTGCTTGAGCATGTCCGCGGCTTTGCCCTGACTATGTTGATTCGCCCGCTTTTGATAGGGACCGAACACGACGACCAGCTCCAACAGCTTGTGTTCGACTTCGGCGAGGATCGTCGCCAGTTTGTTGACCCGCTGCGCCACGAGGTCTTGAAACGACAAGGCCGTCATGATGTCGATCAGCCGTTTGTCGTCGGTCTCCAGCGCGTCCGCGATCGATTGCACGCGCCGTTCAATCGACGCGGCGACCCGGTCCGTCCGGATCGCCTCGGCCAAACTTTTGAGCGCCGCGACGGTCTGTGCGCGGTTGTCTTGAATGGCTTCGACCTGCCTCATGACCTCATGCGTGCCCTGTTCGGTCAGAAGCCTGAGATCCGTCAGGTGGGTCAGCGCCTGGGGAAGCTGCTCCGTCGTCGAGCTGACCGGGTCGCTGAATCGAGAGAGGGTCCGCATCGTCGTATCGATGAAGCGGGCCAAGTCCCCAAGCTCCGCATACAATTGCGCACGGCTCTCTTCACCGTCGTCGTACCATGGCGGTTGACCTGCTGTGCCGTTCTGCCCCATCGTTTCCGCCTCGCCTTCGTTCTATTTGAAGATCTTGTTGATCTTGTCCTGCATCGTCTCGGCGGTGAAGGGTTTCACGATATAGTTGCTGACCCCGGCTTTGATCGCCTCCATCAGGTTTTCCTTCTGAGCTTCGGCCGTCACCATGAGCACGGGGATGTGTTTCAGCGTCTCGTCGGCACGGATGGACCGCAACAGATCGATGCCCATCATGACCGGCATGTTCCAATCGGAGACGACGAAGCCGTACGGTTCCATCTTCAACTTATTCAGCGCGTCCTGGCCGTTCTCCGCCTCCTCCAGGTTCGTAAAGCCGAGCTGCTTGAGAATGTTTTTCACGATCCGACGCATGGTGGACATGTCGTCCACGACGAGCACTTTCATATTCAAATCCGCTGGCATGGAAATCCTCCTTAACGTTTCTCGTAGACGACGGAACGACCGGCGTGGATGGCATGCAAAGAGCCGCTGTGGTCATGAAGCGTTTCTGAAAATCCGATGATCAAGTATCCATGAGGGCGCAGCGCACCGCAGAGATCGGTGATGATCTGATCCTTGGCCTTCTCGTCGAAATAGATGAGGCAGTTGCGACAGAAAATGACGTCGACCCCCCGGATCAGTTTCAACCGCTGTCGGTCGTACAGGTTCAAGTTCATGAACCGCACGAGGCTTTTCACATGGGGTGCGATCGCAAACTCGTCCGCCGCGGCGCTGAAATACTTGGCACGGATCGCCGCCGGCACCTTCCGCAGCGAATGCGCGCGGTAAACGCCCTTGCGGGCCACCTCCAGCACGTTCTCGCTGATGTCGGTGGCGAGGATATCGATCGACCAATTCGCGAGCGGCGCATGGTCGCGCAGCAGCAGCGCCAGAGTGTACGGTTCGTCGCCCGTAGAGCAGGCCGCGCTCCAGATCCGCAACTGCCGGGTCCCGCTGTTCTGCTTCATGACGGCCGGAAGGATGACGGCCATGAAGGTATCGAGCTGGGCATCATCACGAAAGAAATAGGTCTCATTCGTCGTAATGACCGTGTAGAGTTCGGTGAATTCGCCGTCACGGTACGAATTAAACTTGAGAAAAGTCAGGTATTCCTCGTAGGTCCGGCACCGGCGGGCCCGCAGCCTCGGTCGCAGCCGGCTTTCGAGCAGATACTTCTTGTTCTCCTGAAAATGGATACCGGTCTGCTCATAGATCAAATCCCGGAGCTGCTTGAACGTGTTCTGGTCCATGAGCATCGGGGTCGCTTCGCTTTTTTTTATCGCGTTGGATTCCGCCATCGGCTGCTGCTTCATCCAGGCTGTGACCGTACGGCGCGCGGACCAAGCAGTCCTTCGGTCTGCTGATCCGCAGGCGGTCGCTGTCCCGTGTGTCAGACGCCGTAGCTCTGGGAGCCGCGGCTATGCATCCAATCGTGGATATCGCGTCGTAGGAACCGCCAGTGCTTCCCGATCTTCGAAGCCGGAAGCTGCCCCAGACGCGCCAGCTTATAGACCGTCGACTTAGGGACGCGCAGGAAGCGCGCCACTTCCAGAACGGTCAAAATTTCGCTGTCGGATTGTGCATTTCTGTCCACGTTTAGGTTCGTTGTTGCTGTCATTGCATCGTTCATGACGGATGTCGTATCGGCAGCGGATCACCCAAACTTAAGGTCCGCGACGCGAAGAATAATGAGCGTCACGTTTGCGGACGCCGGCAAGACGGTGAGGCGACAGTTCGTTGACGACCGGCCCCCCATCGCACCCCCTCAAGTTTCTAGAGAAACGGCCGAAGAAGCTCAAAGAACCGCTTCTAACTGAAAACAACGCGCCACGATGGGCACAATCATATCCGTCGGATCGGGTAAGGGCGGCGTGGGGAAGAGTGTTATTGCCGCCAACCTGGCGCTTCTCCTGGCGAAAGCCGGACAACGGGTCGTGCTTGCCGACCTCGATGTCGGTGGAGCAGACGCCCATATCATGTTCGGAATGCTCCATCCCCGGCTGACCTTGACGGATTTCATCGCGCGGCGGGAGGAGAATCTTGAGGCCGTGGCCCAGACGACGGCCGCGCATCCTCATTTGCGGATCATTCCCGGGACGGGGGACACGCTTGCGACGGCCAATTTAGCGTATGCCAAGAAACAGCGTCTGATCCGCCATTTCCGGCGGCTGGAGGCGGATGTCATCCTGGTCGATATCGGAGCCGGGGCCAATTACCACGTCCTGGACTTTTTCCTGATGGCCGACCATTGTCTGGCGGTCGCCACGCCGGATCCCACTTCCGTGCTCGATCTCTATCGCTTCATCAAGCTCGCCGCAATCCGCCGAGTCCTCTCGGGCTTTGTCGCTCGCGGCGCCGTCAGCGAAGCCTTATCGGACCGCGATTTCGGAAGTGTGCAGGATGTCATCGACCAAGCCGGAGCCGCCGATCCAGACGCGTCGGAGACGGCCGCCCGCCTCTTGGCGGGATTCCAGCCGCTCCTCGTCCTCAACCGCCTGACGGGAGGGTCGCGGGTCAATGTGCTGCAACTCAAACGGCTGCTGAAGGAGTATGTGGGCGGAGAGTTAGGCTTGCTCGGCGAAATACCTGATGATCCGGCGCTGAGCCGGTCGGTCCGAAATTTTCTTCCCGTCGTGGAGGGCGAACCGGCAGCCCCCTCGGCTGTCGCCCTCAACCTGGCGGCACAAGCCCTCTGCCGCCGGCTGCACGCGGCTCCAGGCTGTTCGTCCCCCGACGGCTCGGTCACGCCGGCCGCATAAACCTCATCCGGCGCGATCCGCTTTCCTAGCCCGCAATTGATCCGCCTGCGTGCGAATGATATGGCGGATGACATGCTCCTGATCGTCGGCGGTCAACGTCGTGAACTCGACGGCGATTCTGAATTCGGCCGCGTCGCGTCCTTCCGGCAGGGCCCGGATCACCCGAGCTTGTGTGTGAATCGGCGTAAACGGCGGAATGATGAACCGAAGGGCAAGAATCGTATCGATCTCGAATTGCCTGGGCGACAGAAAGCTGAGCCCGCCGGCGCTGATATTGATCTCCATCAACCTCGGGATTGATACGCTTCCTGGATGAATCGTCGCCAGAGAAGTCAACATCATCTCGAGCAGCCAATCGATCTTGCTGATCCAGGGCAGAAGCGGCGAGCTTTCCAGCGCCTCCCCTTCCCGTGCGAGCAACTCCGACGTCGGCTGATTGACCAGCGCAGCGATCATGTCGTGCGTGATGGGCGGCAGACTGGCAGCGGCCGCCTCAGCCGATTCATCGAGCAGCCGGTAATCGAGCAACAGGCGCTCGTCGATTCTCAACCACTCGCGCCGATCCTCCGGCTTGGGGACGACGGGCTTGTTCGACATGATCGTCTCGCGCGATATGGTGGTTGTAACACAGTCAGGCTGTGACGTTCATCAACCCGCTTTGATCCGCCTTCGATCGCATGTCGGTCTGCTGCAGTCGGCGCAGATTACGCCGGACCTGTCCCAGCTCCATGAGCATCGCGCCGAGCGCGGCCTTCGCGGTCATCGCCGCCGCCTGGATTCGCAAGTCCAGTTCAACCAGGTGATCGGCCGCCGCGCGTGGAATCCCCGCGCGGCCCAGCAGTTCTCCCCGCCGGATCACGCATTGTTCCACGCGATCCCAATCGCCTTCTTCTGCCGCTCGGCAGGCTTGGACCGTTAAGTCTTCGATTTCGCTTTCGGGCTGGAGAGAACGCGGTTCAGCGTCCGGCATGGGCTGGAACCCCCTGGGTTGCAACGATACGCCAAGCGTCCCGGAGGGTTGTCAAACAACGGATCGGCCCGTCAAGACAGGCCGCTTCATGTCGCAGGTTGGCCCGCAGGCATTCCTGGATCATGTAGTCATACAGTTGATGGAGCGAAGCGGCGATGTGTCCCCCGCGCTCGAAATCAAGGACGCTCGACAGCTCCCCCACAATGGCCATCGCACGGTCCAGGAAGCGGGCCTTGTCCCGATGGTTGTTCTTGACGATTCCCTCGCGCGCCAATTCCAACGATTGCACTGCGGAATCGTACAGCAACACGATTAGTTGCACATGGTTGGCGGTCATCACTTGCGTTTGCTGGTACTGCTGCGCGACATTCATCACGATAGCGTCCTCGGTTAGATCGATGTCTGGCCCGATAGAAAACTGGTCTGACCCTGTAGCCGGCGCAACAGTGCGTCCAAAGCCGCGTACTGCGCGCGGAGGCGTTCTTCGTACTTTACCAAGGCGTCTTCCTTCCTGCCGATCTCATCCGACAGGTCCGCGATGCGGTCGCCCAACGCCGCTTTGCGGATCGAGAAGCTGCCGCTTTCCACGTCGTCCAGGGCATCGACCGCCTCGTTGATCCGCTGGGCGACGCCGCTGACGGTCGCCTGATTGATGAACAGCGATTTGACCGCGCCGTAGTTCGCGCTCATGGCCGCATCGAATTTCGCCTCGTCCAGCGAAATCGTACCGTCACGCTCGGTCTTGAAGCCGATGTGCGCCACGCTCGTATAGGTGCTCAGTCCCTCGACGCCGTTGGAGAGAGCGGTCCGCAGGCGGCTCAACACGGTTTTGGTCGTGCCTTCGTTGAAAAAATCTCCGCCGGTCTTTGTCGCAATATCGTAGGTGGAGCGCTCGTTGATGAATTTGACGATGTCGTTGTAGGCCGTCACCAATTCTTGAACATTCTTCTTGACCGCCCCGGTATCCCGGCTCACGCTCACGGTGACGGGTTCATCAACGGCGGTCTTGGCCTTGAGGGTCAACGTCACGTCCGGAATGGCGTCCGAGACGACATTGCTTTCACGCTGGACGGTCAGCGTCGTCTGATCGGGATCGCCGATCACGAGGACGGCATTCTGCGCGGCCTGCAGCGTATCCGCTCCACCGCTTCCGCTTCCATTGAGAAAATCGAGATCCGTGCCGTCGGCAACGACCGTAATGGTATTGCTGGCCCCGGTGTTGGTCGCGGTCAGAGTCAGCCGATAGGCAGGGGCCGATTCGGTACCCGTATTGATGACCGACGCCGTGACGCCCGCACCAAGGTCATTGATGGCGGCACGCAGATCTTCCAACGTCGCCGAGTCCCCGAGCGTGACGGTCTGATCCGCCCCACTTCCTACCCGAAAGGTAAATGTGGCGGACCCGCCGCTCACAATATCCGTGCCCGTCGAGGCGACGGCTTTGGCCGCCTTGTTGGTAATCTGGTGCGCCTTGGCAAGTTGCGTGACCTGCAACGAATAACTGCCGGCCGCGGCCGTTGTGGATGCCGTCGCCGTCATGACCGTTTCATCGCTGACCGTCGAGGAGTTCTGATCGAACCGCTGGTTGAGCCGCAGCTTGTCCGCGGCGCCCTGCAGCGTGAGCAGTTTCGCACCCAGGGCGTCGTAGTCGCTGAGCTTCGTCTGGAGGTCTTTCTTCTTCTGGTTCAGTTGATCGATCGGCAGCTGCTGGACTTTGACCAGCTGGGTGACCACCTGGCCAAAGTCCACGCCGTTGCCTAACCCGCCGAAACTGATCGTCGCCATGACATCCCTTTCATGTCAGGAGCAATTACGCCTGCTGCTTGAGCAGCCGGCCCGTGGAAGCCTGGACATTTCTCGCGAGATCCAGCACTTCTTGCGGCGGAATCTGGCGAATGACTTCACCCGACTCCCCGTTCATGACCTTGACGATGACTCGATGCAGCTCCGGATCGATCTCGAACTGCAACCGGGGTTCGACCTGTTGAAAGACCTCGCGGACTTTTTCCACGGCTTTCTCGAGATCCCCCGCTTCGATGTTGACCGAGGGGGCGTCCGCTGCTTGAGGGGCGGACTCTTCCACCTGACTCCGCTGGGAAGCATCCTGGGGTGCTTGGGCGGCGACAGGCAGAAGCTCGGTCCGGCTTGTCACTTCGTGGACCATGCTACCCTCCTTCGTTCACCCGGGCGGCGGCCTTCTCATGAGAGAAGACCGCCGCCCGTAACGTAAACCTACCGCAACAGCGCCAGCGCTTGTTGTGGCAGCGCATTGGCCTGCGCCAGGATGGCGATGCCGGACTGCGTCAGGATCTGGTTCTTCGTGAACACAGAGGTTTCATACGCAATATCGGCATCACGAATCCGTGATTCCGCGGCCGAGAAGTTCTCGCCCGTGATCTGCAGATTCGCAATGGCCGCTTCAAACCGGCTCTGCACCGAGCCGTATTCCGCTCGGGCGGTTGCCACGGCGCTGATGGCGCTGTCGATATTCGACAAGGCGCTCTGCGCATTGGCCGCCGACGAGATGTCGACGCTCGCCAGCCCGACCGAAGCCACATCCAGGTCGTTCAGATCCAGCGTGAGCGCATTGTTCGATCCGCTCTTGAATCCCACGAACACGCTGAAGCTGTTGGAGGCCCCGCTCAACAAGGGGCTGCCGTTAAACTCCGTGACAGCCGCGATCCGATCGATTTCCGACCGCAGCGTGACGAACTCCTGGTCCAAGTACGACCGCTCCGTCACGCCGACCGTACCGCTCGCGGATTGGGTCGCCAATTCGCGCATGCGTGACAGCAAGTTGCCGATCGACGCGGCGGCGCCGTCCGCGACCTGCGTCAAGCTGATGCCGTCGTTGGCATTGCGCGCCGCCTGGTTGATGCTGCGGATATGGGCCCGCAATGTTTCGGACACGCCCAATCCGGCCGCGTCATCGGCCGCCCGGGTGATACGCAATCCCGATGACAAGCGCTCAACCGAACGGGACAACCCTCCCTGGTTCACTGAAAGATTGCGTTGAGCTGCAAGAGAAGCGATGTTGGTGTTGACGACTAATGCCATGACTCATATCCTCCTGAAAATCGAACCGCTACGTTGAGATCGCCAGCATCCGTGCCGACGATGCGGGGACAGTCTCACCGGCGATGTGCGCCTCATGCCGCTCGCCTGTCCACCTGTCTTTCGTCGCTCTTATCGGAGCCCCGGCGGCAAGACTTAAGTGGTACGGGAGACCGGCTATGGATGGACGAATCAATCATCACCATCGTGCACAAACGGTGATCAGCGCGCAGCGTCGACGACGGCCAAAGCCGGAAGCAGTTCGTATTCAAGGACATCGGCCAGGCGGACCGGGTCAGCCGCCTGCCGGGCATCGACCAGCTCCTGCATCCATTGCAGCGCCTTCGTCGTGTTCGTATCGGCGACACCTTGCGCGCGGCCCGCCTCGGCCATTTCGGCATAGTCGGCAAGACGGCCCAGCCAGGCGTCAAGGGCACCGAACCCGCCGCGACCTGCCCGGAGCGGCCCGATGAGCGCCTCTCCGTCGTATTTCAATTGGGCGGAAAAGAGCCGCATGGTTCCGGCGGCGTCGGTCATGATGGTGCGAAGCGATCGGGACCGAGCCTCGATCGTGGAGACGTCCGAGCCCTTTTTCGCGAGAAATACTGAGTCCAGATCACGGTCGGTGATAGTCCTGCCTTCCACCGAGAGTGAGGTGACGAAACAGCCTTTTCGCTCGGCCTTGTCACTGACCTGCGCCAACGCCTCCATCAACGACGTGTCGTCGGGCAACTGCCAGCGTTCTCCATCCAATGAGATGTCCATAGATATTCCTCCCTGTTAGGCACTTGGTAGACTCTCCGTCATTACGCCGGCCTCGCCGCGAGAACGATCAAAGGCGGTCTCCGTTGTGTAGAGCGCCCCGGCTTCCCGCCGAACTGCTTGAGCTTGTTGGCGACGGCAGCAAGGCGGGCGTGCCATCGCCGGAAGCCGGTAGCGCGTGCTTGGGCCATGGCCGCGAGCGTGGGCCCCTCATCGCTTTGAAGATCGCGCAGCAAGGCAATTGTGGCAGGAGCGGATGCCGGAGACCGCAGTCCCCAGTCCACCGCGTTCGCTCGGTCCTTTTCATCTTGCGCCTGCGCCTGCTTGATCTCGGCGGCCGGCAGCGGCCTTCGGCCGGCCAGAGCCGTCATGGTTTGGGAGCGGGACTCCAGGCGTGCGGCAAGCGGCAGAAGCTGGGTCAAGATCCGGAGTGCTTCGTCCAGGTCGGGTGGAGGATCCGGCGGATGCGGGCAAGCGCTTCGCGAACCGGTAAAACTCTGAAACCAGATTTCCCTCCATAACGCCCCATACCACGCCGACAGAGGCTCTTCCCGCCCCGTCCTCAGCCGATACGTCGCGAGGCCGTCTTCATCGATCCCCGATTCATAGATCCGGACTCCGCCGGCACGCTCAGGAAAGGGCCCGTCTCCGAGCACATGACGGCAGAGCGCTGCCATGTCCTCCGGTGCCACTCGATCTTTGCACGCATGGTGGAAACACACTTGGTCGAATCCACATGGAGCGCAGGCCAGGTCCGGCTGCACGACCCAATGGCCCGGCCCGTAGGGTCCCGTCTCATGGAAATCGACATGGCCGACGGACACATCGATGACCGGGGTCCCGACCCCGACGGCGAGATGCATCGGTCCCGTGTCGTTCGTCAGCAGCAGGCGGCACTCCGCCAGAAGTGCAGCCAACTGCACGAGGTCGGTTCGCCCTGCCGCATTCGCCGGACTGAGGCGGCCGCCGGCAGCGCGATAGGCGCGCGTCGCCTCTTCAATAGCCCCTGCCTCCTGAGGAGATCCGATAAAGACCAAGCCGATGTCGGACTGTTTGCACAGACCGGCGAGTGTGTGGCCGAAATATTCAGGACGCCAGGCTTTCATCACATCGCTCGCTCCGACCTGAACGGCCATCCAACGGGTGATGGAGGACGCATGCCGGCTGAGAAAGCCCCGCGCCCACTCGCGTGCCGCCTCCGGCACCGCCACCGAGAGGGGAGCAAACCGACCGGGGCCGCTGCCGCCCCAGGCATAGATATCCACCAGATTGAACCGATTGAACCGTCGATGGTGATGCATATCCGTCAGATAGGCCATCCACTCGTTGTGGATCATCACCCGACCGTCGCGCGCCGCCGCGATTCCTCGCATTTCGGGCGCCCCGATGTAACTGGCCAGCAATCCGCTGCGCTTGTTGAATGTGAGATTGATGACGCGATCGTACCCGGCTTGGGTGAGCGGCAACGCCCACGCCGCGACATCCCGGTAGAGCGTGACGACATCGCGGGCGTTGACGCGGGCTTCATCCACCAAGGCATGAAAATCATAGGTGACGACATGGCGAAGATGAGGCAAGAGCGCTGCGACCGGTGCAAACCGTCGATCAACGACGAGATCCACCGCGGCGCCGGGCCATTCCTGCTGAAGCCGATCCAGCAAGGCGCCCATCTGTACAAGATCGCCCATTCTGGTGATGTTGATCAGCAAGACCTGCCGGCTCATAGGATATCCCGCATCTCCGACCGATACTCATCCAACATGAGCACGAGCAGTTCTTCGCGGCCGAGCGCGGTATTCGGAGGTTTCGCGCGAATCCGCGCCGCCACGTCCTGGAGTTCGACCCGCCGGTCCGGTGCGAATTCCCGCAGCAAAGTTCCGAGCGCCGGGATATCCGTGCATCGATCCGCCAGCGTACCGGCTCGACGTTCACCGCTCAAAATCGGGCTCACCCGATCGGGCCGGCTCATGCCGAGATGGGCCAGCATGTCTCGCATGCGATGCACGTAGGTATGTTCCAGCAGGATCCGCCGACGCGCGGCAAGAGCCGTCGCGGCCCGAGCATCCGCATCACTGAGCCATCGGCCGATCTCGACCGGAAGGTCCTCGAATCGTTGAAACGATACGACCTCATCGCTGTTGAAGTGTGCCGGCAGCAAGGTACGGTGATCCACCAACTGGAACGCCCCGCACGCAGCCAACTCGAAGGTCCTCGGATTCACAAAATCCCCGTCCGGGTCCAAACCGCTTCCTGCCCATGAGTGCAGATTCAGATTGATGCGTGAGGCGTTGAAGACTTTCATACAGGTGTCCGTATCGATCCGCGCCCCGCCCCGCTGCAACACCGCCTGGAGAGTATCAGCCCCCTCCCATTCATTCCCCCACAGCTTGAAAGTCCAGTCGGATGAGATCAGTCGCGGCAGCAAGGTCCGGCGATTGGCGTACCCGGCTCCGACGAACGAGAGATCCGATCCAAACTCGTGCCGCTCTTGTGCTGGGAGCTCCATGGGACGATGAATCACCGGGTCGGCGGCCATCGGCAGATAGACGACATCGCGCGCCCCTGCCTGCTTGAGCGCCTCGCGGCAGGATGCTTGCTGAATGACGAACCAGTAATCGTAGCCGCCGGCAAGTTGTTG
>DATFFC010000004.1:0-16822 GCA_035250505.1 Nitrospiraceae bacterium | reverse complement strand
GAGTCCTTCAAAGGCCTGGGGCGAAGTCACTTCATGGACCAGGTGCCGATCGATATAGAGTAGGGTTGTCCCATCCGGTTCTTCCCGTACGATATGTTGCTCCCAAATCTTGTCGAACAACGTTTTTCCACCCATAAACAGCTCCTTGCTCGGTCATCCACCGCCGGTTCTGATACCCCGGCGGCGGGGAAGCGTATTATACATGCTTCAATGTGCCATCGCACGCACTGTTCCCGCTCACCCCCTTCAGCTTTGGACCACTGCTGCCGATACAGGAGCATGGATGACGGATCAGTGGATATCGACAGGACGACCATCCCCCGCTGGACCATCAAGCGGGATTCTCGAACCAGCGCCTGCGCCGGCTGCGGCTCCATCATCGTCAAAATTACGGCGGAGTGGCGGCAAGTTTCATTCTGCACCTGCCGGCTGGTGGAGTATCGCGTGTTGCCCAAGCGGCGCGAACCGTAAATCGTACGAGATCCATCCGTCCCCCCTGAGTCTCTCAATTTCTTCCACAAAATCCTTTCCGTGTGCCGCTCTTGCGTCTCCCTATCCGGCATGGTAGGCACAACGAGACGAAGGGAGCTCAGCGGTCACGATGTACACCGGTCCCATATGGACATGGGAATCCGTAGTGGGTTGGTCCCAGATCCTGCTGGTGAGCTATCGCCGGTGGCTGGGAGCCGATCTGATTGAGCCGGGCGGCGATCCGGCCTCCCAATCCCACCGTCTGTTTCATTCCCCGTTTGTCGTGGTTTCTCACGGAATCGAAGATGATCCCGTGCTGAACTACGGCAATCTGACGGCGCTGACCCTGTGGGAACTCCCGTGGGAGGAGCTCGTTCGGACGCCTTCTCGCCTGACAGCCGAGCCGGGCGACCGGATGGAGCGGGAAGACATGTTGGAGCAAGCTCGGACCAACGGACACATCAAAAATTACCAAGGCGTCCGCATCTCCAAGTCGGGACGGCGGTTTCTGATCGAACAGGCGGTGGTGTGGAATGTCGTGGATTCGAGAGGGCAACGTCTGGGCCAGGCGGCGACCTTTTCACACTGGAGGTTCATCTAAGAACTTAAATCGCGGGACGGCCCGTCCCTCTATCATCACCGTCTCGGCGAACATCCCCGTCGGCCGGATCCACAAGCCTCCCGCCCCATAGAGCTGGCGATAGACGACGAAGTCCTCCTCCGTCTCCGAATGTTTGGCGATCCCGAGCACCTCGTACTCACCGCCTTTATAGTGCCGATAGCGGCCCGGTTTGATCATGGTGTATTCTGTTTTGCGGTCACTATAACGGAGAATTCATGGGAGGACAATCCGACCGAGCGCCTCAGGGAGTCGCCAGCATCAAGCATCTCGGAATCGCGACATTCGCGGCATGGGTGCTGGTGCTGGCGACGGGATGCAGCCCACCCTCGTGGGAGGCGACGATGCAGGCCGGTGAAGCGGCCATGCAGCGTGGGGACTATGCCGAGGCGCAACACATTTTTGCGGTGGCCGTGACCAGAGCGGAAGAGGCCGGCCGGAAAGACCGCCGAGTGGCGGTCTCGCTGTCGCGCTTGGGACAAGCCTATTCGTCGCAGGGCAAATACGTCGAGGCGGAACCGGTGTTCCTCCAGGCGCTGGAGATTTATCAGGCTGTCCACGGAGAAGAACATTTGGATGTCGCCGCGACCTTGAATAACTTGGGCGTGATCCATCGCCGGCACGGGCAGTACGCGGATGCCCAACGCCTGCTGACCCGCGCCTTGCAGATCAAGGAAAAGCTGCTCGGCGACGACCATCTCGAGGTAGCGCTTGGGCTGAACAATCTGGCCGCTATGCATGTCTCGCAAGGGGAATATGGTTCAGCGGCTCCCTTGTTCAGGCGGGCCATCGCGATCCGGGAGGCGCAATTGGGCCCGGACCATCCCGATGTCGCCAAGACGCTCGAGGAGTATGCGGCGCTGTTGCGGAAAAGCGATCAGTCTGCGGCGGCGACCGACGCCGAAATGCGAGCGAAGGCCATCCGGGCCAAGTCCCGTTCGTGAATGAAGAGCGCGCGCTGCTGTTGATCCGGGTTGGAAGTCCGTTGTAGCGTAGGGGTCGGTCGAGTCGAGGAAGAGGCATGCTTGACCTCCGCACCAGAGCATTGATCGCCCGTTCGGTCGGGATTGTCGCAATCGCGCTCGGCTTTGTGAGCGGCATCTACGGCCTCGATCACACCGAGACGATATGGTTGCGCACGGCGCTGGGGTTGCTGGTGACCGGCATGCTGGCGCAAGGGTATGCGATGTATTGTTCCATCAGATGGATGCGTGAGAAGCCCCATGGCGGCTCCGACTAGGAGTCTGTCCGAGTGATGCCATTCTATTGCGGCAAACGATCCGCAGACTTGTGTGTCGTTCTCGGCTTGAGCCCCTACCGGCATGAGGACATTCATGTGTGACGCCGAGCATCTTAGCGGCGCGCACACACCACGCGCGACTTCTCCCATACCGTATTCCCGTGAATACGCGTTCGGTATTCTCCGGCTCGCGGCCTCGCCTCTCTCAGCCGCTCCTTCGTCTGCTCACGAAGGATTACTCGGACAAGCTCCAGGCGATCCGATCGATATATGCCGATGAGCAGGCTAGTCTCTTGTGCAGCACCCGTCTGGATCGTGCTGATGATGTGCGCGCTCACGGCCGGAGGATGCTTGGGGCCGTGGCGGGACCGCTATTTTGACCGCGGAATCAACAAGCTGACCCAAAGCGAGGTGAGCGAGAAATTAGGGCCGCCGCACACGGCCAAGACTCCGGCTCTCGGGGGGAATACGGTATGGACGTATCGATTCCCGATGAGTGACAAGGAGCTTCGCCCCTGGGATCCCAGCAACCTTACCGCCGGTCCAAAAACGAGAAGCAGCCCGTCGCCGTCGCCATTTGGTAAAAGTTTGCCTGGAAGCGATGAAGCGTACCGAGAGCCGCTGTACTGTTATCGGTACACGCTCGTGTTCGATGAATCGAAAGTGCTCAAAAGTTGGAAACGCGAAGACTGTGTGCCGCGTTCCGGCGACAATGACTCCACCCCGTGACCGGAGCCTGCATGGCACGTTTTATCCCAAACGTCGATCCAGCCCTTCTCTATGACATTCTGAAATCGTTGCTCTTGCTGGGAGTGGTGCTGGCCTTTCGCACCGTCCTGGTCCGGTCTATCGCCAGGAATCCCCACCTGACCCTGGAAGCAAAGCGCCGATGGGTCGTCGCCATCCGCAATACGGCCGCCCTGGTGTTTCTCACGGGCTTGGCCTTCATGTGGCTCAACGAGCTACAGACCTTCGCGGTCTCTCTTGTCGCCATTGCCGCAGCGCTCGTGCTCGCGACGAAGGAGTTGATCCTGTGCTGGAGTGGCGCGGCGTTACGGGTGGGTGGAAAGGTCTACTCGGTCGGAGATCGTATTCAAATCGGCGGGTATCGTGGCGTGGTCTTGGACCATGACGCCTTTGCGACCAAGTTGCTCGAGATCGGCCCCGGACTGACTTCCCACCTCTATACCGGACGTATCGTCGTGTTTCCCAATAGTCTGTTGTTTACCAACGGGCTTGTGAAAGAGAATCCGCCGCAAGATCACGGACTCTATGTGCTCAACGTTCCGGTCAGAAGCGAAGACAATTGGCAGGTAGCCGAGCAGGCGCTGCTCGATGCGGCGAAGACTGAGTGCGCACCGTTCCTGGAAGAAGTTACTCGGCAGATGAAGTTGCTGGAGCAGAGAAACCTTCTGGAAGCGCCGTCACCGGATCCGCGGGTCACCATTCAATTGGTCGAGCCGGGTCGCGTGCATTTGGTGCTGCGCTATCCCGCGCCGGATCGAGGCCGGTCCCGTGTGGAACAGGCGATCATCCGTCGTTATCTACGCACCATGAGGGGCACGTCCTAAGACACCGCCGGCTCACCGACTCGCCGGCGCGCACAAACTTGGCGCGCTTTATTCAGCGCGCCGTGCGCCTCATTATTCTTCGCGCCGTGGACCTCGTTTGGCGTCTTGTCGGTTTCGTCACGAACCGTCATGAATAATGTGGGCTAGCGGCGTTGCCACATAGGCTTTACCCTCCCTTCTCTCTCGGGTCACCGCTCCTGACGGAAACCTACCAAACGATTGGCAGAATCGGCTTTTCGGGGTAGGAATGGAGAGCGTCTGGTCGTGATCCATTCCACCCAAGGAGGTTGCCGATGCGAAGAGTTTTCAGTGCCGCGGCGTTTGCCTGGTTCATCGGGATGGCCTGCGTGGCGTCCGCGAGCGAGATCGGGGAGATACGGGAAGACATGGCGAGCAATGTGAGTAGCCTGGCGGATGATATGGACGCTCAGAGACTGGAGGCGCGACGCGACCTCAACAGCGGGAAAGACCGGATGAAGTCGGACATGAAAGCAGCCAAGCAGCGGGCGGAGGTGAAACGCAAACAGATGAAGGCCGATGCGAAGGCAAAAATGAAAGCGAAGAAAGAGGCAGCCCGAGCCAGAGCTAAAGAGCTGAGGCAGGCACGTGAAGGAGCGAGGCATGAGGCCGATGGGATGATGCAAGATGTAATGAGCCCGCGAGTCAACTGATCCGGCCGGTCGGTCCCCTGAACGACCCGCATGAATGGGCGCGGGCCGCTACCGAATGAAGATCGGTTGCGGCCCGCCCTCCATTCGCCACCGCCCTGCCGTGCCCGCCACGTACAACCGTTCGTTCTGTCTTGACACCGGAGTTCCGCACGGTTGCGCGCCACGCATGAACGCGTCTAGCAGCGCATCCGGCTTGTTGCCGCCGAGGCGGTTTGTTAGAATTCGCGGCTCCTCATCGCCATATCGCCCGTGAAAATCGCCACCTTCAATGTCAATTCGCTTCGCAAACGGGTGCAGATCGTGCTGGACTGGCTGGAGCGCCATCAGCCGGATGTCCTTTGTCTACAGGAAACGAAGGTGCAGGACAGCGAGTTCCCGCTGCTGGCCTTCGCGTCCTGCGGCTATGAAGTGACGTTCCGAGGAATGAAATCCTACAACGGAGTGGCGGTACTGAGCCGGACGAAACCCGATGCGGTCTTTTATGGATTCGATGATGGAGGAGAACCGGACGATTCGCGCCTGATGCGGGTGGTGATTCGGGGGGTTCCGATCGTCAATACTTACGTCCCACAGGGATTCGAGATCGTGTCGCCGAAATACCGGTACAAGCTGGAGTGGTACGGCCGATTACGCCGCTACTTCGACAAACATTTGTCCGTGAAGGAGCCGGCGATCTGGTGTGGAGACATGAACGTGGCCCCACGGGCCATCGATGTCCACAGTCCGGAGAAGCACCTCAAGCATGTCTGCTATCACGAAGACGCGCGCAAGGCTTACGAGTCGACCGTCGCGTGGGGCTTCGTCGATGTCTTCTGCAAACTGTACCCGGATCGCCGGCAATATACATTTTGGGATTACCGCGCGCCCAGTTCATTGGAGGCCAACAAAGGGTGGCGCATCGACCACATTCTGGCTACGGCTCCGCTCGCCCAGCGCTGCACGGCAGTGGAAGTCGATCTCGACCCGCGCCGTGCGAACGAACCGTCCGACCACACGTTCCTATGGGCGGAATTCCGGCCATCATGACGGCGAAGCGGCGATGACCGCCGCCCCGCCTCTCTCCCATTACTGCACTGTTTACTGCACTGTCTCGACCGGTTCCATCATGAATTGCGAGGCGAGTTTCCCGCCTTTTCGATTCTGTTCGATGAGCGGATCAAGGATCGATCCACAATTGATACAGCGCCAGATAAATGTCTCCGGCGTGAAATCCGGTCGCCATTCATTCACCATCAGTCCTTTGCATCGGCCGCATGTCATGGCTCCCTCCTCCTTATGGGGTTGTGCCCGGCCCGTGTGGGTCCGTCCATGCGGTTGAAGGATAGCGTCGTTACATTAAAGGGATGTTAGTCGAACGTTAAAAAGATCTAATGTGGAAAGGCGCGGAAGGAGGTTCTTTCGGAGAAGGAAAACTCACCTGGCGACGAAATGCTCACGGCGGCTGACCGCCACATCGCTGACGAACATCGCCCCTGAATGCCGGTTGAAGAGCGGACCAAGGCCGGCCAAGATCGGTTGGACCTTCTCCTCCGGCACGACGGTGAATACGATCACTTGGCTGCTTCTATCATTGAAGAGCAAATGGCCTTCGTGATAGCCGTGGTGTCCCTTGCCGGATACATTATTGATGATGGTGTAGCCCGTCGCTCCTGTTCGATCGAGTAGCTCAGTGACAAACCTCAATTGATCCCCCTGCACAATGATCTTGATTTCCTTCATTGGATGCAATGTGAGTCCGATCATGGTCGTGTCCTCCGGATTCTTCTCGTTTCCATTCGGTGCTTCCGTCATAGCGATAAAACTGCTTGTCCTGTGGATCGAGGGCCAAGAGGGTCACCCATTCCAGGTTGAACAATTGCTCCAGCAATGGATGCCGGTTAATGATACTCTGAATGCGCTTCGGCGGCGCCTCGATCACCGCGAGCAGTCTCATGGGTTCGTGATAAGGCACGGGGCCGTTGAATACCGTCTGGGCCGGCAGACCAATACGCAGATCGCTCCAGACGCCGGTCATGACGCCGACGCGACCGACCACGTTGTGATAGACCTTGCTGCCGCTGCCGTACACCTCGTTGTCCACCGTGGAAAAATAATGCTCCATGTTGATCCATTGGGCCACGACCAGCGGCGCCGTCATGATGGTTTCCAGCAATTTCCCGGAAGAATCCTGTCGATGATCGTAGGAATGCAGGAAGGATCGGCCTCGGAGGTTCACTCGCTGTGTCAAGGCTCGCCTGGCGATGATGATCACGCTGTTTTTCGAGAGTCCCCATTCAGGCCGGACTTCCGCCCAGTCCTCGCTCCGGCGCTGCAACGCACGCCTTGCGGCAGTCGCCTCGATTAAGTCTGTCCGCCGCTCGAGACACCGGCTCCGCTCCAACGCGGTTTGCGTGCCGGCCTCCTCCAAATCCGCCAGCAAGCGCTGCAGGTCCTTGCGATGAGTCGCAGGGAGATCTTCCAGATCCACGACACGAACTCGGTCCGCCGTCGTGTCATGCTCGGCTGCCAAGAACTGGGTATCGGCGGGGATGGTGATGCCGCGTCCTTTCAACAGGTCCCGCACGGCGGTCCTATTGGCCATCGCCGCGATGGTGCGGGCGTTAGGCAGGCCATGATTGCCTCCGCAAGCGCCGCAATCGAGAGCCGACTCGTAGGGGTTGTTCTGCGAGGTGCTGCCATGGGCACAGAAGACGACCAGGCGGGCGAAATTCGAGGTCAGCCCCATCAAGCGCAACGCGGCCTCCACAAAATAGGCTTGCTCGCCGGCCGAAAAGCCGGTTTGCGTGATTCGTTCGAGGCGCAATGAAATCCCTCGAGGGCTGATCCGATACCGCTCACGTAATTCCTCGTAGAAAGCTTGCTCGCTTTCCGGCGTGAGCCCGAGCAGCTTCCCGACGTCACCGGTCGTTTCATCTGCCTGGCCCATCGCATTTCTGCGGATCTTTTCGAGTAAGGCGGATGAGAATGCAGCGCCGGACAGGCCGAACCGCCCACGAATGAGTTCGCGGATCACGGCCTGCTGCTCTGTCGCCACCATGTCCTCCGCTTCGTTGCGGGTAATCTTGTCCACGGTCAACGTCGTGGCGACGGACGGCACCAGCCAGTCCTTCACGCGCCTGACGATCGATTGATACCAGCGAGGCAGCAAGGTTCGGCCGAACAGCGGCACGCTGAACAGCCACCCGAGCGCTTCGACCATGACGTACGGCGTGGCGACGTTCTCTTTCAGATCGTGGAGGAGCGTGTGGGCCGCATGGCTGAGCTGGGCGGCGGTCTTGTGTCGCTCCGCGAGCGCGCCGTGATAGCTGCGCGGAATCTCTCGGACCTGGTTCTTGGGCCTGAGAAGGACCGGGCAATGGGCCACGGTATGGGCGCCACTGAAAGGCTGGTAGTCGACCGGGACGCCGAAGAATCCGGCGAGCCCCAATGTCTCGTGTCCCCCGAGGTGCTCGAGATGGCGCCGAAACACCTCCGACCGGACGTCTATGCAAAACACGACCTGCGCCAACGGTCTCGATGAGACGTCTTCTTCGGTTGCATGGGCCTCCTCGGCGGTTCCGCCGGATGTAATCTCTCGCAGTATTTGTCGGCGGTGAGTTGCCTCAAAGGCCTTGAGCCAGATGGGTCCGTGCTGGGAGGCGGGAAAGCCGTTCAGCCATCCAATCAACGTGCAGACATCGGAGGGCAGTGTGGATTCGATGGCGCTCTGCTGAATGGAGAGCGCCGCCGCGAGGCGCACCAGCGACCGCGCCGTACTGTGAAGCCGAGCTTCGGCGTCCTGTTGGAGGTGGAGCGCGTGGAATCGACGGCCAATCTCATCCCACGCATCGTAGTCATGGCTGTCCTTCCGGCCAAGTTGCCTCACTTCATCCCTCATGGACGCCGGCACTTGGCCCGCCACCCATGCCCGACGTAGGCGATAGCCGAAAGCATGATGTTCCATGTAGTCCTGAAGCGCTTCGTGATGTCCTGCGATACCAAGGTGAAGGCGGCAGGCCGCCTCAACCAAGTGCCGTTCATAGAAGAGCCGGACCGCCAGGTACTTCACCAGGTCGATAGGGAAGGATTGTTGCCAGGGATTGTCCTGTTCATGCGCCCGCCATTTGATGTAGCCGGTCCATCCCGGCAACGCCACCAGATGCAGCGAGAAATACTGCTCCCATACTGTCTTCGGAATTCTCATGCCGGTGAGACTATCGAGAACCGCATCTTCCGTTCGATGCGGCAATGCACGAATGATGGCCGCCGCGTCTCGGATGCCGAGCAGGCGAAGCGTGAGGTCATGTTGCGCCAACGCCTTCCAGGCTCGGTAGAACGTCTGTTCCCGTTGGGGCATCGCCCAACTCGCTTCACCTTCGTCCAAGAAGGCACTGCACCACTTCACCATCTCCCGATTGATGGTATTGACGACCGTCGTACCGAATGTCCGATCGCACCAGGTGCTCAGCGGTTCAAGAGCCGGCGGCTCGTCACGATTCAGCGAAAACGGCGGGACGCCGGAGCCGGATGAATCCTGTTCAGCTAATGTGTGCAGCCAGCCGCCGACCCTTTGAACGACCGTGGCCACTTCATTCGTCTCCGGACCTGTCGCACCGTCTTCCGCAACACCGTGAATCATCGATGCAGCGAGGACATCGAGATGGCTAAGAAATCGCCCGGCGAACGTGATGCGCTTATCCAGAGCAAGCGGTTCCAGAGCTTTTCGAACATCCCGTGGCTCGATGCGCCCGTCTTCAAGATGCCGGCGATACTCCTCGTTGCTGAGGTACCCGCGCCCGCCGAACAACAGGCGGCCGCGCTGCACGGCTTGTTGGAATGGAGAGGACTCCAGTCCATGGAGGGGGTTGTGATGAATGAAGGTCCGCATCGGCCAGTACTGCGCGATGACTTCGCCGGCCAATTCCACATACGAGCGCAGCTCCATCCGCTGCGTATCGCTGAACCGTTCAGTTACGGGCAGGGTCATGGCGATATCCGTTCACGCATCGGGTTCTCACGATAGCGACGAACTGTTGAGCGTTCCGGGCGAGCGATCCGGATGATGTCCTCTATGTACAGGGCATTCAGGAATGCGACATAGAGCCGGGTATGGAATCGCTCGAGCCAGGTGGGGAGAAGAAGGCGCACGCCGTGCGCCTTCCCATAAAGAACCACCCACACGCCGACCACGAGCACTGCTGAACAGGCGACAAACGTATCGAACAATCCCTGACTCCACGCGGCCGCCTTGAAATACGCGGCGGCCGCCCCCGACGCCGGATACAAGAAATGGGTGAATGATTCGCCGGCCCATAAGTAGGTCAGACCGATGAAGGCCAAAGCCCCCAGCATCGTCGCCGAGACTTCCCACGATGCCACGGCATTGAGCCGGTACAGGCTGAAAATGGCTTGCGACGACGTGACCCATGCGAAGAACAGGAAGATCACAGTGCCCTGTGCTTCGAAAAGAGGAATATTCACGACTCCATGGGCCATCAATACAATGAGAAGCGGCAGAACCAGGGTGATGACCAGGCCGGTGATCCACGGCATGAAGGCAAACCCCGTCGCATCCCGAACGGCATGCTGAGGCGGGAGCCTCAATTCCTCCCGCGCCTTGTGGATGCCGGCACCCGAGTTCAGAAACAACGTGGCCTTGAACAGCCCATGCGCGCAGAGATGAAAGATCGCCAGCGCAAAGGCACCCAGCCCGCATTCCATCACCATGTAGCCCATCTGTCCCATGGTAGAGTACACGAGCGTTCGCTTGATGCTCGGTTGGGTCAGCATCGTGGAGGCGCCGATCAAGGCGGTCAGTGCTCCGACCACGAACAAGACGTACAAGGCCGTGGGAGCCAGGCCGTAGAGCGGCGCCACCCGATTCACGAGAAACCCGCCGGCGTTGACTATGCCTGCATGCAGCATGGCGGATACGGGCGTGGGCGCTTCGATCGTTCCGGGCAGCCACACGTGGAACGGGAACTGGGCGGATTTCGTCATCACGGTGACGACAAGCACCAACGCCGTGCCGGTGATGGCGTCCATTTCCCACCATGTGTCGCGACCCCATGACGGCCGAACGGGCATGTCGTTCAGCATGTGGAACAATTGGCTGAGGTCAAGCGTACCGAACGTGACATAGATCAGCACGATCGCAATAAGGAGAGCCGCGTCTCCGAATCCTTGTACCCGCAGAACACTGCGTGCCGCGTGCCGAGCCGGGAGGCTCGCCGGATTGAAGGACAGAAGTGCTTTCAAAAGCCACGTGACGGCGTGCCAATAGACGAACAGCCAGAACAGATTGCCGCTGGTTACTAAACTGAGAAGGACGAAGGTAAGCAGGCTCAAGAGGCCAAAGAATTTCACGTAGCCCGCATCGCCTTGCATGTAGCGCTCCGAATAGACCTGAATCACGAGGCTGACACCGGTGATCAACACCATCATCACCGCTGCGAGCCGATCTACGAGAATGACGGGAGTAAAGGGGGCGGGAACGGCGGAAAGTGTGAGAAGCGCCGGCTCTTCGTGCACCACTTGGTAGAGCGCGCCGACGGCCGCCGCTGCCGAGCATGCCATGGCCCAGATACCGGCCTTGGCGATTCGCTCGCCGAGGGAAGAGCCGGAGAGCGCAATGAACGCAGCGGCAAGAAGCGGTGAACCGATTGCGACGGTGATGAAGATTGCGTGCATCAACAGTGGCGTCCGTAGCGGGGCCGGAATCCTGGGTTGGCCTCATAATGCCCCGCTGCGGAATCATAATCCAACAGACGTCTAGATCGCTACAACCTCTTCTGACATGGCGGATATCCTCATAGTTGGAGCGGGTGCCGCCGGGCTTGCCGCCGCCATCTTTGCAGCAGAGCAGCGCAAGGGCATAACCGTCCATCTGTTGGATGGGGCAACAACGATCGGCGCCAAGATCCTCGTGTCGGGAGGCGGGCGCTGCAATGTCACACACGAGATCGTCACGCCGGAGGATTTCCATGGGAACCGCCACATCATTCGTAATGTGCTCGCGGCTTTTGGGACGGAATCCGCTCGCCGATGGTTTGCCTCGATGGGCGTGGAGCTGAAACGCGAGCCGACCGGCAAGCTTTTTCCGGTCACCGATAAGGCACGAACGGTCTTGGACGCCCTGACCGGCCGATGCCGGGACTTGGGGGTGGTGCTATCTCCGGGCCATCGGGTCACGGGCATCCTTCGGGAAGAAGTGAACGGGGAGCGAGAAGCCTGTCAGTCTCCATTTCGGGTTCACTATGATCAGGGGGTACTGCTCGCAAAGCGCGTGATTCTTGCCACGGGCGGACGGTCTCTGCCGCGAACCGGAAGCGACGGCTTCGGCTATGAGCTGGCTCGTCGTTTTGGTCATCGGGTCACGATGACGGCTCCGGCGCTTGTTCCGCTGGTACTGGAACAATCCATGTTCCATCAAGACTTCTCCGGTCTATCCCTTGAGGTGGAACTCTCCTCCCAGTTGCGGGGCAAGACCATCGACCGGCGGACCGGCAGTCTGCTCTGGACACATGTCGGCATCAGCGGTCCCGTGGTGATGGATGCGAGCCGATTCTGGACTCTCCCGCGGACACAGGGCGAGAGAGCCATGCTCCGTGCGAATTTTTTGCCGGGTCGGACGCAAGAACAAGCCCGCACATGGCTCTTGGAGGAAGCCGCCCGCGACTCCCGGCGCTCGCTCTTGAAGACGGTCGCGCAGGTGATGCCGGAACGGTTGGCCGCGGCCCTGTGCCGCCATGCGCAATGCGATGCGCAACGGCCGGCGGGATTGCTTAGGCGGACGGATCGGGAACGCTTACTCATGACGCTCACACGGTTCCAATTTCCCGTGGTGGACGATCGTGGCTGGAATCACGCCGAAGTGACGGCCGGCGGTGTCCCGCTGGAGGAAATCAATTTCAGGACGATGGAATCCAAGCTCGTGCCGGGCCTCTATCTCGTCGGAGAAATTCTCGACTGTGACGGCCGGATCGGCGGGTTCAATTTTCAGTGGGCGTGGGCGACGGGTTATCTCGCCGGTCGTGCCGCCGCCGAGAGCATCGAAGCATCCGCTTGTCCCTGACGTGTGTCGTTGATGCGAGCGCGGGTGTTCATCATTCCTTCATGATGTCTTCCTGAGTTCTTCATCTGTTTTCGATGCCATCCGATTCCCTCGCAGCAATACTGCCGCGACGCCGGTCGTGAGATCTCACGGTATTCGCGGTTTTCCCGCGACCCTTCGCCAATTACGTAATTCGTGCCGTTCCGCACATGACGCTCAAATTTTATCAAGTCGCTGCACAGGTGCGCAGTTGCGTCGCGACACCGATCCGCGCCTGTCGAGCAGCGCCGGGTACGCCGGTTGCTTAGCTTGGCGCGGGCCATCATCAGACGAATATGGCCAAGGAGGTTCTCATTTCATCCAACCTATTCCGTTCATCGTAAGGAGGAGGGACGCTATGCTTTTGTCTCGTCGGCAATTCATGAAGGCTTCGGCCGGCACGATTGCGGCGGCGGCCATCGCGGACCGGGCTTTGGCCCTGACTGCGTTGCAACCGGTCGTCGAAGTCGGCAACCCGCTGGGCGAGTATCCGGACCGATCCTGGGAGCGGGTCTACCATGATCAGTACCGGTATGACTCGTCCTTTACGTGGTGTTGTTCGCCGAATGATACGCACGCCTGCCGGATCCGAGCCTTTGTCCGCAACGGCGTGGTCATGCGCGTGGAGCAGAACTATGACCACCAAACCTACGAAGACCTGTACGGGAACCGCGGCACGTTCGCGCACAACCCGCGCATGTGCTTGAAGGGCTTTACCTTTCATCGGCGCGTGTACGGGCCGTATCGCTTGAAGGGTCCGTTGATGCGCAGGGCCTGGAAGCAATGGATGGACGATGGATCACCGGAACTGACGCCCGATATCAAGAAGAAATACAAGTTCGACAGCCGGTTTCTCGACGATATGATTCGCGTGTCCTGGGATACGGCGTTTATCTATCTCGCCAAGGCGCTGGTCGTCATCGGAACCAGATACAGCGGCGAAGCGGGCGCTCGCCGCCTGCGCGAGCAGGGCTATGCCCCGGAGATGATCGAGATGATGAAGGGCGCCGGCGTGCGGTGCTTCAAGCATCGCGCCGGCATGCCGATCTTGGGTCTCCTCGGCAAGCACGGCAACACCAGATTCAACAACTGCATTCTTCCCCTCTTGGATAGCTGGATCCGCAAGGTCTCTCCGCAGCAGGCTCAGGGCGGTCGCTACTGGAACAACTATACCTGGCACGGCGACCAAGACCCGTCACAACCCTGGTGGAACGGCACGCAGAATTGCGACATTGACCTGAACGACATGCGGTTTTCCAAGCTCAACACGAGTTGGGGCAAGAACTTCGTCGAAAACAAGATGCCCGAAGCGCACTGGAAGCTGGAATGCATGGAGCGGGGCGCCAGACTCGTCGTCATCACGCCGGAGTATAACCCGACGGCGTCGAGAGCGGACTACTGGATCCCGGTGAGGCCGGAGACGGACAGCGCGCTGTTCCTCGGCGCCAGCCGCATCATCCTCGACGAGAACATGCAGGACATCGATTTCATCAAACAGTTTACGGATCTGCCGCTTCTAGTCCGAACCGACACGTTGCAGTATCTGGATCCGCGCGACGTGGTGAAGGATTATCAGTTCAACGACTTCTCGAAGAGCTATTCAGGACGTGTGCAAGCGCTCAAGCCGGAGCAAATCGCGTCGCTGGGCGGCATGATGGTCTGGGATTTGGCCAAACAGCAGGCGGTTCCGCTGCATCGCGAACAGGTCGGGTTGCATTTCGTCAACATGGGCATCGACCCGGCGCTGACCGGCACCTATCGGGTGAAGCTCCTGAACGGCCGTGAAGTGGACGTGATGCCGATTTATCAGCTCTATTTGATTCACTTGCAGGACTATGACTTGGACACGGTGCACCAGATCAATCGATCGCCGAAAGACTTGATCGTCCGGTGGGCTCGCGATTCGGGCACCATTCGGCCGGCTGCGATCCATAACGGCGAAGGCGTGTGCCACTACTTCCATATGACCCAGATGGGGCGGGCCGCAGCGCTGGTGTTGATCTTGACGGGCAACATCGGCAAGTTCGGCACGGGTTGCCATACCTGGTCCGGCAACTACAAAGTCGGCATCTGGAATGCAACCCCGTGGTCCGGATCCGGCGCCAGCGTCCATCTGGCGGAAGATCCGTGGAACATGAACCTGGATCCCAATATCCACGGCAAAGAGATCAAGTACCGGAAGTTCTATTACGGCGAGGAGCCAGGGTACTGGAATCATGGTGACACGGCGCTCATTGTCAACACGCCGAAGTACGGCCGCAAGGTGTTCACGGGCAAGACCCACATGCCGACACCGAGCAAGGTGCGGTGGGTGGTGAACGTGAACATTTTGAATAACTCGAAGCACCACTACGACATGGTCAAGAACGTCGATCCGAATATCGAATGTATCGTGACGCAAGATATCGAGATGACGTCCGACGTGAACCATGCGGACATTGCGTTTGCGTGCAACAGCTGGATGGAGTTCACCTATCCGGAGATGACGGCCACGGTGTCGAACCCGTGGGTGCAGCTCTGGAAGGGCGGAATCCGGCCGCTGTACGACACGAGAAACGACCTCGACACGTTCGCCGGCGTGGCGGCTCGGTTGGCCGATGTGACCGGTGTGACCAAGATGAAAGACACCTTCCATTTCGTCTATCAAAATCGCGTGGACGTCTACGCGCAGCGCGTGCTCGATACCTCCAGCACGTTCTACGGCTACAGCGCGGACGTAATGCTGAAATCCGAAAAGGGCTGGATGGTCATGGGGCGCACCTATCCGCGGCATCCGCTCTGGGAAGAGGTCAACGAGAGCAAGCCGCAGTGGACACGGTCGGGCCGGCTGGAGACCTACCGGATCGAGCCGGAAGCGATCGAGTACGGCGAGAACTTCATCGTACATCGGGAAGGTCCCGAGGCCACGCCCTACTTGCCGAACGCGATTCTGACCACGAACCCGTATGTCCGGCCAGACGACTACGGGATCCCGATCACGGCGCAGCACCATGACGATAAGACGGTGCGGAACATCAAGTTACCGTGGTCCGAAGTGAAGCAATACTCGAATCCTCTGTGGGAGAAGGGCTATCAGTTCTACTGTGTGACCCCCAAGACCCGGCACCGGGTGCACAGCCAGTGGTCGGTGAACGACTGGGTGCAGATCTATGAGTCGAACTTCGGTGATCCGTACCGGATGGACAAGCGGACGCCGGGAGTCGGCGAGCACCAGTTGCACATCAATCCGCAGGCCGCGAAGGATCGCGGGATCAACGACGGCGACTACGTCTATGTCGACGGCAACCCGGTGGACCGGCCGTATCGCGGCTGGAGACCGTCGGATCCGTTCTACAAGGTGAGCCGATTGATGATTCGAACGAAATACAACCCGTCCTATCCGTACCACGTGACAATGGCGAAGCACGCCCCGTACGTGTCGACGGCGAAGTCGGTGAAGGGGCACGAGACGCGACCGGACGGCCGCGCGATTGCCGTCGATACCGGGTATCAGTCGAACTTCCGGTACGGCGCCCAGCAGTCGTTTACGCGGAGCTGGTTGATGCCGATGCACCAGACCGACAGTTTGCCGGGTAAACATGCCAATGGACTCAAGTTCAAGTGGGGATTCGAAATCGATCACCACGCCGTGAATACCGTCCCGAAGGAGTGTCTGATCCGCATCACGAAGGCGGAAGACGGCGGCATCGGGGCCCGTGGGCCGTGGGAGCCGGTCCGGACCGGGTTTACGCCGGGTCAGGAGAACGAGTTCATGCTCAAGTGGCTCAAAGGCGAACACATTAAGATCAAAGTCTGATTCCAGTGCTGAGTGCCGAGTGCTGAGTCCTGAGTGAGGAACTTGGGGCTCGGCTCTTCGGCACTGACTCAGCACTCAGCACACAGAAAAACACACGGCCGGCTCACCATCTCGCCGGCGTGCGCAGACGTGACGCTCCTTATTCGTCGCGTCGCGCACCTTAGCACTTAGCGACTGAAAGGAGCGAACCAATGCCTGAAGTTTATAACTGGCAACTGGGCCGGAAGATGCTCTATCCCTACGAGGAGCGGCATCCGAAGTGGCAGTTTGCCTTTGTGTTCAACATCAATCGGTGTTTGGCCTGTCAGACCTGTTCGATGGCGGACAAGTCGACGTGGCTGTTCTCGAAGGGCCAGGAGTACATGTGGTGGAACAATGTGGAG
>DATFFC010000003.1:0-15657 GCA_035250505.1 Nitrospiraceae bacterium | reverse complement strand
ACGGCTCCTTCACGCCCCGATTGTTTTCGCTCGACTGTGCTGTGCGGAAACGCACAGCCGCTCGATGCATGTGAATCCCGACTAAGCGAGAGAGTGGAAATCTATCGTCTAATCAAGGCACTAGGTGAGTGTGCGGCGCGGTATGTGAGATGGTCTTTGTTTTGCAGAATAGGATTGGCACAGGGAAATGTAAACGGAGTAAAGAGACTCGGATGGAGGACGGAGCAATAGCAGGATGAAAGGAGGCATCGATCACCCATCGGCTCAGTCAGTGACGCGGCTCCATCACGCGGCGTCATCCCTCTCGACATCAAAGAGCGCTGGTTTTTATCGGAAGTGATTTGCCACCTCATTTCTCCGTCTTTCTTCACGCAATAGGCGAGACCAAGACAACGGCGCGCTGAATGAAGCGTGCGTCAATCCCGATACGGCCGGCGACTGAAGCCGGGCCGAATTGTCAGGTACCGAAAGGAGCGTTGATATGGATTATGTGAAGCCGCAAGGAGTGGTGGAAAGCATGCTGGCCGGCGGAGTCTATAAGCTCAACGTGCCCCCGCGACATCTGATTCTCCGCGGCATGCTGGCGGGCGCGTACCTCGGTATCGGGACCAGTATGGCGGTCACTGCAGCCGTAGAAACCGGATATTGGATTGTCGGCAGCATCCTGTTCCCCTTTGGACTGGCACTGGCGATTTTGCTTGGAGCGGAGATCATCACCGGCAGTTTCGCGCTGCTTCCCTGCGCGGCGGCGGCGGGGAAGGAAAACGCCGGCACCCGTCAAGTGCTGATCAATTGGGGGCTTGTATTTCTCGGCAATCTTTTGGGCAGTACCTTGTACGCCGTCTTGTTTGCGATCGCCATTACGACCGGAGGTGATGCGCCGATCAACGCAGTCGGAACCAAGCTCATCGCCATCGCCGAGGCGAAAACCAATTACTATGCCTTGCATGGGTCGGCCGGGCTGCTGGCCGTATTCACGAAGGGAATTCTGTGCAATTGGATGGTGAGTTTGGCGGTGGTTGCGGCATTCATGTCCACGTCCTTTTCCGGGAAAATGATTGCCATTTGGGGGCCGACGCTTCTGTTCTTTTCCCAGGGGTTCGAGCATGCCGTGGTCAATATGTTCCTGATCCCCGTCGGCATGTTGCTGGGAGCCGATATCAGCGTGTCGACGTGGTGGTTCTGGAACCAGATTCCTGTGACGCTGGGCAATTTGGTCGGAGGCATGCTCTTTACCGGGTTGGCGATCTATACGACGCATCGCGTCATGACCCCGGCGACTGTCGAGGCGGGTCCGACGGCCGCCCCGCACCCGAATTCGCGAACCGAGCAACGAGGCTATTCCCCGTCTTTCTGACGGGCAAGGAGGCGGACGAACGTGGCGGCAGTGTTTCTCAGACGATTGCGCGGCTGGCGGTTTGTGCTCTTCAATGCGGTGCTCGGCTTGGCGCATATCGTCGTCCTCTTCAACGCGGGCTCCTATATCGCCCTGTTGCCGCACGTCTCCGGCGATCTGGGCGGAGTCCTGCCCAGTTTTCTGACCTGGGCGCAAACCGATTTCATGGTGGGGTTGGCGCTCGGGTTCCCTTTGGCGCGTTATCTTTCAGGACGCATCGGCGACTATCGCCTTCTCCTTGCGGCTTTTGTCGTCTACAGCGGGGCATCCTATTTATGCGGCGCCAGTCAAACGCTCGCGCAGTTTGTCCCGGCCCGAATCGCGCAGGGGATCGCAGGGGGCATCACCCTTCCAATCGCCCAGTCGATGCTGCTGAACGAGTACCCCAAGCGGCTCAAGGCGATGGCGCTGACGGTGTGGGGATTGTTCAGTATCACACCGTTCACGATTGGGATGCCGGTGGGCGGATACATTGCTTACCTCCTTGGATGGCGATTCCTGTTCTACTTGGATTTTGTCTTGACGATGATCATCGTCGGAACACTGGGAGCGCTGCTCTACGGTCGTGGATTCCGGCGCCAGTACGGCCGGTTCGACCTTGTCGGGTTTCTATTGCTGGCCGTGCTGTTGTTGGGCCTTCAGACCTTACTCAACATGGGAAATGATTTCGATTGGTTGGATTCGCCGTTTCTTCGAGCCGTCACCATCGTACTGGTGGTGGTGCTGCCCTGCTTTATCATCTGGGAACTCGGCGAGCGACATCCGACGTTGAATTTACGTCTTTTCATGCATCGCAATTTTGTGATCGGCGTTATCAGTATGACGCTCGGCTTCTTTTCGATCCAGGGGCTGCTCTCGCTCTTGATCGTGCAAATTCAGTTGATCCTGGGATATTCGTCGAAGTTGGCCGGGTTGGCGCTGCTCCCGCTGGTATTGCTGGGCGCGCCTGCCATCGCGGTCATGCATATCCTCTGCAAATACGTCGATGCCCGCTGGCTGATTTGCCTCAACAGCCTCGGATTCGCCGGCACATTCTATTGGTTGGGATTGTACGATGATCCCCATTCCTTCGAAGAGCTCTTTTGGCCGATGGTCGTGGAGGGAATATTCTTGGGCTCCTTTTTGACACCCCTGACGGTGCTCACGCTGCACGGACTGTCCGGCCCTCTGGTCACGCGGGCTGCCGAGATCGCGAATTTGCTGAGGGTGGCGGCCGGGGCGTTCGGAATCACCTTTCAGGGCATCGTGCTCTTTCGCCGGGCGCATTTTCACCAGTTGCATTTGGCCGATCATTTCGGGGGCCGCCAATGGATTTCCTACGATCCGCTGGAGAAACTATCGGCCAAGCTGAGCGCGGCGGGACTGAATGCTGCGGAGATTGAGGCGAAGATGGGGGCGCTGATCAAGCAGCAGGCCTCGATTCTCAGCCTCAACGATGCCTTTCTCGTCGCCAGCTATCTGTCGATCGGCTTGAGCATTCTGGTCTGGTTCGCTGATCCGACGCATGTCCCGGTGTCTCAAAGTTCGGCGGACGAGTTGCGAGAGCTGCGTGCCGAGGAATTAGTCGAGGAGGTGACATGACATTGCGCCTGACACTGTTGCGCCGGCTGCAGATGACGCTTTTGCTGGGCGGTGCCTTGTTTCTCGGCAGTTGCGCCTGGATTCCGAAAGGCGATCCACCGGCCGAGTATCTAGAACCGCCGGAGATGAAAGAGACGCTGGCCGAGGTGACGAGCCGGCTTCAGCAGTGGCCGGATGATCGATGGTGGGAACAGTTCGGTAACCCCGAGCTGAACCAATTGATCGAGACGGCGCTCACGGACAATCCCGGGCTGAAGCTCGCGTCTGCCCGGCTGCGCCAGGCCGAAGCACTCGTAAAGGTGGAAGGCGCTCGGTTATTGCCGTTTCTGGAAGCCGATGCGTCCCTGACCTATGAGCGGCTTTCGCAGCACGGCGTCTTTGCGGCGTTGAATCCGGAAGTCGCCGGTGTGCGATTCATGCTGGGCATCATTAATCCCCTGAGTTTCCGCTATGAGTTCGACTTTTGGGGAAAGAATCGCGCCTTGCTCGAAGCGTCCTTGGGACATGCGGCCGCCGAAGAAGCCGAAAAGGCTGAGGTACGCCTGCGATTGACCGCCGGCATTGCGCGGGCCTATTTCCGCGGCCTGGCACTCCAACGGCAATTGAATATCGTGAAGGCCATCGTTGATATCCGCCGTGACCTGCGTAATCTCGCCCAGACCCGATTCCGGCTCGGCTTGGATAACGATCAACCGGTAAAGGTCGCCGTGGCGGAGTATGAAGCGGCCTTCAAACGACAGGCCGGTGTCCGTGACCAGCTCGATGTGCAGCGACACTTGATTGCACGGTTAGTCGGGAAGGGGCCTGATGAGGCGATCCATCTGTTCAGCAAACCGACGGTGGCCGTTCCGAACCAGATTCCGGTGCCCGATCATCTTTCCATCGGATTGCTCGTTCACCGGCCGGACCTGGCCGCGGCGTTGTACCGGGCGCATGCGGCGTCACGACTCGTGAAAGTCGCGAAAACGCAATTCTACCCCACGATCGATCTCACGGCGTTTGTGGGGTTCAATGCGCTGACCCTCACGAAGGGCGCTGATCAATTAGCCAATCTGCTTTTCAGTGGCCAGAGCTTTTCGTACGGGATCGCGCCGGGTCTCCGTATCCCATGGTTCGAAGGCGGCCGGCTCCGGGGTGAACTGGGAGCACAACGCGCGGAATATGACGGCGCCGTCGAACTCTATAATGACACGCTGCTGGATGCGATGCGGGAAGTGGCGGACAGCCTAAGTGCCTGGCAAACGACCGGCGAGATGATGGAATCTCACAAGCGCTTGCTGGCCTCTCTGGGTGAAGACTGGCGCTTGGCCAAGGTCCGGCTCGTCAGTGGCCTCGATGACGATCGCGAGATCTTGCGTCATCGATACCCGGTCCTGGAACAAGAATATGTGCTCAGGGCGTTGGAAAGCGATCAGCTCGTTGCCGCCGTCGACCTGATCGAATCGCTGGGTGGCGGTTATCACAATGCCGACATCGAGAAAAGACCGAAACACGAATCGAGCTAAGCTATGACAGGGACCACTACACCGGATTCGCCGGACTCATCGAATCCATCGAATTCCCCTCAATCGCCAAGGGCGCCTGAGACCGCCGTTCCATATCGGCTCCGGCCGAAGGCTATCCGAGCTCGCCGGAATCGCAGGTTGCTGATCGTTGCCGTGCTGGTACTGATCGCCACCATTGGATACCTCGTCTATTGGGCGTCGTATGATCGGTTTTGGGTCAGTACGGACAATGCATATGTCACGGGCAATCTCGTTCCAGTTGCAGCGCAAGCCTCCGGCATCATCACCCAGGTACTGGTGGAGGAGACACAATTTGTGAATCGAGGGGATTTGATGATCCGGCTCGATGAAAACCTCGCCTACGCCGCCTTGGGGCGCGCGCGCGGCCGCCTTGGCGAGGAGGTGCGGCGGGTTGCGGCATTATTTATGACCAGGAAGCAGTTGGCTGAGAAGCTGACTTCGCGGACCGCCCGGTTGGATTTGGCGCGACATGACATGGATCGCTATCGGGCGGCGGCCCCAAGCGGGGCGGTCTCGAAGCAGATTGTGCAGAATACGGCGGATAAGATTGCCGCGTTGGAAGCGGAAGTGAGAGAAACGCAAGCCGAGCTCGATACGCTGGATGCTCAGATAGGGGGAACGACGGTGATGGCGCATCCCTCGGTCGATCTGGCCAAGCATGAGCTCATTGATGCCTATCTGGAATACACGCGCCAGCAAATTCGGGCTCCGGTATCGGGCTATGTGGCCAAACGGAAGGCGCAAGTTGGAGATCGGGTGCGGCCCGGCGCACCACTCATGACCATCGTGCCACTGGATCATCTATGGGTCGAGGCGAATCTGCGTGAAACGGAGCTCGAGCACGTGCGTCCAGGGCAGCCTGCAGTGGTAAACGTCAGCCTTTACGGATCAAAGAAAACGTTCCACGGCACTGTCGAGGGTCTGGTGCCTGGGAGCGGTAGTCCGTTCGCCTTGCTTCCACCGGACAATTCCACAGGCAATTTTATTCATATCGTCGAGCGGGTGCCGGTGCGTATTGCATTGCCTCCTGAAGAGCTCCGCGAAAACCCCATCAGACCCGGACTCTCCACCGTGACAAAGATCAATATCAGTGAAACCGGCCAATCTGTTTGGTCGTCACTCGCGTCCGCCTCGACCGCCGAGTATGAAACCGACGTCTATGCGGATGAAATACCTACCGCGGAATCCATGGCAAAAGAGATCATGGCCACGAACCTCATGATCGCGGACGCCGGTATGACGAGTGATGCTCTCATGTATCCTGATCCTACAGAATTCCGTCCGGCCGTTCCGGATAGAGCCGCCATGAGACCGACGCACGAAAAAGAGGCGGCCTCTCCACCAAGTTCCTTCGTGCCCCCGCGAAGCCCGGATCTGGGCTCGCCGCGGTTTCCATTGAGTCCCTCGATCGGACCAGGATCGGGGCTCCTCGGCCCCGAAGGCGGGCGTAGTCCCTCTCGACTGCGATCCGGTGGCGAGAGCGAAACCGGAGTTACCAGATTTGGAGCCCCAAGGCGTGAACGGTGAGAAACGGTGGAGACTAGATTCGCACGGTGCGATGTGTGCGGATTCGCTCTATTTAAGCCGCGTTTAAAGAGAAATAGCAGGAATATAAGCTCATTTTCTGTGGCACGCATGTTGTTATAGGAAATCAGCAGTAGCATTTCCGCTGGGAGAGAAATATGAAACAGATTGTAAGATCTATAGGGGATCGGGAAATCGCCTGGATCATGTTGGCGGTTGCGGCAGTGGCCATCTGGAGCACCTGGGGAATCATCTCCTGAGCCCAGGCTGATCTTGGTATTCCGTTTACCCGCAGCGGGTTCTCAATAGCTCCTTCCACCAGTAGTTTAGTCGGTAGTAATGTTGGCATGCGGGTTTCTGTGTCCGGGTTCCCTGGGCATGATCCTGTCGCTCACTCCATATGACCAGGTTCACGAGCTTCTGCTGCATTAGCCTTCTGCTACCCGCACTCCGGTTTTAGGCATCGAAAGTTTTCCTGTAATTCGTTTGAAGCGCATCCGTCTCAGGATAAGACGGGTGTGCGTTCGAAGCCTATTCACGGAGGGCGTTTTTCATGTGAAGGAGATCGATCAATCTCGTCAGCCTCTCCTGCTGATCCGGCCGAAGACTGAGAAAATGGATTCCGCAGTCCTGTTCACGTACCCATCGCACGGCCGCCAAGTCGACCAAGATCGGCATATCGGTGTGGCTCGGCATGAGTCGCAGTTGCAAATAGCTGCGAAGCGGTACGGGAGTCGTTGTCCTCATGCAGCAGCCTTGCAACGAGAGATCCAAAAGAAACCCATCACCCGAACCCAGAGGCGCAGAGAAAGTTGCCTGGTACCGGACAGCCAGTCGAGTGTGTTGACGTTGTTCCGTCATTCGCCCTTAGCTAGATGGATAGCATAATCCAAGGCTTCTAGGGGCGTGGATTACGGCCCCGGTCGCTTTACTGGGTGTGACGCAACTCTATGCGGTATGCAGTGTACGAACACAGTACAGCTCACGCGAGCGTTAGATGAGGTTCAGTTGGGGGCTGCTAAAAGCAGCGCCGCCTGAATCGATAGAATCTGTAGCCGCAGCTCCAGCATCGGAATGGGTAACGGCCAAGGAGATGAAAAAGAAAGTCACGCCACCCATGGCGGGTGGAGCGGTGCACCTGACCAGCACATGCAGGACAGACTAAGGTAGCGTGCGGGGTTGCGATGGTTGTGGTGGCCATGGCCCAAGCAAAAGATTTTGGAGGAGTGGCTCAACTTCGTCAAGACCCCCGCACAGATTTGCGGGCCACGTCAATTCTATGATTCGATAATGGCCGCATATTTGTCCGGCAGGAATACCGGGTTGCACGCTCGTCGTTCTGCTCGCTTTTACTCGACCTGCGAGGAGCGGTGTTCGATCTGCTCTCGGATTGTGGCCACCAATTGATCCGGGCTCGTATCCTTTGAAAGAAACGCGCTCGCACCGGCAGCCAGCATCGCGGATTCAATATGTCCCACATCGTGGACAGATAGGCCGATGATGGCCGTATGCGGAAGCAAATCTTTGATACGACGGGTCGCGTCTATCCCATTTAAACGGGACAATCCGACATCCATCAATACGACGGCGGGCCGCAGCGACAGAGCCAAATGAAATGCCGTCACTCCATCCGCCGCTTCCCCGACCACCGTGATGTCGTCATAGTCGTCGAGAATGCCACGCAAGGCCTGGCGTATCATGGCATTGTCATCGACCAACAATAGAGTGATCATTGTGACCTCTCAGTATGCCGACATGATCCTTTGAATCGAGGGCTGGCCAGTCTTAGTAAGACCGATAGCATAGACAGTCAAAGACAGCGAGCATAAACACAATATCGACGGCCCTGGATATGATCGGCTGGACCACGCCCTTTCCAGGCCCCGACGGCCGGAAATTCCGCCTTTCCGACGCATTCCTCCTCTCAATTGGCACAATACTCCAGAGGTACATCCTCCGTGGCATGGCCTGATAGGACCTCGGTGGTACAGTCAGTATGATCATGAACGAGGCAGATCAAGCTATCGAATGGCCATTACATCTGGAGGTATCTTATGTACCGACGTATCCGGGCCCTATCGGCCGTATCGCTGGTGCTGTTGCTCAGCATATCGGCATGCGGGACCATGAAGCCCCGTCCCCCAGTCGTGTTGCCGAGCAGCGCCTATTTCACAGCAGACGCTAGTGAACTCAAAGCGCTTCAAGCATTGGGGAAAGCGCACGAAGCTCGCATGAAAACTTGTGCGAAGTCCGTGTCTGTCTGCGAAGAGGCGTATTACGGGCGTGGACTGGTGGCTCTCTTCGAAAATCGGGCGGATGCCGTCAATATTTTTCAAGAACTGCACACCACGATGCCGAATAGCCGATATACGGCGTCCACCCTCCGCTGGTTGAACCTGTTACAAGACAACGCTCCCGCTTCCAACCATAACAGTATGCTCTTCGGGCAGTTGAGACAGGAAGTTCTCCACGGGCTGTTGGATCGGGATGAAGCATTGGCTGGGCGACGAACGAAGGAGCAAGAACGGAAAGTCGCAGAGCTGGGCCGCTGAGGTGAGCTGGAGATGATCAGCGAAGGGACTTATCCGCCAGCCGCAATCACGATAAGACGATAAAGAGGCCGGCGGCAACAATGGAGATGGCTACGCCCGAATAGCCGCCGGCTCACACGAGAGAATCTGTATGGAAAAGGTCACTGGAGGCGCTTATCCGTCCGCGATGATTATGACGCGGACGGCCCAAGCAAGCTTGGTGTGGTGGGCCGTGTAGGGGTCGAACCTACGGCCCGCTGATTAAGAGTGAATCAACGGGGGTTGCTCATGTTCTTGTAATGCGGGCAATCCCCGCCCCCCACGCAGTAGTTCCGCAATCTCCACATTGTTGCAGTTTGTTTCTTCCAACCCGGATCTCGACGAATCTGCCTCCTTCACTAACACTGTATTAGCACCTCATCCGGGACGATACCGGGGCACCCTTGCGTGCCTGGCCCACGCCCGCGCCAGCCACATACATGGGACCCGAGTGTTACGTTCCATTTTTTTGGGAAAAACCAAAAAGACTCGGCGTGCCGCTGCTACTATCTGGGGTCAACCGGCCCGAGTCGCACCGCCTTTCAAATTCTGTCCAGGATTAAGCCGGGCGTTCTCCGATCATTGGACTGGGCTCGCTGGAGCTCCGGCGGACGGCGCCGACTTGTGGGCACCTGAACGGCCATCGACATCTTCCGCCTCTCGGACCGTATCGGGCTTACCTGAATAATACGCTTCGTTGCGATATGAGTCCGAATTACCCTTGGATCGGTAATCAGCACAGCCGACGAGGAAGCTTCCGAGCCAGCAGGCAACGAGTACGATGGCGATCTTCATATCTCCCTCCTTCCGTGGAAAAGTACATCTAACAATCAAGTCATCTCCATTTCTCATTTACCAGTTAGAGAGTCGTCCAACCCGCAAATTCTCATGCGAGCTAGTTCATCATTAAGAGCCGACGGCGGTGGCTTGCTCGTGAGGTGATCCTTCTACCGTTCGGCGAGTTGCGAGGTTGGACTTGATTGCGAATCCTGCCATGGCAAGGGCGCCGAGACCTATGGCTGTGCGAAACGACGGTCGGGGCATCCACTTCATCGCCGAGAGCATGAGTTGAGGCGGCTGGTTGCGCTGGGGCGCGCTTTCTCGCTGTTCCGATCTACTCGTCGGGATAGGGGCGGACTCTGAAAAGATTGCCTTGATGGCGCGAACGAACGGAACCAGATCGTGGGGTTCTCGGCTCGTCACTAAGTTGCCGTCTCGCACGACTTCCTGGTCGAGCCACGTTGCACCGGCGTTTACCATATCATCGCGAATGCCCGGCCAAGACGTGACCGTTCGCCCGTTCAAGCAGCCCGCCGAGGCCAATACCCATGGACCATGACACAGCGAAGCAATCGGTTTCCGTTGTTCATCGAACGACCGAACGAACGTCCGGGCCTCCGCAGATTGGCGCAAGAGGTCGGGGTTAATCAATCCACCAGGTATCAGCAGCCCGTCGTACAGGCCGGGGTCTGCATCGTAGACGTGCGATCCACGTGGACACGGCCCGCAGGCTCATGAAGATTCACCCCGCGAATCCGGCCTCGTCGGAGCGAGATGATGTCAACCTTGGCCCCGCCCACCCGTAGCGCAGCAGCTGGCACGGTGAGTTCCATTTTTTCAAATCCATCGGCCACGAGCGCGGCAATTCGTCGGCCCCTCAGATGACCGTTTTGCATGGGCGCCTCCTTCTGTACGAGATGTGGGGACAGTCTAGCAGCAGAAGATCGGATGTCTACTAGGGGAGACCCGCACGCGAGTGTAGCGACTGCTCCCATGGGAGTGAGGGTAGCGGCTGCATTGTCGTCCCCGAATGCCCTAACAGCGGCTGACGATTATGGTCGAGAGATGGGGGACAGTTTAGGCACACCAAGGGACGAGTCTTATGTGTCCTCGCAGCAACGCGAGGTGAGTGAAGGCTGGGACAATCAGATCAGGCCGGGGATGACAACGGGCATCCTGCCAGTTCGTCTGAGTACTTCGGTAAGGCGAAGGGAATCCTCGTACTAGTGCGATACCGATTGAGCAGCGGTCAGATAGTCCGGCGATGCCTCCGGTGAAGGGAGGCACCATTCCTTGGTGGATCTACAGGCGGGGCAGAGCCATTCGGTGGATTGGCCGTGATGGAGCGGGCGCACAAACAGCATCAGCGTGGGACAATAGGGGCATGGGGTGCTGCATTGTCGCGAACGTTCATGAGGCCCTCCTTCTCAAAGAGAGACTTTCATCCTGGCTGGTGTGGAAGCTAGGAGAAAAGACAAGCAGGGTACACCCGTCGAGCTTGATATGATGCAGCGTGTGGATGGCCCGATCGGCGGCGTCCGGGGCTGCCATCTGCACCGTGGCAAATCCCAAGGGCGGCCATCAACGCCCATCGCCATATCAACCGATAGCACGGTGCCGCATGCCGAGAACAAATGTCGAAACTCGTCCTCTGAAATCGAAGGGGGAAAGCCCTCGACGCAGACTTCATGGCTCATACCGGTCCTCCTTCACGAAGGTTTCGCACGCTGGGGGCGGGCAAGGCCTCGGAGGAAGGCGTCGATGTCGTTTCTCACCACGCCATAGCACTCGCAGGCCATTGTCTCTAATCCCTGGCGGTGCACCACTCGGATGCAGTTGCGCTGACAACGAATCAGCCCTTTCCTCTTTAAGCGTCCCACGACGTACGCCAGGGCCGAGCGTCGGGCTCTAATCATTTGCGACAGATACTCCTGGGTCAATTCCAGTGCATCGGTTTCCGTCCGATCGGCGGCAGTCAGGAGCCACCGGCGGAGGCGCTGTGTCAGCGTGTGGAAGCGGTTGCAGATCGCGGATTGCGTGATTGGTTGAGTCGAATCAGCGCGTACTGCCGCAGCACATCCGACAACGGTGTTTTCCCATTGCGTTCATCGAGCAGGTATACGGGCATTTTATCTACAGTGCCTGTGATCTGAACCGTTGCTTCATACTGCTGGCTGGTGCCGCCAAACATGACGGGGATGCCGCAAAACCCTTCCGTTCCGATCATGCCGACTTCCGTGCCTTGTCCTTCTGCGGTGCTTCCCACCAAGGAGATCAGGTCCGGGGAAAATACACATGCCGAATCGTCGCTCCGACCTCGTACAGCACCGTCCGCTGTGTCATTTCCACGGTTTCCAAGTGCGGTTCGAGCGCGGCATAGTTGCCCTTGGTTAGCGAGGCCAAAATAAGATTCTGCCGTTCTGCTTGTTGTGGTTGGGACATTGGGCCTTTCCATCGCTGCCTCCACGAGACACGATAAGAGACAGGATTATACGGAGGTGAAATGGGGCCGTCTGTCCTCTGGATGACAGTCGCCAGCCTTTTAGGACGGCTCGTTTGGCGTTGGAGCGGCGATGGCTCAGAATCTCTCGCGAGGAGGAAGGGACGGGCGCGGGAGATAGGAAGTCAGCGTGGCTGGAACGTCACCATCATTCTATGTGGATAGGGAGAGCGCGTCAAACGATGATGTGGCAACAAACAATGGAACCATTTGAGGCCGAGATCAGCCAAAGTGTGCCGGAATCGCGCTATGAAATCATACCCCGGGGGAACCCTTGCGACGACATGGCCCCCGCCTTCCTATGCGGGTAGAGGTACCGCGTGTTACGGCCGTCGCAAATGCGGGGAAAGCTTTATCCGGTTTGCCGTTGAAGGCGGTTTAGGAATTTATTGGCAGGGCTATAAAAGGAGGCATATACAAACTGGTCTTAGCATTCGCACTAAGATTCTAATTTGGTAGTTGAATCCCAACTTGCCTCAACAGCACGTCCTGCATTCTTTGCAATGTCAATGTATTGTGGTCACCGTCACCATCATGCTGGATGAGGTCCTCCAGGCAGGTCACGGCATCGTACCACAATCCTGATTCAGCATAGCGATAGACCGCTTCCCGTTCGCACGACGGCCATGAACATGGCATGCCGAGCATACAGGCTTCATTATATGGAATGCGTTCAATCATGCCCCCGGCCACTATGTCTTGAGACGGACGATCCGGATTCACTACAAGTGTGACAAACCAGCGATACGGTTCCTCCTCCTTGAGGGCCACTCCATAGTCCTGTAGGCGAGCGCAGTGGATGCCTGCTCGGCTGGGCGAGGGGAGTGCCTGTTCCAGAATAGGAAGAAGCCGTTGGGAATCGGTCACCGTCAACGTGAGCGGGCGCGAGGTCTGCCTCTGCAGATACCAACACAGAGCCGTGTCGTGCTTCATCGTAAAACCGATATGGTCCGGCACCAATGCGATAAGCGAGGGGGCCGCAGCATCTGAGCCCCTACTGTGTCCTCCGATCCGGGCACGGGGGGTACTTTCCTTGGGCGGGTTGTAAATGGGCATTTCCGTATCGATCGGTAGGATGCCGTCTGATGTAGAACTGCCAATTCGAGCCGGAGGTGTACTGTTCTTCCGCGGTTTGTAGATGAGCATCTGCTCATCGGAAGAAGGAGCGTCATCGGATGCATAGCTTTCATCGAAAAGTGCGAACGATGGTGGACCAACGGTTAGCGCCGTTCCCATCCACAGCATGGTGAGAATGCCAAGTACGAATGTCTTCGGGTGTGACATTTCGCCGTCTCTCAGTCCATCAAACAAATATGCAGATCGTGTGGTGGCGCCTGTAGTCTATCACCTCCAGGCCATCGCCCGCTGCTCCATCGCTTTCTCCACGGCTGCTTTGAGCTGCTCACCGTCCACCGGCTTCATCAGGTAGTCCACCACGCCCTCACGCAGACAAGAAATCGCCATTTCCGTATCCGGGTAGCCGGTCAGGACAATAAGCGGCACACGGGGATACGCGCCGCGAAAATAGGCGAGTGCATCCAGCCCATTGATCTTCGGCATGCGGATGTCGCAAATCACCGCATCCAGCATGAGGCGATTCTCACCGGTATTGATTACTTCGATGGCGGTTTCTCCGTTGTCCGCTTCCACCACGTCATAGCCTGCCTTTTCAAGCATCCGTCGGATCACGGCCCGGATCGCTGGTTCATCATCGACTATGAGGATGCGCCCATTGCCCGTGCAGGCGCCAAAAAAGAGATCCGATTTGTACTCTGACATGGTAGTCTCCTTATCTATTTCCTTCGGCCCTTCTCAACTCAAATAGCCGAAGCAAACGAATACTGATCATTTATTTGTAGTCAGGCCACATATAGTTGAGGACCATTATGGCTAGAACGAGATTGAGTGTCGCGAAGAGGAGCATCATGAATGTCATGGCGCGGTCTCCCTCACTGTTGCTGCATGATAACGGCTGATTGAGCAACATATGTGCCGGCTATGCTGAGAATGGCGTACTACTGTTGATGGGAAGAAAACTGAGTGGATTGAACGGTATGGAGTTGAGAGGGCGGGAACGCCTGTTAGGCCAAAGCAGGAGCGCCGTATCGAAATGGATACGACGGTCTTCACTACTGATACAGCGAACAGTTGAAAGTCTTGAACCGAACCTAACCGCAGCCGCATGGGGGTTGACCCTTGGGACGACATGGCCCCCGGCCTTCCGTGCGGGTATCGGTGCCGTGTCAGCGGCTACGTTAGAATAGGCGGCAGGCTTGTGGCGGAGAGCGCCCGGTCGAGGCAGCAGTTCCGAATCACGCGGCCCGGCGAACGATGGTGGCTTTTACTTGGCAATAGAGGCACAAACTGCGAGGGGCTGCGCTGTACTTATGACACGCCATACACAATTTGTGGCTGAGGAGCAGGTTCCACAGGTAACGAAACATAGGTCACCTCGATGGGGGTTGGGCTGGACGGGATTGAGAGGGGGCCTTGATGCACAGCTTTCATAGAAGCGCCGATCAATAAGGGCGGTATGAACTATGACATGAGGGCAAGAGAGGCGAAAGTCTATCCCCATTATTTCAGACGCACAAGTGGTCCAGATGGCCCTGTTAGTTGTCGTTACGGCATTGATGCGGCGGTACGTCTGCCGGGCGGACCTCGCGAGGGCCTAGCCCCTGGACTACACTCTTATTCGGCTTGGCTGCCACTACGCTGCTTTTTAGCAGAGGTTGCATTTACTCGTGCTCGGTAGGCTCGGGAATTGGCCCAGCCCATCGGTATTCATCTTCGGGCAATTCATCGAGCAGAGCCCCCGTTTGTACCACATACAGTTTGCGGGTGGTGGGATCTTTGCGAATCTCCACCACTCGTTTCTGTCCACCAGGCGATTGATACCAGTAAAAGCCGGGGGCGGTGGGCTTTTTCTTGATCCACTTCATGGCGTCCCACCAGGCAATGTATTCTGCGCCAAAGTCTGACACAGGGAAAAGATAGGTTGCTTGAATTCTTATCGCGTGCCAACCTCGTCTAAGACCTTTTTCATTCTTTTCATTTTGGTGATTTGCGGCCTTGCAGACTGCACGGCCAATGAGCTGCCCGGCGATAATGGCGCCCATCAGCACGGCGATGAAATCCACCAGTACCTTGAAATGCATCTTTCCCACAAACCAAGGCTGCTCGCTACGTGGCCGCCACAGGGCCATCTTTGTCATTGACTCGCCTTAGCATGTTTTCTACTATGCCGCCCCTAATCACATTGCCTAAGGCTAGGAGGCACTGGCCTATGGAGAGCAAGGATTCAATACGCAACAAACGCAATATTGTCGCGTCATCACCATGTCGTCACGGCCGGTTGCTTGAACGCACCCAGGAGGAAAATGGAGCCAAAGGGAACATGATGAAGTGTTGTGAATGTGGCGCCCTCATTCCTCGCCCGTCACCGCGACAGTGGATCGTCGTGTTGCATAGCACATCGATCGTGGGTAGGGTACGCCGTGCTAGGATTGCAGGAAGCGCATTGAAGCCCGGGGATTCCTGGATCTCGACGACGTTACGCTGGGGCAGATCAATTATTGGTTGCGGCTGTCCCGGGCGATCTGCACGGTATGGGCGGCCGTCGGGGCGGCGTTGGGTTCTGTGTCAAGGGTCACCCAAATTTCCCCAGTTATGGTCATCGAAAATTCCCCACCCGGTTAATTCGCCGGTGACGTCTCCTCCATTCGCACAAGTCCCGCTTTGAGCTTCTCCTTCAGTCGGTAGGAATGGCCGCGGATATTG
>DATFFC010000002.1:0-58294 GCA_035250505.1 Nitrospiraceae bacterium | reverse complement strand
CCCAAATTTCCCCAGTTATGGTCATCGAAAATTCCCCACCCGGTTAATTCGCCGGTGACGTCTCCTCCATTCGCACAAGTCCCGCTTTGAGCTTCTCCTTCAGTCGGTAGGAATGGCCGCGGATATTGATTGTGATGGCGTGGTGGAGGACCCGATCCAGAATCGCGGTGGCCAGCACCCGGCCGCCAAACACTTCGCCCCAGGCCCCAAAACTCTGGTTACTGGTCAAAATCATCGGCCCCTTCTCGTAGCGGCGCGAGATGAGTTGGAAAAACAAGTTGGCCCCGGTCCGGTCAATGGGGAGATAGCCGATCTCATCAATGATCAGTAACCGCGGAATCGTGTAGAGCTTCAGCTTGTCCTCCAGCCGATTCTCCGCAAGCGCCCGGGTGAGCGTGGCGATCATGGCGGCCGCGGTGGTGAAGAACACGCGGTAGCCCTGCTCGATCGCTTTGAGCCCCAATCCAATGGCCAGGTGGCTTTTGCCGACGCCGGGCGGCCCCAGGATCACGAGATTCTCACCGTGCTCGATGAAGTGACAGGTCGCCACCTGCTGAATCTGCTTCTTATCCAAGGAGGGCTGGTAGGCGAAGTCAAAGGCCTCCAGGCTCTTTACGAACGGAAAGCGCGCGAGGCTCGTGCGCATGGTAATGTTCTTGGCAGCTTTGGCGGTGACTTCTTCGCCGAGGACTTGATCGAGGAAGTCCGCGTACGACAGGTCCTTGGCCGCCGCCTCCTGTAAAAGGGCGTCGAGCCGTTCGCGGCTCTTCAAGAGTCGCAGCCGCGTTAAGTGTTCACGAAGGCGTTCGAGCTGGGCGGGGGTCATGGGTGCACCTCCTGGACATCCGAGGCCCCCAGCAGGGCTTCGTAGCACGCCAAATCCCGCACTTCGACCTCCGGCACCGCTCCTGGACGCCTGGCTGGTTCGCGCCATGCCGATCGCCGTTGGCGAGACGTCCGCGCACTGGCGCCGGGGCCGTGCTCCGGCAGGATGCGGAATTGGTGTTGGCCCGGCAACGCCGGATGCGTGGCGACCTCCCGGTCGCGATGGAAGATGGACACCGTCTCGCCCCGTCGCTGCACCTCGACCCGTTGCCCAATCAGGCGGAAGGGCACGGAATACCGATTCGTGTCGAAGCTGACCAGATAGTCTTCGGCCACGATCCGCGAGACCCGCGCCTCCTGCTGGAAGCAACGCTGGCCCGCCAGGGGCACGAGATGCTCGCGTTCTCGCTCAAACCGCGCGATCGGTAGCTCATGAGTCGTGCCGTGCAGGCGCTGGTCGGCGATGGTCGCGGTCCATTCATCGAGCTGGGCTTGGAAGTCCACCACATCGACGAACGTCCGTCCGGGGAGGAAGTTCCGCTTCACATATTTCACGGCCGATTCGACCTTGCCCTTGGTCTGCGCTCGATAGGATCGGCACACACGGGGCTCAAAGCCCCAATAGTCGGCAAAGGCTTTGAAGGTGGGATTCCAGAGGCGCCGCCCCGTCTCATCCGCATAACATACGGTCCGCGGGCGATCATAGAGATGCTCCCGGGTGTGGCCGCCGAAATGGGCAAAGGCCCGTTCATGGGCTTCGAGGAATTGCGCCAGCCGCTCATCAGCACAGGCGTAATAAAACCCCCGACGGCTAAAGCCCAGTGTGAGCACGAACACGTGGACGACGGAGGCACCGGCGCGGAACGGCACGGTGGCTTGGCCCCAATCAATCTGACTTTGCTGCCCCGGCGGGGTTTCAAAGCGAAGGAAGGCACGCTCCGCCTGTAGCTGGACTTCGCGCAGCGGCGCCACAAACCGCTTCACCGTCTCATAACTGCCGGTGTAGCTGCGGCGGGCCCGCAGCTCCTGATAAAGAATCCGCGCCGAATACCCGACCTGCGGGGCGCGGTCCCGCACAAAGTCGGCATGGGCCGTCAGCAGCGTTTCCGCCACCACGGCCCGCTGATAAGGGTGCCACGTGGTCTGCCGCAGACTGCGGCGCACCGTCTTGCGATCCAGGTCCAACCGCCGCCCGATCTCCGCAATGGACACCCGCTCCTCATAAAACAGCCGTCGGATCTCCGCCCACCGCTCCTGATCCACCATGCACGCCTCCCCAGATTGGTCCACTTGGGCACGCATGATCGTCGACTCGTTGCCCTCGTCAAGCTCCATCTCATCCTCCTTTTGGTAGAGGGTGGGGAAAATTCAATGACCACACCTGGGGATTATTGGATGACCGCTGACACGCAAAGCTCTTATTGCTCGTGACCATCAGGCTGCCCCGCTCGTAGCGGCGCACCAGCAACCGGAAGAAGAGACTCGCCTCTTCCCGCGTGAGCGGCAGGTAGCCCAATTCATCAAGGATCAGCAGCCGCGGGTAGGCGAGCTGTTGCAGCGTCCGCTCCAGCCGGTTCTCGTGCCGCGCCCGAACTAAGCGGCCCATCAGACTCTCGAAGGTCAGGAAGAGCACCGAGCAGCTGGCTTCGACCGCCTTGATGCCCAGGGCGATGGCGAGATGGGTTTTGCCCACCCCCGGCGGTCCCAGCAGGACCACGTTCTCAGCACGTTCGACGAAGCTCACCCCCGCCAGCTCCCGCACAACCTTGCGGTCGAGTGAGGGCTGAAACTCGAAGTCGAACTGGTCGAGGGTTTTGATCCACGGGAACCGGGCGAGCCGCAGGCGGCTCTCGATCCCGCGCTGCTGCCGCCCGCGCCATTCCGCTTCGAGGGCCTGGGCCAGGAACCCTTGATAGTCGAGACCGCCCTTGGCCGCCTGCTCACAGACGCCGTCGAGTTGCGTGAGTAGATGCTCCATCTACAGACGTGCGAGGAGCACACTCAGCTCCATCATGACGCCACCTCCTCGTAGACGGCCAGAGGCCGCCGTTCGACTTCCAGGGTCTGAGCCCACAGGGCCTCATGATGCGCCGGGACGGTGACCCAGTCCCGCTCCCCGGCGACCACGCGATGGCTCGCCACAATGTGCTCGTCCTCGTAGACCGCCAGTTCGCCGTCGAGCGTGAGCCGGATCTGGACCGGGCGGCCGGCCAGGTGGGCGGGGACGCTGTAGCGGCGGCCGCGCACCTCAATGTAGGCATCCCAGCTGACTTGGCGGATCTCCCGGTAGGCGGTGTCGTATACCATCGGCGCTGACACCTGATGCCGGGTTCTTGAGGGAACGCAGGCTCAGTCTCTAGTCGTGAGGACTTGTTTGCGCCGGGCGAGAGAAAGGAAGGAGGCAGGCGGGTCACAATGCCCGCGCCAGGTTCAGAATTGGCTGAACCGTGCCTCCCATGGTCAGAAAAATGGCGGCGGTTAAAAGCGTAAGCCACTTGCTCTAGTGCTTCTTTTTGTCCGCTCCTTCGTGCTGAGGCGCCTTCACGTTTCCACCGCCGCTCGTTCCACTGGGGCCAGAACCGCCCGTGCGTTCCTCTCCCATTGAACCGGTTTCGGGGGTTTTCTTCTCTTTGTCTTTGTCGGCCTGCTTTTTCTCCATAGTTTGTTTGGACTTGTCACCATGATCCGTATCGGCATACGAGAGCGGGATGACAAACAGGCTTACAACCATTGCGGCAATGACCATCATTGGTCTCATAAGGTCCCCCTTTGTATGTGAACGAAATTAGCGGCGGGACCGATGCTAACAGACGACGTCGCGACGATCACACTGAAGGAAAACCCTGGCGAATGGTCCGTCAACGCGCTGAGACGGATAGCTTACGCATTTAACTTCCCCGAAGACAACATGCTGTAGCAATAAACTCACACTGCAATATTAACTACACAATGCCCTACCCCCGCCCCGGTTGCTACGTTCCAGGTTTCAACATGTTAGAAAGGCTCGCCAACGGTCCGTAGATTGCTCATGTACTCGCTTATGCGGGAGGAAATTCCTGTGCGCCATGTGAGACCGAGCGTTTTCTTGTTGTTCACCATCGCTGTGGTGACGGCGTGTCAGGCGACTTCCAATACACCCCGCCCCTCAGGAAATAATGATCGGGTGATGAACCTTTGGTCCACCTATAGGGCGTGCATGGCTTCGTCAGATTTTGACGTAGTTCAGCAGACTTCCGATCAGCTTAGAATTGTTCGGAAAGAAGCTGAGTGGTATGCCGGTCGACATTTCTCGCCCGCTGAGGACATCAACCACCTCCCCACCCAGGCGCCATCCCGGCTAGCTGTTGATGTCCATGCTATGGCCGCCTCCTGTGCTCTTCATGCGGGGGACATCGCATCGGAAGACGGCAAAGACACCATTGCCACGCAGCTATATAGTGAGGTACTGAGTTACGAAGAGCCAGCGTATAGCTTTTATATCGGACAGGCCCGTTCACGGCTCGCTCAGCTTGAGCACCGTTAGGCGTTTTTCCACTTGGATTTCGTAGGCGACTTAAACCATCCTTCTCAAGGGTCATCTCTCCGGGGTTAATTTCAAATCTGTCTCTGCGCCGGACCGCGCAGGTGCAGGAACGCCGTCCTGAGTACGCACAGGACGCGCCGTGCTTCCTCCGATGAGGATGTGGGCGGATAACACTTGCTCTCCGTCGGTCACGGCCTGTTGCTCACGCGCCATGTACTTGATAGCACCCGTTTTGTTGAAGCAAAAACTCGCATATTGTCCCGGCTTAATATCTGCTTCCTGGTCAATCAGTCCATTGAACCCTTTGTTACAGGCGATACTTTGCCCGCTTCAATCAAGATGATCCGAACGGGTTGTGTTTTATCATTGATGAAGCGCACCTCGTCGCCCACATTCACGCGCAGTTCGGCTGGCGCGATGTCTGTCAGTGAGAGGCGCACGTCATGGACGACAGCCGTTCGGCTCGTTTCGGGAACCGTCGGCTTGTTCGTCCACGTATTGCTACAACCTGCCAGCAGTACGACGATGCCTATTGCCGATATGGTTCGCATGTCCTCATGCTGGAAACCGTTTGCGGCAACCTCCCAGCACGAATAGCATGACTGCTGAAATTACTTTTTTGGTGAGGGCACCGTGCTCGATGCCAATCAGATCGGACATATTAGGATGACTCGTTATCTACAATCCGCAATTATGCCCGCGCGGGCAGGCTGCAGCACTTCATCCATTCCTTCCGAGTGGCGTGCTGACTATGCCGAAATATGTCAACGATTAACCAAGATTGGAGTGGTTTGTAGGCGCAATATAGAGTCCCGCCGAGCCAACCCGATGGACCTCCGAGGAGCGAGCCGCTGCCAACAATTTGTTTGCCCAAAAGGGGCAGACAGGCCGAACGACCCGTCCATATTGATCGGCATGAGCTCCCATCCCATAAGCATTCGGTGTCACCCTTAACATAGGATCGGGGCCTGCACCCGAGATGGGGGCCACGTCGTCCCAAGGCTACCGCCCGCCCTACGTCAAAACCCGGTTACGGTGATGAGGTGTGGCGTCATTAGGACGCCTTCCTCTGGGATGAAACGCAGACATTTGAAAGCGCCTGTCGATGTAGAAGCTAGGGAGCTACAATACAGGTATTTCCAGGACTGGCTAAGTGATTTTGTCCGTCCCTCCTATAGTTCTTTGTTGCATACATCCTTGGGCATGAGTACTATTGGCCCTAGCTTTTCTTCGTAATCGTTTCGTGGTGTCCTTCCGCTTCTCGATTTCTTCCGGCCACAACGAGGCGGCCTATGCAAAGACCAATCATGCGATGCCTAATCATTGCAGTGATTCTCGCCTGGAACGTCGGTAACGATCCTCTCGCACTGGCCTTACCCTTCTCATACAGGACCGGCTCTGAAACCGTGGCCGGTACTACGCACATCCCTTCATACACGGACCAGGGACAGGCCTATGGCCCATTTGTTTTCAACTATGGATATACCCAGAGTTTCGACGGCGCCGCGTTGGTGCGGCATGTTGAATTAAACTTTACGTTCGAGCCGAGTTTCACGACAGCGCAACAGCAAGGCTTTCGCTCGACGGCGGAAAGCGGCATTGAAGGAATTTGGAACAACCGCGCAATCATCGCAGATACCACGAACCAGCGCTCTTTTCCACTCCGCGTCGATGTGACGACAACCGGCCCCGTGTTTCACCACAATATTCTCGTCAGATCGGGACCGGGACGAAGCGACGTGTCCACTTGGTATACCGGATCGGCCACCGCCGGAGTGATGGCGCATGAAACTGGGCACTATCTAGGTTTGTATGACGAATATATTGGCGGCGGAGTCGATAGGTACCCCAACCCGACACTCAGCACGGCGCTGATGGGAACTGGGGCACTTGACGAGAACCCACAAATGCTCCCTCGCTACTATCAAGGCTATCTGGACTATATGACCGGGCTGAATCCCGGCGGCCGGTTTACTCTTGTGATGGCACCGGAACCTTCCACCCTTCTCATCTTGATAGGCGGCATGGCCGGTATCCTGTTGTTTAGACGTCAGCGGTTCCACCGGTCTCAAGGACGATCCGCCCTGAGCGAACTGGACCGCGATAGTTAGAATCGCTAATCCTCGCTCCGACCGGCATCTATGGCAACGCCCGAAGTGCAGAACGAACATGCCATCTTTAACCAAAGCATAGGGCAAGCGGATCTCCTGCCTTGGTTGTGGCGAATCGGCTTATATGCATTGTTTCTCTTTGCTTATCCCGGCGACGCGATTACCATACCGAAAGACAAGTTAGTGAAGCTGCGACTCGACGATGTTCATCCACTGCACGGGGGGCAGAATATTGTGATTTGGAACGACGGCACCGCCTTGAGCCAGGTCGTAACCTGGCGGAAAGACCTATCGAGGTTATATGAAATACGCTATAAGACCGGCATTTCGCCTGACGTAATGGGGCATTTAGCCAGACTCTCGAATACTGCCGTCACAGAGCCGTTACCGCCTCGCGCTGGCTTCCCAGACGAACCGCGTCCGGCAATCACTGCAACGCTTATGTTACGGAAATCTATACGTCTATCAAAATGGGCGCACGAGCAGTATCCGAAGTTTGACAGCGTCTATACAGCACTGCTCGCCGAGACTGAAAAGGCACGAAAGACGACTCCCATTTATAAAGGCCCATACGACCCTCGCGGGCTGCCGGATTAGCCAGAAGCTGCCAATTTCCTAGAAATAAAGGCTGGTTCATTGATACAAGGAATGTGTTTTCGGACAGCCTGAACGAGCGCAGCCGTCAGCCCACCGGCTAAAGATTGCCGTAGACGCGAAACACTCACCGGGACAGATCTGCTCGGTCAACTGCACAGAACGTCAGGTCTATCGCCGACCTTAACGCGAACAGGTACGCGGTACCGGTCGGCCGAAGGCGCCGCTAAGCTCGTTACTCCAAAAATAAACGAGACACGAAGGACTGGTAACGACCCGCACCGGAGATGGGGGCCACGTCGTCCCAAGGGTACCTCCGCCGCTCTTGAGTCGATACAGACACGCAGTACCTGTACCCGCACAACAGCCGGGGGTCGTGTCGTCCCAAGGGCACCCCCGACGTCTTCGAGCGGGTGTGCCCCAGCGTGCCCCCATCTCTGTTTGGACTCCCTGCCATGTCTTCCCGCCACGGATATACTCTGCGGGGTGTGCCGGACTCAATAATCAAAAAAAGGGTTCCGCGTCCTAGTCAAATTGGATGTTCATGTCTCTAACTCCTAGTTATCTGTTCCTAAGAATAAACCTCCCATCCTGTTTTAACAGATGGCGCCCCCCGATCGGCTCATATACCATGCCAACATTCAGGCGATTTGACGCGAGATCTCGACATATTGGAAGCGGAGTCCAGCATTGCCCCAGACAGCCGGCCGTCATGCAATTAGAAGGCAGACAATTAGCAGCGTAGCTAGGGCATTACCGGTTGGTGCCCACGGCCGGCGGTGCTCGCTACCAGGGGATTGGTGCACTCAGCCAGCGAGCGTCTCATCGCTCTTGCGTAAGAAGTGGGTCCCCAGGCTTCGCCAGCTTATTCAAAGAGTCCGCACGTCGTGCATCAGGTGTCAACAGGAAAGTGCGATCCGGGGTTTTTATTGCGTCACCTGCGACGCCAGCGTGCGGAAGGAACATGAAACACTACGGCGTGCCCGAGGCAATCTCCTTCCGCCTTCTCTACTGAATACCCTCCGCGCATGGTGCGCCCGGAAATAACTATCAAGACTAGCATTTGCTATCACCACAGCCCTACTGCGCAACATTGGCTCACCTCAATGATCAAAGCCGCGCACTGCACGGGGAAGAGGACGTAATGGCCAATACCCTCCTGTCGCCTCGGGAACGGGAAGTACTCGTCTTCCTCTGGCAAGGATTGACCACCCGCGAGATTTCCCGCATCTTACACCGGAGTTTCAATACCATCGCCATGCACCGCAGGCATATTCTGAAAAAGCTTGGCGTCAGGACGACTACGCGCGCGCTCACGATAGCACAGGAACAGCAATTGATGAAACCTTCTGCTAAACACGAATAATTTCGCCGCGCCCAAGGAGTCCTCCTACCCGTCATCGCATAAGCACCTGCTTCAACGGCGACCCACTTCAAGCCTACGCCGCCTTTTACGATCGGCCGTAACACTCAGTACCCGTACCCGCACCGAAGGCCGGGGGCCATGTCGTCCCAAGGGTCCCCCGGCGTCTTCGAACGGGTGTGCCCCAAAAGTGTGCCCCATCCAACCAAGACGTTAGCCACGCATATGGCAACTTAGTGCAACATCGGAATCGGGCCTTTAGGCGCTCCCCCGCTGAGGTTCTCTTCTTGCCTGGGGTGTTTGCAAAGGTGGCGGATCGGACGGACGGTCTTTGTAAAACCCGGTTGCGCGGGGGGTGCGTCGTTGTGACTAGAAGATCTACCCCTGCACCTTCCTCTTCCAATCAATTTTGCGGGATTGCAGCCTTTTCGACGTATTATCCGAGTGTTTCCTCTTCGTCGAATAGAACTACGGATCTGGGGTTACAGGTTCAAGTCCTGTCGGGCGCGCCAGCAAATCAATAACTTATGAAGATCAAGCTATCCCGCCAAGTCGCAATGTAGACCAGTGTAGACGGTACGCTGCATAAAAAGGGCGAGCCACATCCTTGACTCGACTCTGCGCAAACTACTTAGCGTGACCATTTCGTTGAAAAGTGCCGCGAAAAGAAAACGCAACGGTAGGCAAATGCACCGCCTCGCACTGACTGTCAATCCCTTCTTTTTGGATGCCGGGCCCAAAACCAACTGCGTAGCTTGTCAAAACCGATGATGAAGACAAAAATCAGTGCCGCGATCCCAAAGAAATACAGGATGGATTCATTAATCGTCATTGGTCACCGTCCCTTCCCGCTTCGGGCTCGACGGACGCCAGCCCTCGGCGAACCGTTCGTACTCTTATATCCGACACGAGTCAATAGCCCCGCCATTCCTTTGCGGATCAACTCCGCGTCCAGTAGTTCACAGCGGAGCTTGCGTGTCCTCATTTCCTCTTGTTCTCCCCGTGCAACTTCTCTCCGGCGCTGGGCTTCTTGAACCGGTCTCCGGCGTCGATGATCATGGCCAGGGCGCCGATAGGAATGTAACAATTCATCGACCGCATCGATCAAATGGCTTTGTGAATCGACGCCTGCCCGGCCGTACCTACTCAAACGACGCGCCCTCACACACCGCGCAGAAGCCACCGTCCCCCTAAAGGACCCACGCAACGTATGGATTTTGTTTAGATTCCATCGCTTGACGAAAATATGTCGGTGATCGATCATAGTACCGCTCACCACTGACGAGGAGGTACGAGACATGAGCCTCTTCGAATATCTCAATTTTCTGTTTGGCAATGCCTTCCTTAGAATGCCGTACATCGAAGCCATGGCTGCGATCATGATTGCCATAAGCCTTGGAGCCGTGTTGGTCGGCATGTTGAGGGAGCTGCACGGCGGTGGGCGATCGACCCCGTCGGCGCAAGGGCGGAAGGCTGCGTGACAAGCCTTGTCTTGCGATGTGCACACCGGTGTCTGACGTGCGTTGCTGAATTCTCCAAGAGGACTATACTTTTCCAGCATGATCCGGCTCGCGCCTGAAACGATCATCTTTGTTACGCTCTTCAGCATCCCGCTGATTTGGACGGTCTTGAAAATCTTAGTCAACCATTGGCTCGATACGCAGACCCCGCCCATTAATCACTCGCCTTCGAATCGCACACGGAAAGCGGCATAAACAGCAGCAGAATACCAACCTTACCTCACCCGCTTTGGCTCGCGGCCAGTTTGCATCTTATCGGAAGATGAGGGAAGTAGTACCTAAATCAGGCCATGCAGAGTCGGCCTATGTCTCGCTCAGGAATGGAGAGATGTATCGCGACTCGGCGATGATGTCAGGAGACGCAGTAACTTATCGGCCGAAAGGTGGCGCTAACCCAGGACCAAAAGGTTGAAGAGGAGTCATTAACTGTGGCGCAGCTTGCGGCATACCCATCGGGGGATCACCCACCACCGGCATGTCAAATATCGTTCCACTGCCCTGCATCATGCCGTTCGGTCGATTGAGATCATACGGTGGGATGCCGGACTCAGGCTTGTTGAAGATCGTCCCGATAGTTTCCCGGCTATCGGAGTATCGCTGGATGCCGTTCGGACTCTTCCCGTAGACCGTGCCTCCGACATGATTGTTGTAGAACTGGCTCATCTCCCCGAAGGCTGAGGTGCTGACGAGTACCATCAGGATGATGAGTAACCGCATCATGCTGTACCTCCTTGCCAACCCTACGAACTTCGATCGAGCATCAAGCACAATGCCCCGCGCTAATCAATTCCCTTTGAACGATGCGTTCAACCCGACCTATCATCCAGAAGTAGACTGCTTGCTGATTCTATTTAGTCCGCTCGTCCTCAATCCTAATTGAATACCGGCAGCCAAGGCAAGCGTTGAGCGCCCTCTTTTCAGACGCTGGTGCTGTGAACCGTCTTCGCTGTTGAGGGTGTAATCAAGCAACTGATCGTAATGATACCCGGCCAGGGCATCGCCGGCCTCCACTTGGACCTCTGTTTCCGGCTTGGGAGCGAGCATCGCCAGCAGCGTCTCCTCATTTAGTGGCCTTGAACGGGCGGCGTATAAGTAGCACCCCACGGCATTGGGAATAAAAACCGTGAATTCCTTGGGGAAAGATGATTTCATTGTGGACGGCTTGTGAGTATGATGATCCTCACCGACAAGGATTACTATGGATCACTCCGGATCGCTACAGGCACTTATACCTAGTGTACTTTTTCCTAGCATTAAAATACCATGGAGGTAAGCACGTGTAGGTTAATCGGCCCGGATCCTGCATCTTTTGCGGAAACGAAACCCGAATTCGAGCGTCTCGGCCGTCGCATTATTAAGCATATTTGCTAAGTGCATTCGGGCATGTAGGCACAACCATACAGTCCTGCTACACTGCGTCACCACTTAGCCGGAGGAGGCATCCTATGAAACGAGACGACCCTCATTTCAATTTAGGAGTCATCTTATTTTCGCTGTTGGTGTGTATTGGCATAGTGATACCCCCCACGTCCTACGCCATTCCATTGGCTGACTTTACAGGTCACAGCGAGAATCTCAGTAGCGTGGTGAACTTTGCGGTCCTGCCGCCCGGTGATCAATTCACGAGTGTCTTAGCACCGGTTTTCCAAGGTGGGAAGGGCTCTAGTGCCGGTCTCAATCCATCTCACTTCACGTATCTCTATCAACTTACAAATCAACTGAGCCCCTCGCCGTTCTCACAGTTGATCGAGTTTGGTATTCGAGGTCATGGAGAAGGTCGGGTATCAACTGTAGGAACCTTCAACGGCGCCGGACTCCGTGTCGATTTCTTGGACCAAGGAAGACTTCTCGACGGCTCAGGTCTTCGCGGTATTAATTCTTTAGGACTCTCAGGCTGCAATTTCAGCCAGTGTCTTGGCGATGGACCCGGAGGCGACCTCGATGGGGCAAAGAACTTCGGACTCGCCGTTCGAAATATGTCGTCGCCGGTAAATGTCCGAACCGTTGGGCGAGGCTTGAACTGGCAATTCAGCGGCTTTGCCAGCGGTCTCACAAGCCCGGTGTTTGGATACCAGTCGCCTGACGGGCCCGGCTTCGCGTTTGCAGGGGAGCGCTTTCTCCTTGGCGTAGGAGAAACGATGGGAGTACCCGGAGCAACTGCGCCGGAACCACTATCGCTGCTCCTTGTGGCATCCGGGCTGATTCCTTGGATTTGGTGGCGTGAGCGCCTCCTTAAGTGCTAGAGCCACACGGCTGACATAGCCAAGCCAAGTCAACATTCTATCCCCTCGTCACCACACTGCCATCCCTGCAAAGGGCTCCGGCAGACCCATCTTCACCAAGCGGCCTCACCGGGCACGTGCCGAAATCTGCCCGGCCTTTTGGGCCAGCAGTCGCCTCTGTGCCATCATCGCCGCCAGGGCTTGAGCTCGAACTCTCTGCGGCTTTGGCTTGCCGACAAAGTGAACGATTCGGACCGGGGTGGCCTTTCGTTTCAGCGACTTAATGGACGCGATCACCGACTCCGAATGGACCTTCGGCAACTCCGCCTCCTTCGGGTTATCCACTGCGTGCGAGGCCGCGTCGTAGATCGCATCGATGTCCGTCTCGAGCGTATTGCGCCACTTGTCCAGATTCGAAACGGGGAACGGTTCATAGGATTTGATGTTCTTGCTGACGACTTCGAGATCATTGAGGGCGGCGTCATACCGAATGACCAACTTGGCAGCTTCATTGAGCACACGCTTCTGCTGCTTGAAGTCCATGAAATTCGGGGCATCCGGTAAGGGAAGCGTCTTGTAGCTGGCGACAAGACAGTAATAGGGAATCGGATTTCTTGCGATGATGCTTGGAAACTCTTTCAAACGTGTGGTGGCTTCTTCAATCGTCGGGGTGAGCGATGCTTCCATGCCTTTTCCGCCGCTCTGCAGCATGGCCACGGACAATTCACAGGTCGAGGAGGATTGTTTGGCAATTTTCTCCACATTGACGCTCACGGAGCCGCTCCCGATCAGGGCCTGGATGCCTGCCTTCACCTGAGCTCCCACTTTGCGGGCTTCTTCTCGCGAGCTCGAGCTGATGCTGATCACGATGTAGAATTGGCCGCCGTTCTGAAATCCCCGGACAAAGGAATCGCCGTAGGCCTCCCTGAATCGCTCCGCCTGACCTTTGCTGAGCAGCGCTGCCGCATCGGGAAGCATGGCAGGATGCAAAGTCTGCAAAAAGCTATTCGTCACGGTGCAGTTGCCCACGAAATAGATCGATTGGGTGTTGACGTGTAGGGATTGAGAAAATTCGAACTTGGCGCTGGCGCTGCCGAACATATACCGTGCGTTGGCATTTACATCGACATCGAGCGCATCGTAGAAATCTTCCACAGACTCGATCATGCTGTAGTTGTAGATCACGTTTTGGCCTCCGGCCTGCGTGACGGGCTTCGGTTCGCCCGGTTTAATGGCAATTCCCATCGGGATCCCGGTTGACTCATCCACGCCGACTCCAAAATCAAACCCCGGCGTATAGTCGAGTATGTCGGTGCTCATGGTGGTGCTCCTCTATGGTGGCGTGTATGGTTCTCAGCCGGACGATGTCAGTTGCCGATCGTTCAACATGACACCGGCACGGCCTCCGATGCTGTTGTCGATTCAACGGCAAGAAATCACCTGCCGTCGACTGACACCACAGTCGCAAGCTCCATACCGATGGATTGCGTCGCACGAATCTATTTCGTTATGAAATGGGAGCATTACGCATGGAAGACTCAGGCATGATTAGGAACTGCTGGGAATCATGAGGGACTGCGTGCGATCACTCGGCGCAACGAAGACGCGAAGCGTCGCGTGCCGGCGTTCATTGAATGAATTCCGTGGCCGAACGCGAGCGGGAGAACCTTCACGTGCCTGGCTGGTGTTTCATAAAAATGGATACGCTCTGGTATCCGTTAGGATACAAGCCCCGAGTCAAGATGTTCCACCTACGCTTCTACCGTATGCGATCGCGCTAGAGCCACATGTCATCCTTGACAGATGATCGGCTTTTTCTCACCATGCGGTCCGCTTCTAGGGTGTTCTGCTACGGCCAGGAGGCACCAGCCGTGGATGATGAGGCTATTGAGCAGGATAAGGGTCCGCCTCAATGCAATCATAACCGATTGCTTGAAGCGGAGCGGGACCGCGAGGGCCACAGAACCGGTAAGGTAAGATGTTGTGAATGCGGCGCCTTAGTTCATCGCCCATCACATCACTTCCCTCGGTCATAAGCGCCGTCGGACTTCTCATCACTACGTTCCGGCACCTGCTGCTTGGCGTACTGTACGGCCAACAGACTCCCGGCGAGAATCGCGCCGATCAAGACGGCAATGAGCAGCCACCAGTATCGTTTGTTCATACCTTACCTGTGACCACCCGCATACCCGTGATGCCGGCGGATTGAATATCTCCGCTCGCCACATGAAGACGGTCGCCGCCAACGGCGCCTGCCAGACCATGTCGAGGCATCGGCATCATGCGGAGAACAGACGGCTCCGGGAACGGAGCGCCTTTACTCCACTTGCCCAATGTCTCCGCCCGAGCAGGCGCGATCATCAAGACAAAGCCATTATGACGGACGCGATCACGGCCGGCATGAAACTCCTCCTTTGCATGTGTGAGCTGCGCAACCACTCGAGCTCTTAGTCGGCCAGGACATCGAACACCACTTTGCCTTTTGGATGGCCTTCTTCAGCCAGTTCAAAGGCTTCTTTACTCCTGCTCAACGGGAAGACTTTCGCGATCCGGATGTTCACGTGGCCGCCCTCCACGAGTTCTCTTAGTCGAGACAGAACGTCGGTGGTAACGTGGGTCAATTGTCCCATGACCGTGATTCCGTATTGTGTGGCCATTGTTTGATCCGGCTGCCCGTGCATGGAGACCAGGCAGCCGCCCGGCCTGAGGACTTGGAACGATTTCGTGGTCGTCAATCCGCCCACCGTGTCGAACACGGCATCAACGCTCTTCACCTTTGATTCAAACGCTTCCGTCCTATAGTCAATGACCACATCGGCGCCCAGCGATCGGACATAGGTGAGATCTTCTCCAGCGGCGGTGGTCGCGACAGACGCACCGATAACCTTGGCGATCTGGATCGCGAGGCTCCCGATACCTCCGCCACCGCCATGAATCAGTATTTTTTGACCGCGCTGAAGCTTCAGATGCTCTTCGAGTGCTTGCAGGGCACTCGCCCCGGCCAGCGGCAAGGCCGCCGCCTCATGGGCGTTCCCCTTCTGTGGTGCACGAGCCACGTTAGAAATGGGGACTGTCGCAAATTCGGCAAATGAACCGGACCCACCGGTGAGAGGGCTAGCGTACCCATACACGCGATCGCCGAGCTTTAGGCCCGAATCCGACCCGGCGGTATCAACAATCAGACCAGTAAAGTCTACGCCCAAGGTCGCGGGCATCGTCAGCGGAATGTATTCTTTGAGATAGCCGAGCCGGATTTTCCAATCAACCGGATTGATGCTCGCGGCCTGCACCTGCACCAGGACTTGCCCTTTGGCCGGAGCTGGTCTTGGCACATTCGCATTCAGCTCCAGCACGTCCCTTCCGCCGTATTGTCGAAACTGTAGCGCCTTCATTTTGCCCCTCCTTCCGTCGCAAGATTGGGAACTGACAAACAGGATTCCACAACGCGAAGACTGAAGCCGGACCGCACAACTGCCGGATAATCGAGACCATAATTCAATGAGCCACCGGGAACGGGCGACTTCGATCACGGCGGTGAGGGTACTCGCGCCGAATGCTCGCCACGTGGCGACGTGTATCGTCACGTGTCAATATGGCCGCCTGGCAAAAAAGGCCGTCATAATCGCGCTACAGAGAAGGGACTGCCTCACTGGGGGCGGGGGCCGGACGACGCCGAGCTTCTTCATCCTGGAGACCAGGGTGGTTCGCTTGAGGCCCAGTCGGGCCGCCGCCCCGTCCGGCCCGCCGATAATCCAGTGTGTATCCTGCAACGTCCGCAGGATCGCTGTGCGCTCGGTCTCCTCGAGTGTCGCTGAGGGTGCAACGGTCCTCCGGCGATCACTGTCGAGTTCACGGAGCGGTACCTGCAATTCCGTTCCCCGCGTGAGGATGACGGAGCGTTCGATCAGGTTTTCGAGCTCACGGATGTTTCCCGGCCAGGCGTAGCGAGAGAGAATATCGAGTGTCTTCGCCGGAACTATTTGGATGTTCTTGTTCATGCGCATCGCGTAATGCTGCGCGAAATAACGAACCAAGGTGGGAATGTCCTCTCCGCGCTCTCGAAGCGGCGGCATGGTAATCGGAAAGACGTTGACCCGGTAGTACAAGTCACTCCGAAACTGTTTATCCTCCACCATGCTTTTGAGATCCTGGTTGGTCGCTGCGATCAATCGGACGTTGACGCGCAGCGTTTTCGTGCCGCCCAAGCGTTCGAATTCTTGCTCCTGCAGCACGCGCAACAGCTTGGATTGCAGCTCCAATGGAATTTCCCCCACTTCATCGAGAAACAGCGTCCCTTTGTCCGCCAACTCGAATCGACCGACCTTTTGGGAGATCGCTCCGGTGAAAGCGCCGCGTTCGTGACCGAACAGTTCACTCTCCAATAAGCCGCTCGGAATCGCGGCGCAGTTCAACTTGACGAAGGTACGATCACGGCGGCCGCTGAGCCGATGGATGGCTCGCGCAATCAGTTCCTTCCCGGTCCCCGTTTCTCCTTGAATCAGCACCGTGGAGTCGGTTGGAGCCACGACCTCGACCTGCTTGAGCACCTCGTTTAGGGCGGCGCTCTCTCCGATGACGTCTTCAAACCCACGCGCGGTACGAAGTTCTTCCGCGAGGTAAAGATTTTCTTCGGCGAGCTTATCCTTGAGTTCGGCGATCTGTTGGAATGCCAGAACATTCTCCACCGCGACGGCGACCTGCTTGCCGACTTGGCCGAGAAATTCCAAGTGTGTCTCACTATAGGCCTTCTCCTCCACGCTCAAAAATCCCATCGCGCCCAAGCGCGCTCTCGCGGTGGTGAGAGGCACGAAACAGAACGAATTGGTTCCATCCTGCTTCATCAAATTGGTGACCCCCGGCCAACGATGTTCATTCAACAGATTGGATACGAGCAGCGGCTCCTGAGTCTGCCACACCAGTCCGGCGGGACAGGCCTCCGTCGCCGGTTCATGGCCCCCGACAAGGTCAGCCGGTACGTTCGCCTGAATCGTATGCAGGCGCATTACCTCTTTTACAGGGTCATGCAGGGACAGGTCGATATAATTGACTTGCACGACGCGCGGAAGACGCTGGGCCAGATCACGACAGAGTTCGTCGAGATCTCGATGAGCCACAATCGCCTGAGCGACTTCAAGGAGTGCTTCATACCGATCCGCAAGGCTCTCTGAGGGAAACCCAAATGGACGACTCATAGGTGTGTAATATGACGCACCACATGGCCCCGCTCAAGATCCAGAATGTTAGAGACGTTTGTTCGAGATGAGCGAGCGCTCGCATTCATTCAGCAAAGGGGTCCGACCCCTTTTTGTTGGTGTGCAGCTAATTCCTCACGATCGGACAAGCGCTAAGCCCAGCTTCAAGAAAAGGCCTCAAACACTACTGTAGCGGCAGGTCAGGAGCGATTAAAGGTTCTTCATGCGCATTTGATTGCTAGTGGCCGCGGTGTGGTTACTATGCGTGCTGATTCTCGTCAGCTTCGCCGTCAAGGCGCTATGCAGGCCAGACTGCAACACTCGGGATCAACAACAAGACGAGCGGCCGATTCCGTTTCGTTGAGGTGCGCCTATGTTGGCATGAAGCCGATGTAACTACCAATCCCGGTGAGGGTTCAATCGTGCCGTCCGCGTCAATTACACACCGCTGCCGTCACCCCCCTTCCCATTCCCATCGCCCCACGCTTCGTTGCTACACGATCCGGGTCCAGATGGCCTCGAGCCCCGAGGGATACAACTCGCGGCACACCTTGAGGGTCAGGTCGCAGGTATATTCAAAGTGCGCCAGATCCTTGAGGCTCGTCCAGTCTCCACCCCATGCGAGTCCCACCGACTTGCCGATCTTGCCGACACGCTGCCACGCGGGATGTTCGGCGTCCCATATCGGCTTCCCGCGGTCATCGAGAATCACCACGTCGAACGCGAGCCCGAAGTTATGATAGCTCTGCCCACCCTTCGCATTGGTGACGATGTGCTGTCTGCCGAGCGGCGGAGTCGTCCGCCCCTTTGCATAGAGTCGGTCTTGCTGTTCCCACGTTCGCAGGCCTTGCGTAACCAACAGCCCGATGTCTATCCGACTGCACAGTTCCACCATACAGCGGGCACGAATGGCGAGAATCGGATGCAGGGTGCCGAGCCGCTCTTCGTTGCGCCGCGCGGTGATCTCGTTCGGCTGCAGAGCACGCGGTTTCGTTGAAGCGACCCGTCCTCTCTTGGATCTCCTTCCCGTGCGTGATTGGCGGCGTCTACCCATCGTCACGGAATTTTCCCTTCGCGTGAGTTCTTCTGATGAAAGAATGTTGAAGAATGCGACTAGGCCGCCGACAGCAATAGGTCGGCGATCGCCTCATCAATCAGGTGGCCGGTTTGATCCTGATAGTACGTGAAACCAGGAGAGGGATTGACCTCGAAGCAAAACCAGCGGCCATCCGCGGTGCGTCGCAAGTCGATACCCGCCACGAGAAGTCCCATCGCAGCCGCAAGCGCCACACAGCGATCGGCGCATTCATCGGGTAAAACACAGGGATAAACGGCGGTTTCTCCGCCCTGCCGCCCGGCGTACCGATAGTCATCAGCTTCAGACAGGATTTCGCACGCGAACACTCGGCTCCCGACGATGTGCACACGAATATCCGTGCCCGGGACATATTCCTGAAATTGCGTCGGACACCAGCGAATATCGGCGAGTCTGTCTCGGTGATCCGGCTTGAGTCGAGACACAATGCTTCGGACGCTGCTCACCGATTTGTACACCACGACGCCGTGCTTCTCCCAAAACGCCGTCGCTGCGGCCGGGTCCGTCGTGATCAGTGTGTCCGGGACCTCGAACCCGATCGAGCGAATCTGGAGAGCCTGATACGGCTTCGAGCCATTTCCCGCCATGGCGGTAAGCCGGTTCACCACGACGGCCGGGGTCAATTCGAGCCAGGCACTGATGGACTCATCCAGCGCCAAGGCATGCCGGCATGCGGCGCCGTTTGGTCTGGCTTGCCGCCCGTTGAGGAGCCGGCGCGAGTCATATGCGCGGACATAGGCCCCGGACACCTCGCTGAGCCGACACAGTCGCGACCCGATCCGAATCGTGCCTCCAATAGACGCATCGACGTTCAACGCCATCGCGGTGTTGAGGATGGCATATTGATCGACGAGGAACGTCGTGGCGCCTCGGCGGTGGAGAGCCGCCTGCACGGCGGAAAGAGGAGTGTCTTCGAGAAGACCCCAGAGCAAGACGAGGCTAGGCATGGCCCTGCGGATGTTCTCTTTCAAGGTAGTCCAATACCGCGGATGCGATCTCGTCACTCGCGATGTCCGGCCACGCGTCGACGTCGAGAAACGCCGACCCGACGTCGCCACCGGAAAATCGCACGGTGAGAAAATCGATGCCTGCCGCTCGCGCCAGAGCCCGAGTCCTTGCCGCAAGCCCGGCATTCCTGCAACCCAGAAGTCTCTGTCCAACGAGGGTCACGCTCACGGACGAGGGCGGCGCGGCAGCCGTCCTGCGCGCTCGGGAAAGATTCACCCGCTGCCTCAACGGAGCAACCGGAATACCGAGCCGGAAGGCCATGTGCACCCACTGTTCATGCCGCCGCCACCCGCCCGAGAGACAGACGGGCGTCGGACGATTCAACACGGGACAGGGCAACGCGCTCAACCACGCCAACAGAAAGGCGCTCATCTCCGCCGCCACATAGGTCCGATCGTCCGGGACGATATGAGGCACATCATCCTCGCTCACACGAGCGAGCCGGGTCAGGACTCCGCGGATTCGTGTTGAATCGATCGACGAGCCCGCCACTATCGCTCGGGAGCGCGCGATATCCTGAATCGAATAGCTCCATCCCGAGTGCGAGAGATCGTCCGGAGTCACGAGGCGCACTCCACGCGGCCGATAGCGGTCGGCAAACTGCTGAGCTGCGCGGTCCCATCGGTTGGCGAGGACAAGAATCATCTTATTTCTTCTCCTTCCGCGTCCTCCGCTTGCGTGACGGCTTCTCGGCGGTCCGTTGGGGCTCCCCGACAGGCGGGCGCTCGTCCGAACGGATGAAAGCCTGTCCCGTCGCTTCTGGGGCGGGGCTGCTGGTGTCGGTCGGTTCCATCAATCTTCGCGGCTCGGGACCCCGAACCGGTCCGAGATCCCGGATTTTTTCCACTCGGATCTTGTCCTCGACCTTGTCCCTGAGCTTATCGAATTCTTTTCTGACTTTCGGCTCGACTTCCTTTGTATCCTTGGGATCTTTGGTGTCTTTGCCTTTCGGCCTCACGACGACGGTCGCCACGGCAGACTTGGTCGCATCATCGCTGCTCGTAACCACGATATGAAACGTGCCCGGCTGGCCCGGCGCCGTATATGTCGCCGTCGTACCTGTCGACTGCACGATGCTTCCTCCGGCCGCTCCTTCCTGAATGCTGAACCTGGCAAGCTTATTTTGGGTCCCTTGAACATTGGCCGTAAACTGCTGGCTGCCGTTGATCAACAAGGTCGCCGCCGTCGGAATGACGGCCACGGACACGACCTGCGTCGCGAAGGTGGCGCTCTTCTCCACCTGTCGCAGGGTCGCCTTAATGGAGACGGATCCGGCGACATTCACCTGCGTCGGCACTGTAAACGTGATCGTCGCCTGTCCTTCAGGAACCTGCACGCTCGTGGGAAAGGTGCGGACAGGATCGCCGCCGGAAAGCAAGGTCTTTGCAAGCGGGACAGTCACGCCTCCGGCCGGCGCAGCGCCGCTCAGCATCAGAGTATACGACACGGATTCGCCGGCTTGGACGACACCCGGAGTGATAGCGAATGCCTGAAGATCCGGCGGCGGCACGGTGATTTGGGCCGGCACATACATCCAGCTCTCAAAATTGCTCGCCCTCGCCCCGTCTCCCGAGGGAAACAAGAGGTCCGTTCGCGGGGTGGTCCCATCACGACGAAAGCCCGGCTGTCCGAACGTTTGCCCATCCAGGTACAAGACCCGCTGTCCCTGCACGTTCCAGATCTTATCCCCCTGCATCCTCACCCGTATTCGGCGAAGCGACGGCGGACCCTCGAGGAGTTTCAGCAACTCGCCCATTTCCGGATTCCACTGAATATTGTTGTCGGCCACCGTAATTCTTCCATTCAAGACGGCATCGGTTCGCGGCACGACGGCGTTCGAGCCGGCGGGAGCAGACAGCGGAGCTTCAACCGTCACCATCAAGGTGGCTGGGTTGACCGTGTGCGGAGCAGTCGGCGGTGTGGTCGTCGGCTGCAGCGGCACTCCGTCGAGCGTGATCCGGAGGCCGTTATTCTGCAGCTCATCCAGCGTGACGAGATCATCATTGGACCAACTCGTACCGATCACATGCAGCGCGCTCACTCCCGTCAAGGGCGAAAACAATCGACGGCAATCTTGAACCGCCAGCGTATTATCCGCGGCATTCAACCGAAGCAGCGCCAGCCGGCAGTAGTGATGCACGATCCCGAGTGACAATTGCGGCGTCTGAAAAGGCCATTCAACGGTGCCGGTCTCGGCGTTGATTGCCGTGCGGCTTGGGATCAACCAATAGTCCCCGGTATTGTATGAGCCGGACTCGAACTTGACCTCCACGCCGTTCTCCAACGCGAGAAAGCCGTCATTCGTACTCGGGACCTGGACGGCAACGTCTTTGACGCTGTCCCAGCGTCGCATCTTGGGATGGCGCGCCGGGTCCACGCCGGCGGCGCCGGAGGCCAATGGAGTCGGCGCCGCCGTCAATTTGACGACGCGACCCGCCCGATTGATACTGTCGATCTGAAGCAGTTGCCCGGGTTTGCCGTTCAGTTCGGCGGCGTCGTCAACAATCTCCACCCATTGCCCGCTGGCAAATCCGAGGACCTCGTCGGGGCCGAGGTCGCGCACCGTGACTTCCTGCCCACTGATCTTTTCGATGGCCGTCACGACGATGCCGTTATCGCGCGACCATTTGAACGTCGGCGTCCTGTTCTGTACGCCCACCACGCCGCCTTGATGAATTTCCACGCGATAGAGTTGGTTCTCGAGGCCGCGATAACCGGCACTGGGAGGTAAAATGCATGGGCCGCCGGCGTTGGCCGCCGGCCGCGATCTGGCGCTCAACGCCCCGATGTCGCTCGCCAGCAACTTGTCCCACTCCTCGAAGGCCGTCTCACATCCCACCACCGCCGACTGCGGTTCCTTTACCGGAAGGATTTTCACTTGCCAGACGGTCTTGATTCTCGTCGTCGTGTCGGGGCCGCCCAATGCCGATTCGCGCACGGACGCATCGTCAAGAGCCGTGACATGCCTTCTCCAGACATCGAGATAAATGATCCCGACCGTCGTCTCGGCTTGCCGCAGGAGATCCCGAACCGCCGGCGCATCGAGGAGATCCGGCTGCTTCTCATAGGGGACCGTCGTTTCGTTCTCGCACAGGATCCCTGCGACATAGTAATTTCCCCTGCCGATGCCGAATGTCGAGCGGTCCTGGCTGAGCACGATCGCAAAACCGGGATTGTGCTCGGGCGCTCCTGAGAATCCGATGATGTCGTATGCTCCCGTCTCAGCCCGATAGCGATGGATCGCTTGCTGCTCATTCCAGTCGGCATCCAGTTGCACCCGTCCCTGCTGCATGAGCACGTCGCTATAGTGCTTGGTTGGATCAAACGTTTGCCGACTGAAGTCGCCTTTCATGACCGGTCTCCTATCGTATCTGCGCCTGGCTCCGTTCGGCCGCCGGGCAGTCCGTCACCGCCGCCGGGGAAGCCTACGTCACGTAAAAGATTCCGCTTTCCAGTCCGAACCGAAGATACTCCTCCATACGCGCGCGGAGGTTCGCCTCGCGCTGAGCCTGCCCCAAACTCTGAAAAAGCCCCATTTCCGATCCGTTCTCGGCCCCCGTCCGAATCTCCACCGGACAGGAGGCATGAAGCTGCAAATAGGCCGGCTGGCCGAAGCGGCTTGTGGTGAACAGCGGGCGCAGCGACGATCGGATGCGTGTTTCCAGTTGCGCGAGAACATCGGGACCGACGGACGGATCTCGCTGCTGAGCCGCATCTCTGGCTCGCTGCGCGGCCCATTCCGGCTGGCAACGATACTGGCGCGGGACTCGGGAGTCGGACGGGAGATAGGAAAACCGCACGCACCCATGCTGTTGCTGCTCGCTGATGACGGTCCCGGTCACGAGAGTATGTTCAGCCAATTCGAGGGCACGAACACGAATGGCGCCGATGATCGTGGTGCGAACCAGGCGCAGTTCCCCCGCCGCAACCGTGCCATCGTCGGCCGCCGCCAAGGCCACCTCAGTGTCCGCGAGCGCATCGACGGCGCTGTCGAACAGCTCCACCGAGACGTCGGGGCTCGTCAGCAGACGGCCGCTAAGCGTGTGATCGACCACAAGGGTCCCGCGGCTTCCGGCATCCACCCAACGCACCGACGCCTCCGGACGCGGCTTCATCGACAGGTCCTGCGCGAGTTCAACCGGGGCCAGCGTGCAGTGCCGGATCGTGAGCGTCGTGTCGGCCGTGCCGGTCATCCGCACCGATTTCGCGAGCATGAGATTGTGCAAAGTCAGTTCCGCATCTTTGGCGCTGACGATCGTGATCGTGCCTGTCAACACGGGCCGTGCGCCTTCATGGCCTTGAATGGTGAGATCCTGGTCGGGCCCCAACGTGATCGTGAGATCTCCATCGATCGTCGCGTTGTCTTCGATCTGAATCACGGCATCCGCGGTCCCCACCGCCGTTAAGGCTTGCGCCAACGTCGATCCTCCCGCCGCCACCCGGCGTGTCACGGGTGCTCGAAGGGCATCAGTCAGATATGGCCCTCCTCCGAAGTCGCCGCTGAATCCGAAAGAATAGGTCACCTCGACCTGTATCCCCGTGAGATTGGCATCGGCGGGAAAAGCCAGGCGTCCCAGCACGGGATCCACCGCAACCTGGATCGGCAGTTGCGGATCCGGCGTGGCATCCCCGGGCCGCTTTCCGCGACGGCGATACGTCCGGCGGCTCGGCGGACGTTGCCAGTCGGTCAAATCGCAGATCAGGATCTCCTTCGCCGGGACGGCCGTCCCGTTCTTGAACACCTGAAGCACCGGTTGCCGCCGATCGAACCATGACAATGCGCGAACGGCCGCGGCTTCCGCACGACCGTCCGCCAGACTCTGGCGAAGTTCTTCAAGTTCGTCGAACAGGGAGCGCCGCCGGAGCGGATCGGGCACGTTCACCGGTTCCGCCAGCCGGGCGAGGCTCTCTTCCCCTTGGCCCGGATTGAAGAGTGGCATGTCCGACCCGAGCGGATGGAACGTGAAGCAGCCTTCTTTGACAAGCTTGGCGGTCCCTTTGGCGACGCGATACGGACGGAGCCGCCATAGGAACAGGCCGACATTTGGAAGGTTGTACCGGCCTCGGCCGGTCGCGATCCATCGCACATCGACCGTACGGGGCATCGAGTTGAACGGGGTCTGCGACCACATGACCTGTCGCTGGCGGCGCAGGTCGGCCACCGCGTGATGGGTCGGCCGAATATGATTCAGATACTGTGTGGTGCAGACCTGCTGGAAGAATTCCACCGCCCGCGCCTTCCACCCAGTCACATCCGTGGCCAACTGCTCCACCATCGACACCGTTCCCTTTCTGCGTCGATAGGCGATCGTATTGGCCACTTCCGCCCGGGACGATCCGTCGGGGGAGGTCGCGCCCTGAAGCCGCCGATACCCGATCAGATCGCCCAGATAGGGCACTACCCACTCGGCACAGGTCTCGATAAACTGATCGTCGTAGAGCTGAGAGAGGTCTTCTTGCAGGACCTCGACCTGCTCCGCGAGCACGGCCAAGAAGGCCTTGAGCGGCTCTCCTTCTTCTTGATCGCGGATGCGATAGATCGACGGGAGCAAGGCGTAGAGTTGGTCGGCGGCCAATGTCATGAGGCCACTCCGATCTCCACCAACGGACTCGCATCGAGCGTCAACAATTCCGCGCCGAGGCTTCCCGCACCGCTGCCGGACTGCGGCAGCATGGCTGGAAGTTCGGTTTGGAGCGAGGGCGCCGACGGATCGTCCACCCGATATAACTGCGTGAGCTGCACCGCCTGGACCCCAGGAACCAGGTGCATTACGGACATGACCTCGCTGAGCGCGACCGGCTGGCCGAATGCACGCGCGTCGAACGAGAAGGCTTCCCGCAGCCGGTCCTGCACGCCGATCAGGACGATCTCGGCCGAAGAGCCGTATGCCACGGTGATCTTGGCTCCCACCTTGAAGAATGCCGGCCGATAGCTCGCCACCTGGACCGGGACCAGGGGGTCTCCGGCCTCCTGGATGGCACGCACGAGATTGGCGTAGACCGGGCTGCTCTCCTCGATGACCGCTCCTTCGGTCCCCGCTACCGTGAGCAGGACGCCCCGACGGCGTCCGGTCCATGTGGACGTCGCCAGCGCTTTGCTCACGCCGGAAAAGGCCGCCGCGAAATCCTCGTAGTCCTGCAGGGACACGATGCGGTCCAACGTTCGGAGGGTGAGTGCGGCATTGCGTCTGATGTCTATGAGGCTCTCGGGATCGGCTGCGCCGGTCGCATCGAGCGGATTCGTCACCGCACGAACGCCGGCCGGTTGCGCCATGAGCAGGCTGAGTTGACTCGCTTTCACCAGGCCCGCCGCGCCGATACCCTGGCGGTAGGCGGTGCGCACGTTCTGCTGGCCGGTCGGAAGGCGCGCGCCGGTCACGCCGTCGCCGAACTGTATCGTGGTCTTCCCGTCGTCGTCCCTGCGGGTGACATAGATATGCTCGGTGGGCCCATGATTGTAGAGCGTCGCGACCTCCTCCCATAATTGATCGTTCACGCGGACCTCAAGCGTGGACTGTCCACCGGTGGGCGTCGGGGCGCTGATGTAGGTCAACGGCGGTTGGCGCAGTGCAAATTGCTGGAAGGGCACACGGCCGTCCCCCGAGCCGAGCAGCTCCGATCGCGACTCCCCGTGCGTCGCCGCCGCAACATTGCCGCTGATCCGCACCGAGGCGCGAACATAGGGATGGGCCAGCGCCGACTGGAAGGTGAGTGTCGTCAGCCCGGCTTCCAGTGTCACCTCGGCCAACCGGTGCACTTCACTGGCCTGGACACCGGACAAATCCTGGCGCTCACCGGTCACGGCGACCCATCGCCCCGCTTCAAGACCCAGATAGGCCCCGTTGAGCGTGACCTCGTTTCCTTCCACCACATCCGGAATGGGAATCGGCGCCAAGTCCAGCCGTTCGCTGACGACGAAGACCGTTGTGTCTCGCAGTGTGAACTTCTCCAGATGCTCCGAACTGCCGACTCGAATGCGCGTCACCTTGGCGGTGAGCGCGAAGTCCGCTCTGGTGAGTTCGGCTGTCTCGTGGACCTGATACACATGCGGTCCGGCGTTCGCGCTCACCAGTACCACCCACCCTCCCTTTACAATGCCCGGATACGTGCGGTCCAGGTAGATATACGCTTCCCCCGAGGAAGGTTGCTCTTGCTGAAGCGTCCTTCCTTCCCAGTTTTCCGCATACACGGCGCCGGTCTTCGTTTGATCGGCAGGAAGCGACGCGTGCTTGGGCGCGTTGTGGCCGAACAGCGCGGCACGTTCCCGGAATCCGAAGATACCGGGCTCCGTTGTCAGCGGTTTCAGCGGCGGCAGATTGATCCTGGCTTGCAACACCACACGCGACCAGCGGTACGTCCTGGCCATGGACAGCAGCAGCCGTTGATTCCAGCGTCTGCCGCTGATCAGTCCTCTCTTCACGAAGTCGTTGTCGAGTGTCGGCGTCGTCCGAATGAACGCGCTATAGCTCAGGACCGGTCTGATCCAGGGCACCGGAGTCGGGGTCATCGCTACGTCAAAGGTCGTGGTGTGGTTCTTCGGATCAGACGTGACTCTGAGGACCTGTTTCACCTTCTCGTCGGCCGGATCACTCCCCGCCACGATGAGCACGATATCGCCGGCCTTGACGAACGGAGCCAGTCCCGGCACCGTCACCTGCTCCAGATCCGTGCGCACCGGATGAGGCTGGGTCAGCCGTGGTTGCAGACTGTTCCAGTCCGCGTGCGCCGAGAGGTCCTCGATGGTTTCGTACATCTGGGCGGTCTCGCCCGGTCCGGGAACGCTCTGCACCTTCGTGCCCTTCGGCACCAGGACCTCGCGCGGGCCTGACGGTGTCGGCGGGGGCGGCGCCCCCGGCAAGAGCGCCACACCCGTGTCCTCGACGGTGAAGGCGAGATAGGTGCTCGCGGCCACGCCGGGCCGCGGTTCATAGCCGATGAGCCGCGCCTGCTCAAGCAGCGACCGCCGCTCCGTGGCCGTCAGCAGATAGGATTCGTTGGCCAGACGCTCCTGGTAGAAGGTCAAAATATCCAGAACCGTCGCCCATGCATCGATGAGCCCGATGGAGAAATCGTCGTCGCGCCGCGTCCGGAGGGACTGCAAGACCGAGCTTCCCGCGGTCGACAATCTGGCCAACATACTGGCCTTGAACGATCCGTGCGTGCCGACCCGATACCCGATTGCCGAAAGACCCGGGCGGTTCGTGACTTCGATCGGCGCCGCCTGCGCGAGTCCCTCACAACACCCGCATGTGCTCAATCCCGCTTCAGTCCGCTCGCTCATAAGCCACCTTCGAGCATCAGCCGAAACACGCCTCGGTCCGGGAAGTTCGGATCGTTGTCGCACCGCGCAATTTCCAAGCGACCCAGAGAGAGAAACCCTTGCGCCAGCGCGTCCGTGCCGGGATTGTCAAGGCGTTGAAACTGCGTGACGACCGCCGAGCGCACCCCTGCCACCTCCTGCGCCGCGGCATACAGCGGGCTGAGATACACGGGCTGGCCGAAGGAGAAATTATCCGGATGGAGGAGGCCGCGCCGTCCGTCCGGCAAGATTCGGTTGCTGAACAGCTCGAGCAGCGCGCGCTGCACGTCGCTTCGAAAATAGTCCGGCTCCACCGAGACGCGCATCTCGATTTCCAGCGCCACCAGCCTCGGATTGTCGATTTCGATGTCCTGGCCGGCCAGGCGATAGGACTCCAGCCTGTTCCCCACGTCGGTTTCGAAGGCGGGGTCGACCCGCGCCCCGCCCAGTCGATCGACGGTCACGAAGACGGTGTGCCAACTCCCCGTCCATCGGAGCGTGGCGGCGGCCTGCTGCACGCGCGGGTCTCGCCCGGTCATCTCCGCATAATCGCCCATGGTCACTGCGCGATCCTGGGTGCGAAACGCCACGGGCGCGTTCCGCCGGATTTCATCGAGACTCTCCGGTTCCCTTCCGCCAAAAGCGGGCAATGGATTCGCCACACCGGCCACGTCAGGATTGTCCGTCACGACGTGCCCCAATGTGTCGGCGCCGATGTTTCCTCGACTTCCGTTTCCGACGCGATAGACGACCTGAAACAGGCTGCCCGGCTCCGGCCGGCGCCCGTATCGGCCGTCCCCGAATCGGAGCCACGCCGTCCCATCCTGCTCCATTTCCACGACATAGTCCGGCCGGCCGAGGCTGTCCGTGAGAAGATCCCGTGTGACCGTCCATTCCGTCTCCACTGAGTTGAAGGAGCTCACCAGCGATTCTATCGCCGGCCCGACGGTCTCCCGTGCGTACGTCACGGCGGTTCGTGCAGAGCGAGGCTGGTCCGTCTCGTCGAGATACGGGAACGGCGCGGCGTGCGTGAGCGGACGACCGCGCAAGGCGGGACGATAGCGAGACGGGATGAGTTGCCGGCCATCGGAGCCTGGCGCCGTGGCGCCCTCCGGCAATTCCGCCGGCAACGCCCCGGCCTCGGCCGGCACGCGGGTCAGGCGCGGCATCGGTACCGGATCGAGCTTCTCCGGCGTCTCCACCGTCTTCCCGTGATCCGCCAACACGATGTTCCCCAATGCCACGCTGATGTCCGGTTCATCATCCTCGCCGTGCTCCCGATCCTTCTTGGAAGACAAGCACAACGGGAACAGCAGCGCGTCTTCGGGATGCCATTCGATCTCGGAAATCTGTTCCTGAGTGAGCGGGTCCACCCCGATGACCGCGTCCGTGATCAACCGCACGACATGGCGATGAGCGGGATCTGCATCTCCCTTCGCACCGGTTAACGGGCCCTTGACCTCTTGGAAGATCAGCACGGTTCCTTTGCGGAGATTCGGGAGGTGCATGCGAAGGGTCGCCCTCGTGGCACCGGCCGGGAGACAACATTGCTTGTTGCCCCACGTATAGAACTTCATCTCTGCATGATCTTTGAAGAGTCGAATGTCCTCCATCAATTCAAAAACAACCGGTTGCAAGGCCAACGCGGCTTGTTCCGCATTGGATCGCGGCGCAAGAACCGCGTCCTTTCCGCGCACAGCGGTTAACAATCGAGTCGGCCCCTGGGGTCCTCGCGCCGGCAGTCTCACGTCGTCACTGCCCGGTCGCAACCGGATCTGCGCCCAAACCCGCGCGTTACATCCCTCGAACGGTAGATAACCCACCAGGCGGGCATGCCGCCGGACGGACACCCGGCGACGGGCCGTCCCGAAGTACGCCTCCGTAGCCACGGCGTCCTGCTCATAGCTCAGGTGGTCGGCGACATAGGCCAAGAGCTCGACGAGCGTGATGCCAAGGTCAGCCGGCGACCGCTCTATCCATTCGGGCGCCAGGAGCGCGAGACGGTCCAACATGATCCGCCGGAAACTCGCATAGTCCTTGGCCAGATAGTTGATGTCCGGCCTCTCCAATGGTGCGCGCGGGCACACAACCGTGCTGCGGCAGTCGAGTTCGGTCGGACAGGCCACCTTGAAGGAAAAGGAGAGGCTCGCCAGTTGCGGGTCGAATCCGGCCGGCGGACCGGACTCTCTCTGCCCGGCGACCAACCGCAGCGTATATTGGGAAAAGTCTCCGGGCTGATCGACGATCACGGTGAGGAGATGGCGGGCGGCAGTCACGCGCGCCACGCGGATCTCTGTGACGCGCACGCCGCCGCTGATAACAATGTTCGCGGCCGTCAACTGGGGTGCCGGGGCCACAGGCACGCCGTTGGCCTGCCCCGGCAAGGGATGAATGAAGTGCACCTGCAGGGTCGTCTGCTCCGGGGTCGTCACCTCGACGAAATCCATGCCGTTCAGGACCGGCTTTCCGTCGCCACCGACCGTCGTCCGCACCTTCGTGCGACGAAGATCCACCTCGCTATGAATTTGCCCCACCGGACTCATATCGTCCGAACCACCTCCACCGCTCGGCGTTCCTGGGTTTGTCTCAGGACATACCGCACGGTCACATGCAGGGCCGCGTCTTCGCGACGCACCTCCACACCCTCCACCATCATGACGTCCCCCAGCCATTGCTGCAGGGCTCCATGCACGCTCACCTGTGTGGCCGCGGCCAGGGCATCGCTGTTCGGGGCGAACACCAGCTGCATGAGACCGCTCCCGAACGTCGGACGATTAACCCGCTCACCGGGGGCCGTGAACAGGACCTGCTCGATCAGATCGCGCACATGGTCCGCTTCGCCGGTCATCGCCGTACGTCCGCTGCCGTCAAATTGAAAGGGGTAGTCCAGTGCCATGATCGTTACATCCCCGTGACTCGTGGCTGCGTCGAGGTGATCATCAGTGGCGTCCCGTTCGGCGCACACATAGCCTGACTATCGAACAGGATGACCGGCATTCCTCCCGCAAACACTCGCGTTGCGCTCGTGACCACTTGCGCCATCAAGCAGGGGCTGGGCGTCGTACCTGCAACAAATGGGCAGCCCGCCACTGTGTATGGAGTCGGCTGCGTGGCCACCGGCTGCCCATTCACCAACACCCGCGGGTTGGAAGCCGACGGCATCGCTTGACCTCCGTGCGCACACAGCACGGTCGCCCCTAGATGAACCAATAAACCTGGCATCGGCCTGATCCCCTTCGTCCCAACTCCTTCGCTACACCGGCTCCGTCATCCGCATCGCACGCCCGTCACAACACGGTCAGCGCCCCGTTGTTAATCGTGACGGGTGACCCAGTAATCGTGATCGCCGGGCCATTCATCATGATCGTCGCACCCTTACCGTTGGTGATCGTCACCCCGATGTCGTTCATCAAGATCATCGCCCCGGTCGTCGTCTTCAGCATGATGCCGCCGGTCGGTCCCGGCACATCGCTCAAGAGCAGCGTGTTCTGTCCGGTCGTTTGAATAACGATATTCTGTCCCGGCGGAGGAGGCGGCGGCGCCAACGCCAAGGCCGGCACCTCCGCCGCAATTCCCCAAAATCCTCCGACCCAGATGGGATAGTCCGGTTCCCCCTGTTCGAACTCGATCCACACGCCCGAGCCGACCTGCGGGAGGACGAAGATACCCTGTTGTTTCCCGGCGATCGGCACGCAGGGCATGGCCCAACTGGAAATCGACAGGCCGAACACGTCCGGCACCATCACCTGAATGCGACCGAGCTGCATCGGGTCAAGGTTGTTCACGACCGTGCCCCGGTATTTGCCGTAAAACTTCTCTCCGACGTCGCTCTGCTGCACATCCGCCGCGCCGTCCATTTCATTCATGCCGGCACCTCCTGAAGCGTCGAAATCAACCCGTTCCGCGACAGCGTAAAGTTCTGCTTGTACTCGCCACGCTTGATCGTGTGGGTGACGCTCGTGACGTAATACAACCCATCGAAGGCCGTTCCGGCCCCCCGAACCCCGACGAGCTTTCGAGCCTTGAGGACACGACCATAGCGGAGCATGTCCAAGCTGCCCGTCCCTTTCACGGCGTCGGACGATTTCGCCGCCTTCGCCACGCCGATCAACAGCGCCTCGACAGGCGAATATTTCGCCATACCGCGTACCGGCTTCGTCTGTTTCGGGATGGGCGGGATCAATCCGAGCGGCGGATTCAGAGGCGTGATGTCCAGCACCGGAATGGGGATGATCGCCTTCGACTCCTTATTATGGAGGTAGATGATGGGAAGAGCTCGGTTTTCGGTGTCGAACGTGAAGCTTAGCGACTCCACGTTCGTATGGGCATCCATGTTGATGTTCAGCGCCGGCTGCGGGACGCCCACCTTGATCTCAGGCCCCCAATAGGCCAAGCTGGTCCCGATCTCAGGGCCTGGCTCGAGATAGAACACATACCCGACCCGCTTCGCCAACCATCGGATGTAGTTGAGATCGGTCCCACGCTGATTTGGAATCCTCTCGATCGGGATCGGCACGTCGATCAGAATACTGGGGATCACCATCGGAAACACGCCGAAGGGCAGATACTTCGCCAGCATCAAGACTACCCGCGCTTCCGCCGGCATCGCCGGATAGGGAATATTGAACTCCAGGTAGTCCATCACCGCGGTGAGGTCCTTCCCTTTCACGATCAAGGTGGCATGCGCCGCGTCCGTGCCCGGCTTGATCTCGTGCTGAGTCATCACCCCATCCATCAGGACCTCCGTCGCGCCATTGATGACCACGGCGATGACCACCCGAATCAGCGGAATCGGCGAGCCGGCCGACAGCAGAAAGATCGTGTGCAGGGGGGAGCGCGTGCCGAGCACGAACGTGAGCTCGAACCCGTTCATCTTGTCATCAGTGCTCGAGATCACCTGCACGTTGGTCAAAGCGTCCAGCACCTCCTGCGAGACGGGGATCGGCACCATCGGCCCGATCAACAGACTGACGTGGACTCCTTTAAGCACCGGTCACTCCCGTGATTCCTTCCGGCAAGGTGATGCGGATCCGTCGCCCGACCTCCTCGGTCAACTCGTCCGGCCGCATCGCGCCATTGGCATCGCAGATGCGCCAGAACGACTCCGGATCCCCGAAATACCGCGCAGCCAGGTGATCCAGCCGCTCGCCCTCCACCAGGGCATGTTCCTGGAGCAACGCGAATTTCTCCGGCGGCGGGATGAACCGGCGCTTCACATACGGCACCGCGGTCCCGTCCGGCAGTCGATGCACCGCCGTGGGGACCGCGTGATAGCGACTGTTCGGCGCAAACAGCACCGTATTGAGCGGAGCTGCCTGCATCAGGAATTGCAGTGGATCCGTCATGGAATCGCTCCTATGCCGAGCACGTTCAACGATCCGCCTTGGTGCTGGGCGGCCAGTTGCTCCTTCACCTGGAGATAGCTCATGAACAGTGTCCCCGCCTTATGGCTGAAGCCGACGTCGTCGACCGTCAGCACCCGCATCCCCAGACTGACCTTGGCGCGGATGGGATTCAGCGCCGGATCGAACGCCTCTTCGGTCACGCTGAACTCCGTCAGCCGCACGGGCACGATCCTCGTCTTGCTCCACACGAAGAGCGGCAACGGCGTTTCCATCGGCGCAATTTCCAACTTGCCGCCCTGAGCCAGCGCGTTGTTGGCGAGCAATTGGCCGCTGGTCGGGTACACGATCGTTTCCAGCGCGGCCAACTGAGGATGAATGCCGACCGTGGTCGCCACGGCATCGGCGAACTCGAGTTGATCCGTTCCATCGATTTCCGCTTCCACCTTGATCGTCTCGACCGGAGGGCCTTTCAGACGCAAGACCTCCGACCGATCGCCGCTCTCCGCCCCCACGCCCTTGATCTGCAGCGTGCGGCTCAGGGAATCGGGGTTGTATTGCAGCGCGATGATGCGCTGGACCATGGCCGTCTCGGGGTCGATCAAGACCAAACCGCCTTTCAGCAACCGAGGCGAATTGGGGAATGTGCTCATGTTTCCACCTGCACCACAAGGTTCTCCGGCACGCAGAACGGTTACGAGAGATCCATCGCCAGCGTCGTGTACGAGTCGGCATTGAGCAACGGATCGGTGCCGGTGCCGGGATACGTCGGGGTCGAGCCCGAATGCCCGTGCCAGCCCGAATACTGATCGACGATAAATCTGGAAAAGGCCGCGTGGAACGATTCATGGAGCACGCACCCGGCTTGATACACGCTCGATGTCCCTTCATCCAGCGTGACATTCCGGCAAATGGTTGCCTCGTGGCCGCCCGCCCCCTTGTTCGCGAATCCACAGGCTCCGTTCGCGCATTCTGTTTCCTCGGTCCCGGCACACCGGATCGGAATCGTGCTGATTTCACGATAGCCCCTGCCCAGCCGGCCCACGATCAGCGGGATGTTGGCGGCGACCCCGTAGGTCGGTCCAAAGTTACGGCGCAAGCTCCTGATGACCTTTCGGGGCGTCGGCGTCGTCTCCATTTTGGCGATCGCCTTGTTGAGCCAGCCTCTGGCATCGAAGATGGACTGATGCACGATCTTCTGCTCCTCGGCCGTGCAACCGGGGTTGGCCCCCAACCGCTGGAGGCGAGTTCCGTATCTCCAGGCTGCCTGCTCACCGGACTCCGCACCCTCCTGCTGCACGACATGGGTCAGCTCGTGCGCCAGCATCCGCTGTCCAACCGTGGTGCCGGGCCGGTACTGGCCTTCTCCAAACACGATCCGGCTTCCCACCGTGTAGGCCAGAGCCTGAACCGCCCTTGCCGACTCCGCTGCACGTGCATCCGTGTACACTCGCACCCTCCCGAAGTCATGGCCGAACCGAGGTTCGAAGAAGGCGCGCGCGGCGACATCGAGCGGTCGGCCCGGCGTATTCAAGACGTCGTGTACGCACGCCGGGGCCTCGGTTACCCCAGCACCGCCCGCCGCGGCCGCGCGCCGCACGAGCGGGCTCCTGGAATCCAGATTCGACTCGCCTGCCTCGCCGGCGGACATCCGCATCACCTGCTCTGCCATGAGATCAGCTTCCCGCTCGTAGACATCGCCCGGCTCACTGATCCGCAGTGTGGTCTGCAACGGTTTCCCAAGAAATTGCTTCTGCCGACAGTTGGCACAAGTCCCACCCATCCCCCCAGGCCCGCCACACGCGCACTTGCGTTGGAGCAAGCCGCTCGGTGCGGGCGTGAAAGATGGTTTCATGGACGCGGCGACTGGTTGCCTTTGCATGCTCATCTCCTCCTCATATTTCTTGGGATCTGCTGCGCTCTGCCCGACCAAATCGGGCTGCGAGGTAAAGCAGGCCTGTCGTATGGGAGGACGGAAAGCATCATGACTACGTCTACAGGTCCGGGCGATCCAGAGTAATGACCACGGAGTTGCGGGTTAGGGCGGGAATGCTCACCCGATGGAACCTCCTCCAATTGGTGATCAGCACATCACCGGTCAACTCGATGACCTTGTCTTGAACCATTTCGGTCCATTGATCCGCAAGACGGATCTGGTCTCCTCGTGAACCGCCAATGCTGGCGAAACCCTGTACCAAGGCTGAGGCGGTCGGGTTGTTTTTCATATCGGCGGTCAGCGCGGCAATGGAAGCCCTGGCGTCGTCAGGCAGCGTGTCAGAAGCAGCGGTCCAGCCCTCAATGGTATAAGTCGAGACATTCACTCTCGGTACCCGACGGGCATTCGAAAGAGTCGTATCGCTTTGGTCCCAGACAAGAAAGTAATTTTCCCGGTCTTCGACCCATCGGGTAAAACCGTCTTTGCCCTTGCCGGCTTTGACGAATACCGGAAACATTGTGCGGCCGGCACCTGGGTGCCCCAATTCGCCCTCAATCAGATCCTCCGTCATTTCCGCCTTTTCGTGAGAGGCACCCAACGCGACGCTCCAGTTATAACCGGTGAGCGCGTGCGCCTCGTAGTTTTCGACGATCTCGTGAGCCAGTTTTGCGACGCCGCTGCCGGGCGCGCCTTTTTCCAGAGCCAAGATATGATCAATACGGATCTCTTGCACCGGCTTCGTGAGATCAGGCGGGAATGCGCCGAACAACACGTTGGGTTGTTTGCGGCCGAGATGAATCTCGGCATCCTGTTTAGGATCGTCAATGATCGTCCACAATCGATTAGCCAACTCGAACGATGGATGCTTGTCGGCCAGACCCGTGATGGAAATCTCTTTCTTGGCGCCATGCTTCAAGATCAAGCCACTGGCCGATTCCAGGAGTCTGAGCATGACTTTGACGTCGGCCTTGTCGCCGGTCGCGATCAGCCGGCGCTGAATCAAAGAGCGGGTACAGCTCTCGCCCTGTTGCGCGACATGCACCAATTCATGGGCGAGCAGCCGGCGCCCTGCAGCCGTTTGGGGGGCATACTGCCCAGGGCCGAATACGATATCGTGTCCGACCGTATACGCATGCGCGTTCAAGCGCCGTGCGGATTGCTCGGCGATTCCTCCGGTATGCACGCGCACACGACTGAAGTCGTGGCCCAACCGAGGCTCGAAGAACGCACGCGTGGCCGGGTCCAGCGGCCGGCCACGCGAGCTCAATACGTCGTGGACGATCGGCGGAGCCGCCATCGGACCCGGAGCGCCGGACGCGGCCGCCCGCTGAGCCACGGCTGGCGGTCCGGATGAACCACTCGGTTTCGCGCTCTGGCACTTCTTCACCGTCAATACCAAATCGCCCTCCGGGCAGGCATATTCGTAGAAGCACAGAGGCGTGGCGGGCGGTGGATGCTCCGTGGTGATCGGTCCGGGGCCTGTACCGACGACGATATCCGTTTCGCGCACGATCACGCGCAGCACGAGCCCGTCGCTGAAATGGACATAGCACCCATAATTGCCCAACCAGTTGGGTGGTTCGCAGTCGATTCGCTCCACGGTCGCCTGGGAGGGCGGCGTCAAATGATTCCGCGCGTAGAATTCCCCGGCTCGCTTGCTGATGCTCTGCGGGTCTCCGCGCCAGCTCGGACAGCTGCTGCCTTCTTCCTTGGGCTTGTCCCCCTCCGCCGCCGGCACCTCGGTACTGTCCTCCGCACGCTGCAGCATCGGCATGCGGGCGATCGATGCATTATCAACTCGCCGCTGGATCAATTCCGTTCGTCCCGTTGTGGGTTCAGACTCATGTTCCGGCATCCGCATGACCTGTTCGGCCACTCGATCCGCTTCCTGTTCGTAAACATCGCCCGGCTCATTGATCTGTAACTTCGTTTGGATCGGCTTGCCCACGAGCTTGTTTCGTTGGCAGTCCCCACAAGGACCGCCGACACCGGCTGATTTCCCGCAGGCGCACTTCCGCTGAAGGTGCGCGCGTACAGGAGCCGGCGTGAAGGCGCCGTTTGGTGAAGCTCTCTTCATCACGGCTTCCCGGTTCATTTATGACCTTTTTTGGGAATCGAACTTTTTCGATGTCCCTTATACACGCGTTGCGGAGCGACCAATTTCAACGTCAGCCAGTAGGTCGCGCCGGTCCGATCATCGCCGGCCACGTGTTCTCGCACCAGTTGCACATCGAGGAAATCCGTCGCCCGAATCCCGGCCCCGACTTCGACTGAGCCCGCTGCGGACACATCATCGCCCAATGCCAATCCTGCCCCGAGCGAGCTCAGCGCGAACACCCCGCCCTGCCGGCCGGGATCGATGCGGACGCCAACTTTGGCCAGGAACGTGGAACTCTCGCCGGGTCCTGCAAGGGCCAAGGTCGAATCGAGATTGAACGTGAGATAGGTGTTGACCGGCACCAGGGGCAGGGCACGATCTCTCTTCTCGAGGCCGACCCCGACTCCAAGTCCAACGTTGCTGCCGGCGCCGAGGCTGATGGTCGGCAAAAACCCATGCTTTCGGGCCAGACTGTTCAGGCGGGGTAAACCCCGCTCGCCGAGTTTTCCCGAGAGGAATCCCAGTAGGGCCGGTACCGCGAACCGTGCCAGGTCGGAGTCGATCCCCTTGGGCAACGCGATGCCCATCGCAACACCTGAAATGCGTCCGAAATGCCGTCCGATCAGGTCGGGATCGCCGGGAGCCGTATCGGGATCTCCGGTCGCAATGTCCGCAATCAGATGTCCGAGCGCGCGACGGCCGCGTTGTGTGAAGGGCTGCGGGGGATCGGTCAATCCCATCGGAATATCGCATGTGCCGTCTTTCTTCTGACCGGAGACCGCCGAGATAAAATCGGGACTTGACTCGACAAACCTGCCGGTGTCCTTGCTGAAACAGACTTGGCCCCCTGGTGGGTACCCACGGCGCGGCGGTATCTCGCGGTAGCACTGCAACCCCGGATGAAGTTCTCCGGTTTTCTCGGAGTCGCGGCACCACTTGCCTTGCTTTACCAGCTTCTTGTAGTGGGCCTCTGTTTTGCTGACAGGCTGGCGCTGCACGACGCCGCTCTGGGCGGTGGACACTGGAAAAACAGGGGACGGGCCATGTTGGGCGTTGCCATGATCATGGGGAATCTTGTTTGCCCCTGACTGCTGCACCACGTGCGTGAGTTCATGCGCAATCAACCGCCGGCCCGCCAGGGTCTCCGGCGAGAACCGACCGGCACCAAATACGATGTTGTGTCCCACCGTGTACGCATGGGCGTTCACATCTCGGGCCGACTGCTCGGCCATTCCCCCGGCATGCACCCGCACCTGACTGAAGTCATGGCCGAATCGCGGTTCGAAGAACGCCCGCATGGCAGCATCGAGCGGTTGACCGTGAGATGACAGGACTTCATGAACCATCGGCGGAGCCTCCGCGATTCCATCCGCGATTCCATCCGCACTTCCCATGGCTCGTCTCTGAATGAGGGGACGAGCGACTCCGTCGCGTTGCCTTGTGCTGATTTCACCGACCGGCATCCGCATCACGTGCTCGGCCACTTGATCCGCCTCTTGCTCATACGCATCGCCCGGCTCGTTGATCGCGAGCTTCATTTGCATCGGCTTTCCATGCAGCTTCTGCCTCTGGCAGTCCGAGCAAGTTCCGCTGAACCCCGCTGCCCCGCCAGACGCGCCCGAGCGCTGCACGATGTGCGGGCTGCACGAGGTCGCGCTTTCGGAGCCGGCCCTCTGCCGACCGACCGGCCTCATCATGGCTTGCAAGGCTCTCATCGTGATGGACTACCTTGCGTCTGTTTCTGCCTCAGCACGGCTCGGTTCAAGGGACCGGATGCTCGGGCATACAAGCGAACAACTTCGCCGGTCTCCCCAACAACGACTCACGAGCCTTATTCGCATTACTCTCACCTAAGTTGCGGTGAACACCGCGCCGGGGTGCGCCTTTCAACCGGCCTGTTTTTTCCAATAATTCTGCCCGAGGATGGAAACATCCTCGAACATGTCGTAAGTCTGCGCATTGAGGGAGCGGATCAGCGCGGTTTCCTCTTCCGTCAGCGGCCGGTTTTCCGAACGCGCTTTCTGAACAATCGCCTCCACGAACTGATACAAAGCAAAAGCTGGGTTTTCGCCGGTAAAGTCTTTCCGCCGGAGGGCTTCCGTTGCGGCGATAAATTCCGCTCGTCCGAGTTCTTCTACTTCGTCCTTGCCGAAGAGGATTTTGTGCATGTAATCCGACCCGAACACGAAAAAACCGGTATCCCAGTCGTATTTCAGGACCTGCCGCGCAGACTCGCCGTCCACGGCGACGAACATGACAGGGCGGTCTCCGAAGAGATAGTACTCGTTGTGCTCCGGGTTTGTTTTCGATTCTTTCATGGCGTCGTTCGCAATAAGCCTGCGACCACTTTCGCGTAAAGTTCCTGGGATTTTTCCCGGATCAGCAACATAATGGCCTCCTGTTCGAGGGTCAACCGGCCGGCGGTGGCCGCGGCTTCCGGCGCGACTACCCGGCTGACCTCGTACAAGGGGTGTTCCACTTCGGCTGCGACGTCGAAGGCTTTCAGGTGCATCCGGAACTCGGCGATGTGTCCGTTGGACATCTTTACGTTCATCAGAATGTCCTGATAGCCGCTCCGTAAGGGGTCGTAGAATCGGTCTTTGAACATGACGACGCGGTCGCCGAATTCCGCTTTGACAGCCGCAAGGCCCTTGTACAGGTCGTCAAAAGTATCGTAAACGATCTTGCCGCCGGCAATGTCTACGAGCTTGGAGGCATCGTTTTGGTATTCGTCGCGGATCTTCTGCTTCGCTCTTCCCCTCCCTTTCAGAGGCAGCTGGCTGGCTTCGTCCTTTGGTCGCGGCTTGAACTGACCGTTCGTCTTGCCCGCTATGCTTTCAGCACTTGATTCCAGCTCTCGGCTAGCCTGCTTGGCCTTTTCGTACAAGTCATCCAGGTAGCTTTCCATGTAAGCGGGATCGTTTTTCCGGGCCGCGTCGAAGCCGTCCTGGGTGGGTTTATCGGGATAGCGGCGCTTAACTTCCGACGCGAAAGTCTGGCTCAATTCCTGATGTGGCGTGGAAAGGCTCGTCGTGGGTTTGGCCTTACCTCTCAGCTCGGTCACGACGTTCTGGGCGCCTTTGGTTTTCAGGGTAGCCATCGCGTCGTCCAGGATGGGGACGGCTTGCGGATGTTTGATAAAGCTTTCCACGATCTCGGGATTCTCTGCCAGATGCATCCGGATAGGTTCGTGTTGCATCAGTTGGTACACGATGTCTGGGTGTCCCTCGACCAGGCTTTTCATTTTGGGCTTGGCATCCAGCGCCGCTTTCACCTTGGGCTGTTTGACAAACCAGTCGAACGCATCGGAAGCCTCGATGGAACCGCCGCCGGGCGTATCGTGCAGAACGATTTTTTTGCCGGCGTCCGCCGGTTTGTTCAGCAGGCGCTGAGAAAGGGCGTCGAAATCCGGCGGCGGCATATCCTTCATCGCTTTCAAGAAGGGCTCGAGATGTTTGTCGGACACGGCGGCCAGCATCTCGTCCACGCGGGACAGCGGGATATTGAGCTGCTTGGCGCGCGTCGTGAGCCGGACCAGTCCCTCCACCACCGGCGGGGAAACCGAGGCTCCTTTTTGCGCCATGCGCAGCAGCAGCGCGGGCGTGACGGAGCTACCCCGTTCGGAGAGCAGGCGGATGATTTCCTCCCGGGTTTCTTTGGACAGCAGCGCGGCTCTTTCGAGCCAGGCCGCGAATTCGGTGGCATTGCCCTGGAAGTGGTATTGCCAAAGGCTGCGGACCGTGGCGGGCGGATGGATCTTCGCCAGCTGCAGAATGGCGTCTGCCGAGGCCAGATCCTTCATGCCTTGTCCCAGCATGGACTGGAAAGAGGCATTGTCGGCCACGTTGATCAGGCTGAAAAAGGAATTTGCGCGCGCCTTGGGGTTTCGGGCGAGTTCGTTCAAAATGTCGTTGACCAAGGCGTTGGCCTGAGGGATGGGCAGTTTTTTGTGGCTCTCCGTGATGATCTTTTCCAGGGTGTTGGCGGATTCCCTGGTCATGCCGGCTTCGATCAGGTCCAGCGTCTGGCGATGGATGGTCAGCAGCAGGCCTTCCACGTAGCTTTCGAGCAAGGCGTTGGAATACTGCAGGAATTTTTTGGCGATCGTTTGCTCGATGCTGGCTTCCAGGTTCTGAGCCATCCAGGTTTTGAAGCCGGCATAAGCCTTCGTGATCTCGGAGCCCCACTGAGCGGGTTTGAGCACGATCCCGGATTTTTCGAGGAAGGCCTTCCATTGTTCGATGTTGGCGATGCGCTCGAGTACGTTTTTGCCGGCCGTGCGCATGAGCGGGCCGATGATCAGGCTGCCGCCGAGTTCGAAAAGCGCGCCGTAGATGAAACCGGTCTTTGCCGCCCGGAAATAATCGCCGGCGCTGTGCCGGCCGAGTTTGCCGGCCAGGATGTCCCGGATCAGCAGGGAAGCGGGACCCGTCATGGCGCCCGCACCGCCGCCGGTCACGACGCTTTGCAGCAGCAGTCCGACGAGTTTTTGCTTGAACGTGGCTGTGCCGATCAGCTTGGCGACGCCTCGCCCCAGCGGCGAAAACAAGCGGAAACCGACCGCCATCAGATAGCCGTCGAGGACCGCCTGCAGGAAGCCTTCGATGGTCAGGTGATCGGCCGTGATGGCCCAGATGAGCACTGAAATGCCAATGGAAAGGGCGACCATCTTCGCGCCGCCGCCCAGGGCGATCAGGGCGCCGCCGGCGCCGCTGGCCAGCAAAATGACCCCGCCGACCACGATCGCGGCGCCGCCGATCACGGTTTCGAGGGTACCCATCTGGTTGGCAAACTTGAACCAGCCGAGGCTCTCCTCGAATTCGCGGCTGGGTCGATATCCGGAACTCGCCTCAAGGGTTTGCCAGGCGCCGCCGGCCATGCGGTTCACTCTTTCGTAGTCGACCAGGAATTGTTCCACGCCGTTTTGCAGGACGCTTTTTACCCCGAGCAGGCGATAGCCTTCCTGGTAGGTCACTTCTTCGAAATCCCCCTCCCCGATTTTCAGTTCCGCGGCGGCTTTCTCGAGGATTTGTTCCATGTATTTGTCCGCGGAAAGGTCTTGGCCGCCCGCATCGTCCTCTTTGCCCATTTTCTCCGCGATATCGGCCATGACGAGGGCCCGCATTTTTTCTTCCAGCGCTTGTTGCCGGCCGGGTTTCATGCGCTGCCGGTCCTCCGAAATGATGTACCGGCCTCCGGCAACTTCGCCGACTTTCAGTTTTCGGTCGGGGTCTTTTTCCAGGATCACGGCCTGCGTCTCGGGGTCGCCCGCGACGTAGTCGTGCGAACGGATGTCTCGCTTGAGACTCATCAGTTTTTCGTGGGCGCGGAGCACCGCCGGATTATTCTTGTAGGCGGTTTGCATGCAGAGCTGAACGAAGAGTTCCAGCACGGCGACGGATCGCAGGCGCTCGATTCCGGTCACCAGTTCCTCGAAATTGCCCTGCTTGGCGAGGTGATCCGCGAATTTCTCGAACACGTCCGGGTGGGCGAAGAAGTCCATTAGTTCGTTTTCCACCTTGTGGGCGCGGATTTCGCGGCGGGTCTCGGTGTCCCGGATCAGGGAGAGGAGTATTTCGGCTCTCGGGACGATAAAGTTTTCAATGTTCTCCGCCCTTTCCCGGAAGTATTCGGAAGCGACGATCCGGAGACGAGCTCGCTCCGCATCGGTGAGTTTCGGGATGAAAAATGGCGTGAGCAGGCCGGTCAGGTAAGTCCGGTTCTTGCGTTTGGTTTTTGTGCCGACGGTTTTCCGGATTTTCCGGGTTTCTTCCGTGGGGTATTCCAGCCCAAACCACTGGTCAAGTTTGGCGGCAGCGCCTTTGGTGTCGGCCGCGTAGCTGATCCAGAAGAGATTTTCCAGTCTCTTGTAATGCCGCCGGACGAGCGTCATGTTGTCGCTTTTCCGGTGCAAAGCGTCCCGCTCGACCTCCACCAGGGCTGCCAAGCCCTTGAACACGACGTGTTCGTAGGCCTTCAGCATGATCGCGTGGCGGTGGGCAAGGGTCAGTTCCTGGTTGTGCATTTCCCGGGGCGCCGCGCCGCCGAAAATGATCCAGTCGTACCATTGCTCCAGATCCCCCTCGTCCTGGATATGGCTCAGTGCGGCTGTGCCTTGGGTTTCCACGGTCCATTCCTCCAGGAATTTGGGCGGAAATTCTTCGGCCTCGGCTTGGTGCGCGGCAATTTTCGCGGCGGCGGAGCTCAGGGCTTCCCGGTCGAATCCGAGCCCGGCCAGCTCGAAATGAGCTTCGGAATAGTTTTCATTGTGCAGAATGTAGTGCAGAAACAGGATCGTTTCCGGGCCGAGCATGCCGTCCAGCGCGATTGTCCTTTCCCGGAAAATATACTTTTTCTCCCGGAGATACTTTTGCGCCCGGTAAACCCGGTTCGCGTAGGCTTTCGGCGTGGCGAACGGGTCGAAATCCCGCAGAGGTTTGACGCTGTCCAGGTCATACTGCAACCAATAAGCCTTGTTGTTCTTGAACACCCATTTCTGATTCGGAACCGGAGGCCCTTGGCGGTCGTCCGGAGGCCCGGGCGCCTTGGCGGTCACCTCGATGGTTTCGCCGGCAATCAGAATTTCATCCGAAGCGGGAACCGGCGGTTCCGGGTCGAGCGTTGGGCTGGTAGGCGGCGGTGCGGAGGGTTGTCTTTGCACGTGCTCTGCCGGAGCACTCCTGCCGCCCTGTTGGACCACATGCGTCAGTTCATGCGCGAGCAACCCCCGACCTTCCATTGTGTCAGGCGAGAACCGCCCGGTGCCGAACACGATGTCTTGTCCCACCGTGTAGGCGTGCGCGTTCACCTCCCGAGCAGATTGCTCGGCTCGTCGATCATCATGCACCCGCACCCGGCTGAAATCGTGGCCGAACCGAGGTTCGAAGAAGGCTCGGGTGGCGAGGTCGAGCGGCCGGCCGGGCGAGTTCAGTACATCGTGTACAATCGGAGGTGCCTCGGCCACTCCGGCACCGGTAGTGGTCGCTCGGCGTTGGACCAGCGGGGTTCCGATATCGCAACGCTGCTTGTTCACCTCGACCTTGGGCATCCGCATGACCTGCTCCGCCACTCGATCGGCTTCTTGCTCGTACTGGTCGCCTGGTTCGTTGATGCGCAATTTGTTATGCAAGGGCTTTCCAAGCAGCTTCTCCTTCTGACAGTCCTGGCAGATGCCGGTGAGTCCCGCCGGTCCGCCGCACGCGCACTGGCGTTGGAGACCGGTCGCCTGTGCCAGAGACGTCGATACCACTGGTGATGCCACCGCCGCTTGTGTCGCAGCCGCTCGCACGCTCATTTCGGCAAACTCCGATAGACCGCTCGCGCCACCTGTTCCCCCGCCGAGCGCGCCCGGCCGGAGCGAGACAGGTGGACGGTTCCGGCATCCAGACGATCGAGCTGCGTGGCTTCGGGACCTCGCCACGGCATCTGCTCGCCGGCGAATAACTGACCAAGCGTTTCTCGAATAGCTTCCGCTATTCCCGGGCCTTGAGACCGTGGGAACCCGGTCAGGACCAACTCGTCGATCTGGACCTCGATCGCTTGAGGCGCCGGTGCTGCACAGGTGAACCCTTGCGGGCCCCCCCTGGTCGGCCGGTCCGAGAATCTGCGCGATTCGCGACGCTCCCGACGGTTCATGAAACCCACCGCGCGATCTCCGCTTCGGTGAGCGGTTTTTCCAACTTGGCGTACTCGCCCCGCGTCGCCTGCAAGAGGTGTTGCATGGTCACGGCCTCCCCAGCATCGGCTGCGAGGAAGGTCGCATTCATGGCGATGTTCCGAATATGCCCACCTGCCACGTTGAGCCGCGCCAAGCGCTCCCAGTCTAGTCCCTCGGTCGGCACAGCCCGCGGAAAGATGCGTCGCCAGATTTCCGCGCGTTGGGCCTGGTCCGGAAACGGGAACTGCACCACGAACCGGATGCGGCGCAGAAAGGCCGCGTCCAGGGCCCCCTTCATATTGGTCGTCAGAATCGCCAAGCCCCGATAGGCCTCCATGCGCTGCAAGAGATAGCTCACTTCCACGTTGGCGTAACGGTCATGACTATCTTTGACTTCGCTGCGCTTGCCGAAGAGCGCGTCCGCTTCGTCGAACAACAGAATGGCGCCCCCCCCCTCCGCCGCATCGAAGACCTTGCGCAGGTTCTTTTCCGTTTCGCCGATGTACTTGCTGACCACTTGGCTGAGGTCGATGCGATACAGATCGAGCCGAAGCGAATGGGCCAAGACTTCCGCCGCCATGGTCTTGCCGGTTCCACTCGCCCCGGCGAAGAGCGCGCTGATCCCGAGGCCACGGGTCCCCTTTCCTGAAAACCCCCAGGTCTCGTATACGGTCGTCCGATGCCGGACATGCATCGTGATTTCCCGCAACATCTGCCGCTGGGCTTCCGGAAGCACCAGATCCTCCCAGGTCCCGGCAGGCTCGATGCGCTGGGCCAGTTCGTCGAGCCGTGGTCGCGCCTGTCGGCGACAGATCTCCCAGAGCCGGTCGGCTTGCTCAAGCCCACTAGCCGGCGAGTTGCCGCGATCGCCCTCCATCGCACTCAAGGCGAGGCTGGCGGCTTGAATGACAGCGGGACCGACATGGAACTGCCGGCTCACCGCCTCCACGGCGCCGTTCAATGCAGGTCCCCATTGGCCCAACGCCTGGGTCCAGAGGTTCCGGCGCTCTTGATGGGACGGAGGCTCGATCTCGAAGGTAAGAACCTGACTGAGTCCCAACCGTCGACGCTCCCGGACACTCAGCATCACCGGCGCGTTCACCGATTCGAGGAACGTCGTGAGCGCTTGGTCCTTTCCTCCCTCGAGCGTCTCTGTCCCATCACATTCGATTAGGAGCAGGCTCCGCGTCAGCAGGGCCTCTCTGGTCCACAGACGCACGACCATATCGAGCTCCTGTGGCGCGGTCGGCAACACAGACGCCGCGAGGCGATACAGGTGACCGCCGACAGCCTCCGCGATGGCCGCGGCGATCTGCCGCTTGGTCAGCCCCTCGTCACCACAAAGTTGGACATGCGGTCTTCGGTACAGGGAGGTCGGTTGCACGATCATTGCGGCGGCCTGATCGACCAGTCGTTGATGTGTGGGAGCCAGTGCGCCGGGCAGCACCGTCACCACGGCTTCCACCAAACCGGCCAACCGTTCGTCCAGATGCGACAGGCCCGCGAGATAGTGCAGGATGCGTTCATCGATCCGCAGGAGACTCGTCATGAGCGTGTCGCCATGGCCCACTTCCACCAACCGCCAGCGGCGTAAGGGAGCCGTCGGAATGACGGCACTCCAGTGGGCGTGTGGCAATACCGCCATGGCCAAGCCGAAGGTTGGATAGACCCGGCGGACATCCCCCTGAGCGGCTGCACAGGCAAACGCAAATCCCGCGTCGAGTTCCATCCCCGCTGTCAAGAGCAGGATGTCTCGTTCGAATGCCGACAGCCCGAAGCTGACACACAGCACATCCACCGCGGCCGGAGCAGCGGATTCACCGACCTCCGCGTCTCGCGTATCCTGCTCCTGCCCAACCTGCTCCGGCGGCGTGTCCATCCCGACGGGCCGGGACGTCGCGTATCGGTCGAGAGCGGCGCGTACCCGGGCCACCTCAGCCATGAGATACCGCTGGTTCGTCTCATGCCAGGACAGGGCGCTCTGCTGGTCCGTCGGCATCAGTTCACCGTCACCCGATGGTTGAAGAACTCAGGCGGTGTCACCGTCCGATTCACCACCACACTGTCCACACCGTCCACGCGCACCCGCACCAGATACGTCCCAGGCGTAGGACCGCGAACCACGAAGGAGACGGTATTGGCCTGATTGGTCCTCGGTTGAGCCATGATCTCCAGATCGCCCAGCAGCAGTGCCACCCGCTGCGTCGGCTGCACCTCCGGTCGCACGGCCATGGTGATTGTCGCATCGCCGTTCCCGTCACGCGCGAATGTCGCCGGCAGCGCGGTCGTGATCTGCGGCGCTAAAACCAACGTCAGCTCGTTGGTCGTGCGCCGAAACGTCTCGCCGGGACGCTGGACCAGCACCGCCAGCGAGTACAGTCCGGCCGGCAATGTTGCGGGTGTGTTCGGAATGGCGGTCTCCAGACGGGTCGCGGTATTGCCGGATGCAATGGAAAGCTCGATCGGTTGACTCAAGCGCGGACCGGCCAGGCGCACTGCCAGACTGGTCCCATCGAGCTTGTGCCCCTCCACGATCAGGGTATCGCCGAGATGCGCGCTCATTCGCCGCTCGGGTACCGTCACCGAGATCAGCATCGGGAACTGCGGTTCCAGATTCGTCGCCGCGATCGGCCCTCGCGGCTCGCGCGTGACCGGGTCCACCGGACCGATCGTCAGAATCGGCAGCGCCGACTTGGCAGCGCGCTGCGATTCGATCAAGACCACCGAGATGTGATAGGCGGCCGTAGGCCGATATCGCGCCTGCAACGCCGTCCACAATTTCGACATTTCCTCGCTCGTGAGCGTGGTCCCGACGATCTTGATCTGTTCGACCTGCTCGGCCAGATCGGAGACCGATAACGCCTGAAGCGCCGGCGGAAGAATCGAGCCGTTCACCGGAGAAGGCAGCAGCGCCGTGCGAATGGACTGTTTGGTCAGCACAGGGGTTTCATGCAACAGTTGCATGGCATACCCGAGCAGCACCTCGGCGTGAAGGTCTTCGGCGCCATAGGCCGTCACCAGATAGTGCAGATCCAATGCAAGCGGAGGATTGGTTAATCGCCCGCCGCTCTCGTCACGGGAAGGCAATCCGACATTGCGCCAGCCAACGTTGGGGGCCACCTGATAGAGAAAGAGATTGAGCTGATTGCCTTCCGGCGTTCCGGGAGCGAAAACCCTATCCGGCGGCAGCGCGCTCACCGTCACGTTCCCTCCGACCGCCCCCGTGACGTTGTGGTCGATCAGTCCATTGTTGAGCAGATCTTTCAGCACCGCCGTCACTGCGGCTATGGCCAGGGCGTTTCCCATCAGGCCTCCCGAGAACGGCGCCTCAAATACTGGTCGAGCGGTAACGACGAACGTGGAGGCTCGACGACCTTCTTGCTCGGAGTGGGAACCGGCTGCTCGACAGCCCTGACTTCAATTCGACCGATGCGAATCCGAACAACCGGCGGCCGCTCTCCGGCCGACGGCACCGTCTCCTCATGATGCGGGCCACGAAACGAGCCCTCCCCCAAGGTTAGCCGAAGGGGATCAGAAGATATCTGCTTGGCCTTCACCAACAGCGGTGGGTGTTCCTTGTCGATCAGATCATCCGTGTCGTTGCGGGTCCGAGACGAGGACTCTGCTTGTTCGGCTCTCTCAGTGGTGCGCAGCTCACGTCGTTCGGGCGAAGCAACATTCGCTTGAGGACCATGGGCGGCGGCACCGTCTACTCCTTGTGACGGAATCCTGCCGCTCACAGGCCGAACCGCGCTGGAATGGCGGGAAACCTGCGTCTTGTCCATCGGTCGCCGAGCCGCAACCGTTGGTTCGTCTTTCGTGACGTCGACGTTGTCGATTCTCTCGCCAGAGATTCCCCGCTGAGTGGATCGCCTCACCTCGATCGACTCCTCACCGGGATCGTTCCGAGGGAGCGCGTCGGTCTGCCCGCCTGGCTGGACAACGTCTTCGGTGAGACCGGCTTCCGTCATCGTTGGAACTGTCCGCAACGAGGCATCCCGGAACGACCGTCCATAGTCCAACGACATATCAATGCCGTCCATCGCTTGGCCGGCTTCCGGCATCTCAAAGGGACCACCCTGCCGGGCGGTTTCATACCGATTCAACGGACGGGGAATCAGTCCGCCGGCCTCTCCCAGGCTCCGCATGACGAGATCCTGCAAATAGCGACTCATCCCCCCACCAATTCCAAATAGGCGCGCCGGCGCGTCACACTGAGAGTCAGAATTTCGGACTCCCTCCACCCATAGGCCGAGGCCAGCAGGTGAATCTCCCGCAGCAACCGTCTTGCCCCCATCTGAATTTCGCTCCAGAAGTACGCCAGCATGTCGAACAACAGGAGCCAACGGTGGTCGCAACCAGGGCAGCGCAGGGAGAGATGCACATTCCCCTGCGGATCGGCTTCCGCCATGCGCGAATCGATCAGCGCGCAGACATCTTCCGGGAGGTCGTCCACTTCGTACGGCTTCCCCCGGTGCTCCGCACGGAGAATGCAGCGTCGCAACAGCAGACGGAGTTCTTCCGCCGAAGTGGCAGTCGTCACGATCGCCTCGACATCTCCAATGGGCGGAATGACGGCTTGCACGAGGAAGTCTCCCACCGCGATCACCAGAGGCTCCCGGGACGTCCCCTCAATTGGCGCCGCCTGCGTCATGTCGGGAAAGATCGAGCGCATATCGACGCTCACTTCGACCAGTTCTCGGCAGGCAGGGCACGTCACTACGCTCGCCAGATCTCGCCCAAACGTGCAGGTTCGTATCCGAGCCAGGAGCGCGTCCCGCTCCCCGATGGTGAGCGAATCCAGGCGTTGGCGCGGGTATTCCGGACAGGTCACCGCCAGCAGAAGCGTCGCCCGCCCGCACGGCGAGAGGCTCTGCCCCTGATCCCAGACTTCGAGCAGCTCTTGTGCCGAGAGGCCGCGCATGGTCTGTTAGGTCGCCAAGGCCGGTTCCACTGGCTCGGGAACGTCACGATCCCGCTCCCAACCCTCGTTCTCCAGCTTGATGGATTGAATCGCCACGGCGTTCGCATTCGCATCCAGATCGGGCTGGGCCTGAAACTCGGAGACCCAACACCGATAGACCTTGTAGGCAAAGGCGAGTTGGCCCGCCTCGTTGTACATCTCGATGATGATGTCCTTGCGAAAATCTTTGAGCGAGACCTCCCGCGAGAGGCCGGCTCCGAAGTTCCACACCTTGTTGGCCCACATCTCAAACTCAAGGTCGTGCGTGACGCCCCGCTCCAAGGTGATAGCTTCATATTTGGTTCGTCCGGGCGACTTGCGCCCCGTGCTGGGGTCGCCTCCCTCCCGATGCTCCACCACCTCGGTCGTGCGTTTCAGAGCCCCGACTTTGCTGACACCAGCCACATACCGGCCGTCCCACCTCACACGAAACTTGAAATTCTTGTAGGGATCAAAGCGCTGAACATTGACACTGAACTGGGCCATAGCTTGGTCCTCCTTATGCCTGAATCTGACCGGCCATTTGCTGGATCTTGATGATCACGAACTCCGCCGGTTTGAGCGGGGCAAAGCCCACCACGATGTTGACGACCCCCAGATTGATATCCGCCTGAGTCGTGGTCTCCTTGTCGCATTTGACGAAGTAGGCCTCTTGAGGGGTCTGTCCTTGGAATGCGCCCTGCCTGAAGAGGTTATGCATGAAGGCGCCGATGTTGAGCCGAATCTGCGCCCACAGCGGCGCGTCGTTCGGCTCGAACACGACCCATTGGGTGCCTCGATAGAGGCTCTCTTCGATGAAGAGGGCGATACGACGAACCGGCACGTACTTCCACTCCGATGCGAAGCGGTCGTCGCCCTGCAGCGTGCGCGCGCCCCACACCAACGGACCCGCGGGCGCCATTACACGAAGACAATTGACGCCCAGTGGATTGAGCTCGCCATTCTCGGGATCGTTCAGCGGCACGCTGAGACCGGGAACCCCAACGAGCGTCGCCTCCAAACCGGCTGGAGCCTTCCATACGCCCCGTTGCGCGTCGGTTCGGGCGAAGATCCCGGCGACGGCGCCACAGGGAACGAAGTCTTCGAGCTGGTTCTCCTTCAGCGCATTCGGCTGACGGAGGCGCGGAAAGTAGAGCGCGGCATTCTTGCTTGTCGTGCCCAGGCTGGCCACGCCGGATTTGGCTTGGTCCTTCGTGGTCCACTCGACGGGAGGATCTATCAGCAGCATGGCCCGTCGCCGCTCGCAGTAGGCCGCTGCTTCCGACACGAGACTCGTGTCCACATTGCCATTGGCAAGATAGGGCGGGATGCAGAGGAGATTGAACAGATCGGCCTTGGCCAGCGCATAGAACCCCTTCTTGTTGCTCTCGGCGTTCGCAGGCGTCAAATCATCCGCCTTCGTCAACGCCGCACCATCCGAAGCTTCGGCGGCGGTCGCCACTTTGTAGTTCGTCGCCGGTGTATTGTCTTCCCATGGATCCTTCCCAGTCGCGGGATCGTTGCTCTTCGCGGGACGCGCGGTCGGCAGATTGCCGCTCATGCGCACAAGCCGGGATTCGTTCAGCAAGGCCTTGTCGATCTGCCGCGGATGGCCCGCAGTGATCGAGACGTTCCGGAAGCTCTCGATCGTTCCGGTCTCCCCGTCTCGAATGGTCAGATTGAACAGACTGTCGGCGGCTTCGCCCGGAAGCGGGGGCCGCGTGTTGTGATCCACGCGCGCGCGCAACTTGTTGCCCCAGGCTCCGGGGCTGGCGGCTTCGAGCCCGAGGGAATCAGCCGTGAGTTTCGCCTGCGCCGGTTTGGCCCCCGTGCCCGTCTCGGCATGGTAGAGGCGGACAATGATCGCCTGCCCCCCACCGTTCAGATAAAAGTCCCGAACGGCGAAGCTCAGGCTGCTGCCCACCCACAAACCGCCGAAGATCCGTTCGAAATCCCCGAAGCTGTTGATGGTGATCGGCTCGTTCGTGGGTCCCCTGAGCGCTCGCCCAATGAAAGCGGCGATCGACGTGGCCACTCCGGTGATCGTTCGCACCCCGCTCGGAATCTCCTCGATGTACACACCTGGATAGCTGGGCGTCACTGGCATGATCCGTCCTCCTTCAACAGTGAAAGTCGACTAATCGGCATTCTCATCCCCTGTGCTTCGTTTCCCGCGTGGTCTCGTCCAGGAACTGTCGGATCTGCGGTAATTGTTCTTTGTTGAGCCCGTAGATCTTCTTGGAAGCGGCCGTCTCTCTCTTGACGATCCATCCCCGTCCCACCAGGTCCATCAGGACACTTTGAATCCTTTCCTCCTCCGGCTCGCCCCGGCCGGCCGGTACCCACCATTTCAAAATCCCTTCTCGGGTGTCTTTCGCATCCGGATGGTCGACCAGGTAGAGAAGGATCTGACACATGAGCGTTCGAAGTGCACGGGATGCCTCTTCCTCACGTTTCATCGCCGCTCATCCTGAATCCAAAGGGCCACGTCTTCAGCCTGGCAATTTTCACTCCACGCAGGCAGGGGGTCCTTTCTATCGATTTTTCGGCCGATTTCTTCCTTCTGCACCCCCAAGGTGCGGCACGTTTGCCGCAACCGCAATGAAGCAATTGAATGCAATCGTCGGTAACGGAAGGAAACCGCCATGCGGCACGTACGCCGCAGGTAGAAACCTGATGCGTCGCATGTACGCAATGATCGAATCCTGAAATGGAGTATGTAAGGGAGTTACGAAGGTCGGCTGAAGCTTTGGCGATCAATGCCGTATTTGCGAAGCAGGCGTTGAAAAGTTCGCCGCTCTTTCCCGGCCGCCTTGGCCGCTTGCGAGATATTGCCTGCAAACGCAATCAGCGTTTTCACCAAATACGTGCGCTCGAAGTCTCTCACCGCCGAGGTCTTTGCCTCGCGCAGCGAGTTCACAGGACAGGCGCTCATCACATCGAGGACCGGGAGATCGATATCGTCCGGCTGAATGATCGATGACCCACACATGAGCACGGATCGCTGAATCGCGGCTTCCAACTCGCGCACATTGCCCGGCCATGAATACGTCAACAGCTTCTGCATCGCGGTCCCCGAGAGGGAGGACGGCACGAGGCCGTGCGGTCTCCGATGCTCATTGATGAAATGAGCGACGAGGAGCGGAATATCCTCCATGCGGTCGCGTAACGGCGGAATGGAGAGTGAGAGGACATTCAAGCGATAATACAAATCTTCCCGGAACCGCTTGCCCTCCACTTCATTCCATAAGTTCGCATTTGTGGCCGCGAGGATGCGCACGTTTCCGACCTTGCTTTTGGATGATCCGAGGGGACGGTAGACGCGATCCTGCAAAAAGCGAAGGAGTTTTGCTTGTGCCGCCGTGCTGAGGGTTTCGACTTCATCAAGCAATAACGTGCCGCCCTCCGCCTCGGCCACCAGGCCCCGTTGCGGCGAAAAGGCGCTGGTGAACGCGCCTTTCGCATGCCCGAACAATTCATTCTCAAAAAGTTGATCGGGAAGCGCCCCACAGTTGACGGGAATGAACGGCATGCTTTTACGGGCGCTGTGATAATGAATACCGCGCGCAAAGAGATCTTTACCGGTTCCTGTTTCCCCGGTAATCAGAACGGTCGCGTCACACCCGGCCAGGATGGGAATTTTCTCCACAGCGCGCAGAAACGACGGACTGTGGCCTACCAGGGATTCTAACCGCAACCCTTCCGCCACCACGCCGACTTCCCGCGGCCGTTGTTGATGCGGCGAGTCGGCTTCGAGAAGCCGGCGCACGCGCAGTTTCAACTCTACATCCGTAAAAGGACAGAACAGAAAGTCATTTAAGTCGCCGGCACACCCCTGAGAGAGAGCCATGTGGCGTAGATCGTTGTCGAATAGCCCGAGAACCGGAATATGGTTCCATGCCCGGCGAATCGATCGGATAATTTGGGAGGTGGAAGATTCGGACGAGGGGCGAAACAGAACCAGATCCGGACGAGTCGGCAAGGTCAGTGAAAACGGCTTTCCAACCGATTCGAAGCGCACCTCCACACCCGGCAGCGACTGCTCGATCAACGTGGAAAGTCTCGGATAATCTTCCGCCGGACAGGGCTCAGGCCTCAAATCCATCATCAGGATGCGGCGGGCATTCATAGCCGGCTGGTTCTCCGAAGGCACGCACTTATACCACACACGAATGTATCTTTCAGACAACTAATCATTGAAGAGCTTCACTGAGATGTGGTGATACCGGCAAACCAGTACGTGCAGTTCACATGCCACCGGTTAACCGTGGCACGAGCCTGCGGCATCGACCGGCAAATGCGTTGTGACACAAGAGAAAAAATGGCGTAGCGATCGCCACTCATTTCGCTTCGGAAGATCGGCGAATATCCAAAACGATACAACCACGTATCTCATTGGATATGCGAGGCCATTGGTCCGCACATCTCTATGCCACCTGGAGGATAAACATTCCTTTGTCGGCGATCACCTGCTATGCCTTCGTCATCTTCCAGGAGCCGCCATGCACCTATTCATTCTCCGACAACAACCCTCTCGTGAGCGGAATTCCTGCCGATGTATTCGGAATGTCCACCGATCTACCCGCCGCGGAGTAAGGGATTTTCTGGCACAGTTGATGGGGCGTTACCCGTTCCGGTGCTGGGACTGTGGCAGGCGGTTCTATCGATTCAGCCGGCGGTGATCCTTGAGGAGTACGCCTCTTCCGGATCTCTGAGTGGCGGCACCATCCTGCGTAATCGCACGATGAAGTGATGCATGAAGTTTGTCGCCTGGCCACATTCGGTCTTGACGAGTTTTTCTGAAGGGCGTACAAATGGCCCTACTTAAGGGGCGTCCCATGTGGCCATCTGCGGCACCATCCTATACAGCCATAGATCCTTACAGTCAGACGGAAGTGTTGAACAGGAAGTTCAAACGTGTTGCCTGGTCTACCTCTTTGTTGTTTCTCGGGGTCATCGCACTTCTGATTTTGGAGCTGATCGGTGTCATTCCGGTCAGTCCTCTTCAGCCGAACATCAGAGTTGGAGGAGTCAGGGACTCGACCGTGCCTGCATCTGCCGATGCCGACCGGTCGCCCGAATCGTCCTCGAAGCCGGCCATACCCTAGACCGCACACCCGCGCATATCAAATCGCACCGCGCCCGCCTCATTTGCATCTTTGCTAGACAGACCGGGAGCCCCCAGGTAAGCTTTCACGAAGCAGACAGATCAGTGTCGCTTGTGCGGGGACAAAACCCGAACAACGATACCGAGGCATCATTACCGCGACAAGGGGATACATTCCATGGCAACGATTATGGTGATCGACGATGAGGCTTCAATCCGGACCCTTCTGCGAGGAGTGCTTGAACAGGCAGGACATCAGGTGGTGGAGGCTCACGACGGAAGACAGGCTCTGGATCTCTATCAGAAGAATCGGCCGGACCTCGTGATTATGGATTTGCTCATGCCGGAGGTCGACGGGCTGGAAGCGACCTTACAGCTGAGCCGTGAGTATGTCGACACGAAGATTATCGCGATGACCGGCGCGCAGGGGGATCGGAATTTCCTGGATGTCGCCCAGTTGTTCGGAGCTTGCCGGACCTTTGAGAAACCGTTCGATTTGCAGCAATTGTTGCATGCCGTCCACGAAGAGCTGGCCACGAACGGTTCCCGCTGAGCTCCTCTGCCCGCCCTGTCGTACTCATGGTGGAGATAGGACTGGAAACGGTTCCACCCGTTCTGCCAGAATCGAAGCCATGCCGACCCCGTCTGTCAGACAGGTGATGTTCTCACCGTGACGCTGGTTCGAACAAAATGGCCGGCGCTGTGGACGGCGTGGATCGGCATCATCATCCTGGTCGGCGTGCTGCCTCTCAGCAACTTCGTCGGTCATTCCCATTGGGAATACATCAAGTGGGTCCCCACCGAGGAACAACTCCGCTCTCCTTCCATCGTGTTGGAACTCATTGTGGACGCGGTGGCCAACATTCTCTTGTTCCTGCCGTTTGGATTCTGTTACGCCCGCCGGACACAGGAAAAGCCTTCCTCTCTCTTTGCGGTCGTCACGTTCGCCTTGCTGCTGTCCTGCAGCATCGAACTGTACCAGGTGTACTGCCACAATAGGAACACGTCGCTTCTCGATATTCTCGATAACGTAGTGGGTGCCTACCTGGGCTTCCGTGTGGGGGCGCGTTTTTTTGAAAGATCGATGCCGGTGGAGCGCCGCGACATCGCCCCTCTCCCCAGCCGATAGACTCAACATCCGGCTGCCGAAATCAACGTCCGATGGCCGCAAGTCGAACTCTAACTCTCCGCCATGATTCTAAACGCGGCCGCCCAATTCTTTTCGCCGGAGCCCGCGCATCATAGCCGCATCGCTATAGCCGACCTCGCTCAAGGCGTCCATGAGGTGCATTCCTTTTGTCGCAACCAGGTCCTTCGCTTTGGCATATTGCCGACCGTTGAATCTCGCGACCGCCGGTTGACCGTTCACGATCTGACAAGCCAAGACCTCTCCATCGACCTCCAGCGTGCCGCCCTCTTCGATCAGCGTCTTGGCTTGGGCCACCGTAATATGGTGCAGGGCGGCGAAGTCCGCGACCCCACCGGTTTCCACCAAACGCCCATCCGGCATGATACACAGCCGTTTGAAGTGCGGCGACCAATCCTTCCTAAAGTCGATGTATTTGATGTCGCCGCCTTTGGCCACGGCACGGTCCAGCGTGCGATAGTCCAAGCCCAGATTCGGCTGTCCTAGTTTGTGCTTCAGCTCTTCCGGAAGCGTCCGCATGAACACTCGGAAGGCGGCTTCTTCCAACGGAATACCCGAGCCGCGCGCCAACTGTTCAGCTTCGGCAGATTGCATGAGATCCAGTGTCCACGTCTGTTTGGGCGCAGCCCCGCCTGGGTCCATTCGACATGCGAAGAGGCCCCGCGTCACAATACCGCCGGTCTGCGGATATCTATAAATGCCGCCTTCATGCAGCAACCGTATCATGGCATCAAGCGGTATGTCGTAGCTCTCGGCCAAAACTTTCGCATGGGCCGCGCCCTCCTCCGGAAGAGTCATGGCACACACCGTCACATTGCCCGGCGCATCGAACTCCGAATAGTCTTCAATGACGTTGTAAAGGACCGGCGGCTTGGCCGCCGTCGCCTTCTTCTTAATTTTGAACATCGCTTCGCTCCTCTTAATCCGTCATCGCTCCAATCTCGTGGTCGGTTCTCCGGCTTATGACTACCCGAAATCCGCGTCACGCGGACGAGGCTCCACGACGCCTCATGAGCGCCGCCCGAGATGATGATAGGGCGCCAATGTTTGAAGCCGGAGATCCTCCACCGCTCCTCCAATCGTGAAATGGTACAGAGATTGAATGGATAAATTGTTCACGCCGACGATCTCGTGCACCGGATCATCAAAGAAACACCCGATTCCCGTCCCCCGCACGCCAGCCGCTTCGGCTTCGAGATAGAGCACTTGCCCCACTAATCCCGCCTCCCAAAAAAAGCGTGGATACCACCAGGCGCCGCGACGGCGCAGGAGTTCTTCGAACTCAGCCATCATGCCCAATGAAAACGCACTGTCCCCGGCAATGTCTTGATGGCAGCTCACCTGGGCGGCCAACCGCCGGGCATCTCCCTCCAGTAACCAGTACAACGGCACATCGGCCGGGCAGCCGGGCGCCGGCGTCCACTCGAGTTCCGGATTCATTGCTTGCTGCAATAATGCGAGTTTCTTCGGGTCACGCACGAGCACGTAAAGGCCGGGTGTCAGCCCATCAACACGATGCACGAAGAGCAGGAGATGGATCATCGGATCCCATGGAAGGGCGTCCCAAGGCATCGGTCGAGCCAAGCAGGATCGCTCGGCCGACGGCATCACGCGGTGCATCATGCGATAGAACGTGTCGGCTCCGATAGAGGTCTTGCCGTCGAAGGCCACCGCGCTTCGCCGCTGCCGGATGATCTGGCCGGCGGACAGAGTGCCGTCGTTCGTGAAACGTGAAGCGTCATTCGTCTCGGATAACCGGACGATAGTGTCGCCAAAAGCAACCACGCCCGAATCGCGCTCAAGCGTGTTTTTCCAGCTTGCCGCGGCAGCCTCATCGATGATCTCCCACGGAACCGGCTGGTCTCGACTCAAGCGATTGGCCTTGCCGTGCCATTGCGCCCCGGTCGACAACTCTTTCACGGCAGCAGGATCAAGAAACAGCGGAATAGAAGCCTCACGCCTGACGTCCTGGTTCGGCCACATGACGGCCACGCAATCCGGGTGCTCCGGTTCCGCCTCCGCATAATCCTCACGGCGATTGGTCCCCAATAACGTCGCCACCGTCTGCTGGTCGGTGCCGTCCAGCAGAACCATGTTCCATCCCAACGTCGCGGCGGCAATGCGTGCGCTGCCGATCGCATGGCCGACGTCATGGTTGCAATACCGAAAAGCGCGCTCCCCGTACTTCCAGGACTCACGCCAATGCACCGACGTCAGCCCGATCAGGAACGAGAATGGAGGGAAGGGGTCGAGCAACCGGGCGGTCAGTTCAGCCGGAAACTCCGCCCGCAGTTCGAGTCCATGTTCTTTCG
>DATFFC010000001.1:0-7691 GCA_035250505.1 Nitrospiraceae bacterium | reverse complement strand
TCGCAAGGGCTTGGCCTTCGGTCGTGATCCAGCCACATGGTCTCTAAATAACGGACTCATTAGATAACACCCTACTGTTCCAATTGGAATCGCCTGTCGGGAGGATATCCCGCCTTGAACTCCACTAATTTCATGCGCGGGACCGAAACGTCGCTGCAAACCTTCCGAATATTTATCAGCTCGGTCGGCCTTTTCCAGTCGCTCTTCGACTCGCAGGTGACTTGCACGCAGGAGGTTTTCTTCAACCAGGAGCACACTCTCTCGGGGCGGAAAGCGGCATTCTCCAGCTCGGTCAGATAAAAGACTCCGAGTTTATCCTTGCCATCCTCTAAGTGCACGCCCGGCACCAGCGTATAGAAGCTCCCGCCGACCTCCAGCAAGCTCAGCACTTTGTCAACGAACCGGGACAGGTCATCGGTATACGTGAAACCGCCGAACACGTCGGTGATGATCTGGAATTTTCCAAGCTCCTCGGGCGAATAGTCCCGCAGACGCTTGCCGAAGAGATACCGTAGACGGTCATTACCGAGGCTCGCGGCCTGCTGTCGCCACTTGTCCGTCCGGCGGTCCTCTATCGACATCGCGACCGCGCGCGCCTTGTCGCCGGGCCGCGCGCACTTTTCGCCCGACGGCGCGTCGCCTTCGGATGCGTAGTAGTCGAGTATCGCCTGTCCGGCGCCCGCGCCGATATCGAGCCATCGGTCCGGGCTGCCAAGCCTGCCGAGACCGTCGCAAAACCCGGTAGGAAGAAGCTCCGCGTAGTCCGAGAGCCCTCGATTGGTGATGTAGCCGCCGGGAACATCGGCGCCCCGCCTCTGGAAGATTTTTTCCTGCTTGGCGATTTCCTCGTCGAGCCGCGGCGGAGCGAGTTCCTGTGGCCAGCCAACTCGCGCCTGCAGAAGGATGACGAACAGAATGGCCAAACGCATTCCGCCGGTCTTCCAGCTTCTCATCCACGATTTGACTGAACCCATGACAGTCATTTTCTCCTCGCGTTGAAAAAAATACCTTTGTTAAGACCGTTCTCAAAGCTGGCCCAGGCATAGTCCAAGCTACCGGTGGCCGCAAGGCCGAAGGCGGAAGCGGTCAGCGCGCTGACGAAAGCGATTTGCGCTTCTTCGCTATCCTCGGGCTGGTCCTGGAATGCGCGCAGCGTGTATTGGCTCGGATACTGCGCATCTTGGTGGAGGGTGTCCCGAATCGAGATCTCTCCGACAGCGGCGGGAATGAACCGGTAGAATTGTCCGCGGTTGCGGGTAGGCCAGATGTCCTCGTCCGCGCCGATCACCATCACCGGAACAGTGATCCGCCTCAGCAATTGCGGCAATTGCCTGCCGATCCCGGCGGGATCGAGCAGAACGCCGCCCAGCGCGCGCGCGCCTTCCCCCAAGGCGGCGGCGACGGCGGTGGCGCCGAATGAGTGGCCGACGAGAATGATCTTGTCGACGTCAATGCGATTGTCGACGAGCTGCGGCGTCCGTTGAAGGGCCTCGACGAGCGCGGCAAGGCTTCTGCCATTGGCGATCCATGGACCATGCTTGGGCAAATTGATGGCAATGCCATGCATGCCCCAGGAGGCCAGGTGCATTGCCTGGAAGGCATGGTCCTCCTTGGAATTGTCGTAACCGTGCAACACGATGATCAGGGGGCCTCTACGTGCCGCCGCGCACAGGTACAAGTCCGCTTCCACGGTGAGATCCGGAGATACGGGGATTTCCAGATCTCTGCGCTCGATGACGGCAAAGGGCCCACGCAACCTAAACTGCGCTATGTCGGGCTTGCGGGACAGTAGATGGCGCTGGAGCTCGGCAGGGTTTGCGGCCTTTATCGGCGTGACTTCAGTCGCCGGAAACCGGCGAGCACAGCCGACCGAATACATCGTGAAGGCAATCAGCAGAAGGGCGGGAATACGAAGACCTGATCGGTCGATCGTGGATAAAATTTCTCTCACGTTACTCCCGCGTCGCTTTGAACGCGGCGGCTCCTCACCTATGTTAGACCTCCCACTGACGAAACACTACACAAACGCCGGTCTTATCCAAAAGCGCGAACTCCAGAGAGCCCCAAGGTTTCTTTTCGACCTGGCTTGAGTTCGGATGCAGCATCTCTGGTCGTTTTGAGGAGATCTCCTTGTGAAGATCGTGAATCGTATCGGTTTCGATAGCGATTTCCGGCCGGTCCTTCGCCGCATATTCCGGGCTCTCCACGACATACGCCTTGGCGCTGTCCCTTTCGACAACCGCAAGTGAGGCCTCCTGATGAAGGATTTTAAAGCCAAGGCAATCTACGAAGAGATCGAGACCTTCGCTCATTCGATTGAAGAATATCTTCGGTATGAGACGAGTCATCATGGCTTTTTCTCCTTCGGTTCGTGGCCTGACTAGGTGAGCATACAGGTCGGCGATCGACGATCTTGAAAATTCACAGAGCGGCCGGATTCTCATCAGTTTCCAACCCCACTTTTTCCCGACCGCTCATGCCATAATATAGAAGTCGGCGACGTCCTGATATATCCGACCGCAAGTGGCCGCATTGTTAACGGTGTCAAACATCTTGGTAGTTCAGGGGTAGAGATAACGGTCGAATCTCGATTTTATTTTCGCTGACCGAGGAATTGCCGCTTGCCATCCAACATTCCGCCATGTTAGAGCGCGGCCATGGCTACGAACCTGCGGAAGCTAATAGTTTCCACGATTTTGTTTATGTTCCTCGCCATGATCGCTGCGCGGGAAATCCGAGCTGCCGCGGCAGCGGAGACTCGCGGGGGAAAGTTCGCTGGAATGGTCAACATCCCAGCCGGGGAATTTACAATGGGGCGAGACGGTGGGCCCAAGGACGAAACTCCGGCGCACAGATTGTTTCTCCCAGCCTTCTACATCGATAGAAATCTTGTTACCGCCAGAGAGTACGCGAAGTTCATCCAGGAAAAAGGTCCCACCGGGCCCAAGGGTGAAATGTATTTGGATGTCGCGGATCCCGACGCTCTGGTCCACAATCGAGGCGGCAAGTGGCTGCCCAAGGAAGGTTTCGAGAATCACCCTGCCGGTGAGATGAGCCGGTACGGCGCCGCCGCCTATTGCGCGTGGGCCGGTAAGCGGCTTCCCAGCGAAGCGGAGTGGGAAAAAGCCGCGCGTGGAACCGACGGCCGGCTCTATCCCTGGGGTAATGACATGCCCCGCCCTGATCTGGCGTTTATCGGCGGCTTTCGCGGTCAAACGGTTCCCGTCGGGCAGTTTCCTAAAGGAGCAAGCCCCTACGGGGTTCTCGATATGGCAGGACAGGTTTGGGAATGGACTCGTTCGATTTATAAAGCTTATCCCTATAATCCAAAGGAGGGACGCGAGGAGCCGGCGCCCACCGACACGGTGGTCGCCCGCGGCGGGAATTCATCCAGCGGTCCCGAAGGGCTTACGTCCACATCCCGCGAAGCCGTTGACGCCGGTCGCGCCGCCTCGGGCCACGCCTACATAGGATTCCGTTGTGTGTCCGACGCGCTGCTGGTTTTGTAAAGATCTCCCAGGATGACCGCTGCACCATGGACCTGATTGTAGCAGGTTCATTTCGATCCGCAGAAGCTGATCATTCTTCTTGCAGGATCGCTTCGGCGTCGATCGCGATCTCAACCAGGTTGCCGACGACGACGCCACCCCTGTCTAAAGTGCTGTTCCAGCTCACGCCGAAGTCGTGGCGATTGATTGTGATGGTGGCAGCAAAGCCCGCCCTAGTCTTCGGTCCCTTATCCACTCCATCTTCCCACCATGGAGTCTGCCACTGTCCTAGATAATGGACGCGCAATGGCACCGTGCGGGTTATACCTCGAATCGTTAACTCGCCCCTGAGAACCGCTTCGTCCGCGCCGGCCAATTCCACCTGCTTCCCTGCGAAAGTAATCTTCGGATGTTTCTCCACGTCGAGAAAGTCCTCGCTCTTGAGGTGGGCGTCGCGCGCCGCTTCACCTGTCCAGATTCCAGAAGCTTCGATCGTGGCCTCGACGGAAGTCGCGCCCGGGTCCTCCTGATCGAAGACAAGGGTGCCGTGAATATCTTTGAAATGGCCGCGGACAAAAGTCACCATCATGTGACGCACACAAAACGCTGCCGCGGTATGCCCCGGTTCGAAAAACCATTTGGCCATAATCCGCTCCTTTCAAGTAAAAATACTATCTGGACTCGTCTTACCTTAACGCCCACTGCACCGGATTCAACTGCGTGGTGCTCTCCGCGAATCCTTCGATGAACTCAGGATGAGCGTAATTCGGAACCGCTCATGGTAAGCTTATCGAACCATTGAACGTCTTGAACGGTTGGACGAATTTACGTTTCGCACCTTGTTCACGGTGCACAGTCCGTGTCATAGTCCGACCATCACACTCCGGAGGAGCCGAGCCATGGAGAGCAGATCCGGAACCGCGCAGCATCAACGCCCCCGCTTCGGTTGCTTGCACCATATCAGTCTACCGTGCCGTGACGTGGAAGAGTCAAAGCGATTTTATACCCAGGTATTGGGCGGGGAACTCATCCATGACATTCCCGGATTCGCCGAGGTACGCATCGCCGACATGATCTTCGGCATGTCTCAGCAATCCGGCGGTTGGACCGGGCCAACGGTGGAATACCCGCACTATGGGCTCAATGTCGACGGACAGAACTTTGCGCTGGCCAGCCGCTGGCTGGAAGCATGCCAGGTGCCTCACCACGGCTGGACGCGAAACTACAAAACTGCGCTACTCTATTTTCGCGATCCTTCGGGCAATCTATTCGAGTTTTACTGCGATAGTGGTTACGAAGACATTCGCGAGCTCGCACTCGGACCGCGCCAGGGCGGGAGACCGCTGCCGCTCGAAGCGCTCCAGTATCAGTGGAACGGTGCCGTGGGCAATGCCGCCGAACGGCCGCGCATCCATTCCTTCGGTCACTTGAGCATGCCGGTTAGCGACATCGAACAGTCCAAGCGCTTCTTCATCGAGGTGATGGGCGGCGAACCGATGGCAACGAGCGATCCGGAGACGTTCACTGAGGTTCGGCTCGCCGGCGCCGTCGTCGGCCTGTCGACGCGCGGCGGCGTGCCGACCGGGCGCGACGTCGAATATCCACATTACGCCTTTCATGCGGACGCCGAAAATTTCCTGCCGATGATCGAGTGGCTCAAATCCCATGGGGTGGTAACGCCGGGTCCGTGGACGCGCGACGGCAAGAAAGCCTTGATGTACTTTCGCGATCCCTCCGGAAACCTGCTCGAGATTTATTGTAGCGGCGACTTTCCGGCAGCGTCGACCTTTCCGCGCGGCATCAAGCAAGGCGGTATCTACAATACAGACTACGCCAATCTTTACTACGACTGGCGCGGCTAGGTTCGTACATTATTGCCACGGGCCGGCACGTGGTAGAGCTATCCTTCAGCGTGAACTCGCGGCTGACGCCCCGTCGTCGCGCATCACTAGTTAGTAGACTTAGGCAAGTCTAGACACGAATGCCCCTATTCCGGATCGTCCGTATTCGAAGCCCGATAGGCAGCCCTGATTCGGGATTGTTTTGTGATCACGCCCGTTGTGAACCATGATCCGCGATTTGCCGGATTACGCATCGGTTCATTACCTATATTTGAAGGAGCCATCGTATGAAACGGATTGTTTTCGTGCTGGTTGCAGTTGTAGCGTTGGCCGGCGTGGCCGCCTACATGGCCCCCGCATCCGGACAGGCCGATAAGCGAACACGGGACGACCTGGCGGGCAAGCTTGCTCGGCGCGAGGTCCAACGCTCGCCGTTATCGATTTCAGGTCGCGAGATGGTCCAGGTCGAGACGTTGATTCCGGCGGGAGTCGAGTCCGGATGGCACGTTCATCCAGGAGAAGAGGTCGGCTACATCATGGAAGGCCAGGTCGAGATGAGGGTACAGGGACGTGCCACCGTAGTATTGAACCCAGGGGATGGATTCCTGATCCCTCCGCGGACCCCTCATAATGCGCGCGACCTCGGCCCGGAAACCGGGCGGATGCTGTCGACCTATATCGTCGAGACCGGCCAGCCGATCGCGACGTTCGTGGACCAACCCGTTCAGAGATAGGTCGTGCTAGCGGGAGTCATAGGATGCCACCTGCCCAAGACCGTGCCTGTCATCAACGGCGGAGTTGAAGTTCCGCAGGGCCCGGGTCTCGGCGCGGACCCGCAGGATGAGCTGATTGCACACTACAGAGTAAGTCCAGCGCCTACCATTTAGGAGAATTTTCATGCGAAGATTTCTTGCCGCGTGCCTCCTCCTGCTGCTCGCGGGCTGCGGCGATAAAGCGAAAGATTTATACGATACCGCGCAGCTCGAAGAGAAGCAGAATAACAGGCCGCACGCGACGAAACTTTATCGGCAGATCGTCGAAGAATATCCCGACTCATCTTACGCGAATCAGGCGAAGAGTCGTCTGGCCGAGTTGGAGAAAGCGCGTTAGATATTCGTCAAGAGCAACGCCGAAAGGGGAGGCCGATCGCCCCATAAGTCAAACTCAGGTCTGACCGAGCGTGACGACGAACATCGCGGGGATCTCCACAAGCGGCGGCCGAACGCCGCACCCACAATAGACGATGGACGACACGGGTGAAAAAAACCGCCGGATCACGCAGGCGCGTCGAGAATTTCCGGAAGGTCAGCTGGCCGGTTGACGACACGTGGACCGGCGCAGTATGCAGCTCGGTAGGCTGTGACCACTCGCGCACAGGAGGAAAACAATGGTTGCTTGGAGAGCTCGCATCGGCTTGATCAAACCGACGCATCGCGGCAAGTCTTTTGCCTTCTGGTACAAGAACGCACCCGAAGGTGTGGAAATCGTGCCCACTTTTATCGGATTTCGCAGCGAGAAGCGGGAATCATTCCTGGAAGGTTTTAAACGGGCTGAAGAGCTGGCGGTTCAGCTCAAAGAAGTCGGGTGCGATATTATCGCCGTGAGCGGAACGCCGCCATTTTTGCTCAAAGGTTTGGATTTCGAGCGCGAGTGGGCGGCGGAGCTCTCGAGGAAGATTGGTCTACCGGTCGTCACGCCGATGGAACCCCACGCTATCGCTCTTCAGACTCTGGGTGTCCGGAAAGTAGCCGTTGCGACTTACTATGGGGACGAACTGAACCAGGCCATCGTCAATTATTTCGGCTGTTTCGGAATTCAATCAGAGCTGATGCCGGGTCTTAGCATGAGCGGCGAAAGTGCCGGACTATACACGACCTCGCTCCGGGCTCTGGATGAGGTTTCCTCTATGGACGTTTACCGCCATTGCAGGCGGGGTTTGTTAAACATGTCCGGTTCAGTGGATGCCATTTATATCAACGGTGGCGGGTGGGATGCAGCTCCGGTGGTCGAGGTCCTTGAGCGCGATCTGAAGATCAAAGTTGTTTGGGCTTTAGCGGCGGAGATGTGGTTGACGTATCGAAAGCTGCGGATTGACAACCCGATTCCTAACAGCGGAAGTCTTTTAAGCGGCAATGATGAGAAGGCTCTGTGAAGAGGTCGAAATCAGAAGAAAGAAAGCCGCTGAGAGCATTTGGCGATCTTGATTTACTAATGAGTTCGTTATTAAGGGACTATCTGCTGGTGTGCGAACGACGGGCGAGCCCTTCCGATCGCGGTCAATGGTTTTCTGCCTTGCCGGCCACCCCCCATCCTCTCCATGGGTGGAAATGCCCAGCGGCGGGGCCTGAAAACAAGCTTTGTA